>CAMYXL010000008.1 GCA_947303255.1 uncultured Clostridia bacterium | reverse complement strand
CTCTCTGAACTCAAGACCGCATTTAGGACAAAACATTTCTAAAACCTCCAAATATTACTGTACTTTTGAAAGGAACTCATCAATTCCCTTTGCAGCTGCCTTACCTGCACCCATTGCAAGGATAACAGTAGCTGCACCCGTAACGGCATCACCGCCTGCGTAAACGCCTTCCTTAGTTGTCTTACCTGATTCCTCAGTTACGACGATGCACTTCTTGTTGTTCGTCTCAAGACCTTTGGTCGTTTTCGCGATCAAAGGATTAGGAGAAGTACCGAGAGCCATGATCACGGAATCAGTCTCGATCTCGAACTCTGATCCTTCAACAGCAACAGGTCTTCTTCTGCCGCTGGCATCAGGCTCGCCAAGTTCCATTCTTATGCACTTGATAGCACGGACACACTTGTCGTCATCCATAAGGATCTCGATAGGATTTGTAAGAAGTTCGAACTTGATTCCTTCTTCTTTTGCATGATGAACTTCTTCTGCTCTTGCAGGAAGCTCCTTCTCGCTTCTTCTGTAGACAACAGTTACTTCGGAACCCAGACGAAGAGCCGTTCTGGCTGCATCCATTGCAACGTTACCGCCGCCTACTACAACTGTCTTTCCTGTTTTAAGGATCGGAGTATCATAGTCGTCTCTGAATGCTTTCATGAGGTTACTTCTCGTTAAGTATTCGTTAGCTGAGAAAACACCTTTGGCGTTCTCGCCAGGTATCTTCATGAACATAGGAAGGCCTGCTCCTGAACCGATAAATACAGCCTCAAAACCTTCGTTCTCGATAAGCTCATCAATAGTAACTGATCTTCCGATAACAACGTCAGTCTCGATCTTAACACCCAAAGATTTAACGTTCTCGATCTCGGATTTAACTACAGTATCCTTAGGAAGTCTGAACTCCGGAATACCGTATGTGAGTACTCCGCCAGCCTCATGAAGAGCCTCGAAAATTGTTACGTCATAACCAAGTTTTGCCAAGTCACCTGCACATGTCAGACCCGCAGGACCTGCTCCTACGATCGCAACTTTGTGGCCGTTTTCAGGAGCGAGCTTATGAGGTTTGATGCCGTTTTCTCTCGCCTTATCGGCAACGTATCTTTCAAGCTTACCGATAGCAACTGCTTCGCCTTTGATTCCTCTTATGCACTTGGACTCACACTGAGTTTCCTGAGGACATACACGTCCGCATACTGCAGGAAGAGAACTGGAAAGAGAGAGCACATCATAAGCGCCTGCGATATCATTTTCCTTAAGCTTAGAGATGAATCCCGGAATGTTGATGTTAACAGGACATCCGGTAACACACTGAGGATTTTTACAGTTCAAACATCTGGATGCTTCAAGAGCTGCTTCCTCGTCATTATATCCGAGACATACTTCGTCAAAATTCTTGGCTCTTACGAGAGGTTCCCGTTCCTTGATCGGTACTCTTTCGTTAATCATTTCTCATCACCTCCGCAGTGTCCGCATCCGCCGTGATGGGTATCGCCTTCCTTAAGTTTAAGGAGTGCTCTTCCCTCTTCGGTCTTATAAAGTCTCATTCGATCCATTGCCTCATCGAAATTAACGAGGAATCCGTCGAACTCAGGACCGTCAATACAAGCGAACTTAACTTCATCTCCTACAGTAAGTCTGCAGGCACCGCACATACCCGTTCCGTCAACCATGATAGGGTTCATGCTGACGATAGTAGGAATGTTGTAATTCTTAGTTGTAAGAACACAGAATTTCATCATGATCATAGGTCCTATCGAGACGCAAAGATCATATTTCTTTCCCTGGTTTTCTACGAGATCTTTGATAACTTCAGTAACTAGACCTTTTCTTCCGTAAGATCCGTCATCAGTTGTGATATAAAGATTTCCTGCTACCTTCTTCATCTCTTCTTCAAGGATAACGAGTTCTTTATTCTTTGCACCGATTATAACGTCGGCATCGATACCGTGTTCATGAAGCCACTTAACCTGCGGATAAACAGGAGCTGTACCAAGGCCTCCTCCTACAAAGAGGATCTTCTTTTTCTTAACTTCCTCTATATCATCTGTTACAAGTTCTGAAGGATTACCCAAAGGACCTACAAAATCCATGAAGTAATCTCCTTCTTTCATATCACCCATTCTTGTGGTGCTGTAACCGATCTTTTGAACTACGATAGTAACTGTACCTTCATCCCTGTTATAGTCGCAGATAGTAAGAGGTATCCTCTCACCCTTCTCGTCGATCTTGACTATTACAAACTGTCCAGGCTCACAATACTTAGCTGTTCTGGGAGCCACTACATCCATAAGGAATATGAGCGGATGCAGATCGACCTTTCTTTTAATCAGATACATAGAATATCCTCCGTGTAAATTGATTTTCATTTTAATATTACCATTTTAATACTAAATTCCCGTTTTGCATACTAGTATATTAGTTAAGTTTCATTCAAAAAACTTTTCGAACTAACACACATTAAAAGCCGCAACAGAAATGTCGCGGCTTCTAACGGTTTATAAGTTCATTTTTGGGGGTGAGTCCCCGCTTTGGACATTTGACGATCCGTGCCTGGATCATCTTAGAGTGAGTAGTGTCTGCAACATGTCTATGGCGTTTTTTTCTTTTTGCAGTTAATGTCCTTGTATTTGCAGGTAATATTATTACTTTACAAACTAGTTAGCATTGGCTAACTGTGTGTTAGTTTAGCAGAGGTTATTTACTTCGTCAACATCAAAATCGTGTCATATGTTACACATGATAAAATTTTCCAAAATGCCTCAAAACCTTAATATCTTGTCTATTGAACTCAAATGGTTTCGCGTTATAAAATTATATCGGAGGTGAGATTATGGATTTGAAGGAAGCTTTAAAGTTAAGACACTCCGTCAGACAATATGAAGAAAAAGAACTTGGCGAAGATATCGTAACCAAGCTCGAATGCTTTATCACTGAGATCAATACTGAAAGCGGTCTTCATATTCAGCTCGTCAAAAATGAGCCTCGTGCATTCTCCGGAACACTTGCCCACTATGGTAATTTCTCGGGCGTTACAAACTACATCGCGATCGTCGGTAAGAAATCCGATACGCTTGAAGAAGATGCCGGTTATTATGGCCAGAAGATAGTTCTTTATGCTCAGACATTAGGTCTTAATACATGCTGGGTTGCTATGACATATTCCAAGGTCCCTAGCGCATTCAAGATTGGTCAGGGTGAAAAGATTGTTATCGTTATAACTGTCGGTTACGGTGTCGATCAGGGACAGGAAAGAAAGTCCAAGAAGCCTGATGACGTAAGTAACATCGAAGCTGATTCTCCGGAGTGGTTCAAGGAAGGAATCGATGCAGCTCTTCTCGCCCCTACTGCACTTAATCAGCAGAAGTTTAAA
This sequence comes from uncultured Clostridia bacterium, assembly GCA_947303255.1. Classification (GTDB taxonomy): domain Bacteria; phylum Bacillota; class Clostridia; order Saccharofermentanales; family Saccharofermentanaceae; genus Saccharofermentans. Next base: position 57,141 of record CAMYXL010000008.1, on the reverse strand, counting down.
CTCATTCTTCTCGATGATAAGGTAAAGGCTAAAACAGGTCTTGGTTTTAACACAAAAATAGACCTCGGAATCGTTAAGTACAACTTCGAGGTCGGTTCAGGCAAAGATCATGATATCTGGGCTTAAATTAGTCCCGATTCTTTAAGTTTGCTATAGATAGCTTTACCGAGTTTTATCTGTTCGGAAGGATCAAGATGAACACCGTCCGCTTCACTCGGTTCTACAATCAAAGATGCATCCATAAACTCGCAGTCATACATTGACGCGAGTTTTTTGTACCACTCAGGAATTTCCTTACAGATCGAAGGAGTTCTCTTAAAATCAAAACACTCGTCAAGCCACGTACCGTATGCTTTGCCTCCGAGCATCGGCGGAGCGATAAGAAGGATCTTAAGTTTTCCGCCCATTCGATATCTGTTATGTGTCTGAACTTTTTCCAGGAAGATCTGCATCTCACCTGCAATGTCCATTGCGCAAAATCCAAACTTTGTCTTAAGGTCGTTACTTCCGAGCATTAAGATCATGACATCCAGAGGGCTCTGGCTTTCGAGACAAGGGATAATATACTTAAGGCCGTTCTTCTCTCCTTCTGCAGGATCGTCTACTGCAATGGTCCTTCCGTTATGACCTTCCTCGATCACTTTGTAACCGTCACCAAGTTCACTTTGCAGTACTCCTGTCCAACGCTCGCTTTCCGGCATTCTGCAGCGTTTAACAGGATCATATCCCCACGTAAGTGAATCACCGAAACAAAGTATTCTTTTCTGTTCCATATAAGCCTCCGAAAAAAATCATTTATGTAATTGTACTACAAAAAAGGAGGTGCCGAAGCACCTCCTTAAGTTGTTTATTTCATTCGGATCATTCAACAAGATTGATTGTACCGAATACTTCCGGATCCTGGTAACCGTTACCTGTATTATCAGCCCAGCTGATAGTACCAGAACGTACACCGTCTGCTCCGGCATCGTTAACCTGAAGTTCAAGACCTACTGCTGTTCCTACCTCAGGTGTAATGTCTGTCCACTTGAAAGAAGCTTCGATGACATATCCGTCATCTGTGATCTTAACAGCGGACTTCATGTTCTCTTCAAGACACTTATCGCCGTTGAATGAGAGGAAGTTCTCATAGCTTACACGATACTGCTTATCGTCAGGCTCATATCCGCCTGCCTTAGCATTATTCTCATCGATGAATACCTCGATGGAATCCTGCTCCCAAGCATTCTCGTTATCCTTGTTAAGAACGGAATCCTTAACTGTGAAGATTACATAGAGGTTTTCCTCATCCCAGAGGAGCTTAGCAGAACCAGTACACTTAGCACCGAGTACGATATCAAGTGGAACATCAGCTGCATTAGCCCATGCATCATCGAGTTCACCGTCTACAGTAACAGTACCCTTCTTAACATCCATTGATGGACGCTCGAGAGCCTTGATATCAAAGTCGAGCTTGGAAGAATCAACGAATGCCCAGTAAGCGAGCTTAGCCTGATATCTTCCGTCGAAGAGAAGTGGATACTGAGCGAGAAGTCCGTTAGCACCGCCACCAACATTGCTCTGTGACTGGAGCCATGAGTTAGGATCGATTACACCCCAAACTGTGATACCGGATACATCGATTCCGTCTTCCTTATCGAGTGTCTTAAGTACTTCGTAGATCTGATTGAGATATACAGCCTGACGGTTGTACTCATCAGGGAGCATTTCCTTGGAACCGTCAAATCCTACACTTGTCTTAACGTCAAGCTCTGTGAGCATGATCTTGTCAACGACCTTAGCATACTCTCTTGCGCATGTCTCGATCTGACCTACAGAAGGAGCATTAACTGTGTAGTGACCCTGCATTCCGAAACCGTCGATACGTGTTCCTTCTGCTGCCTTAACATCTTCGATGAGCTTAACGATACCTTCGCACTTCTTAAGGTTGCACTCGTTGTAATCGTTGTAGTAGAGCTCCAAAGAAGCAGGTGCATACTTGTTAGCGAACTTGAAAGCATTGATGATGAACTCGTTGCTCTGATATACCTTCCACCAGGAAGACTTGCTTCCGTGTGTATCATCAGTAAGCTCACCGCCTGCCTCTTCGTCTGTTCTGTAAGTATTTGTTGCATCACTGATAGCTTCGTTTACAACGTCCCAGCCATAGAAGAGTCCTTCGTACTTGCTGCCGGAACCTGTGTAATATGTAAGCATTGAAGAAATGTACCACTCAAGACGCTTATTCATCTCGTCCTTGGATACATATGGCTTTGTAGCATCATAATCTTCGTGGAAGAACCACTCAGGTGTCTGAGAGTGCCATACGAGAACGTGTCCTCTTACCTTGATCGCATGATCAGGATTAGCTTCATTCCAAGCAAGGATAGCATCAAGGATAGCATCTGCACGGGAGTGATCAAGTACAGGTACTGTCATTGTCTCGCCGTTGAACTCAACTTCCTCGAGAGCACCAACTTCGTGGTTGTTATAACCGAACATAGCATCTGGCTTAAGTTCGTTACCGATCGTGATTGCATTAAAGTGCTTCTCAACGAGCTGCATCAAGAGCTCATCATTAAGCTCGGACTGTACGATGGATGTACCGCAGATAGCATCATCACCGAGTCCGTCAGCAGAAGCAACTACAGAACGGAGATCAGGAATATCTGTCTCTACTTCTGCTGGTCCGAGATCCTCGATCTCAGAATCAGGTGCGAGGATAAATCCTGCGATGTAATAGTCACCCTTTACGCAGTCACCGCTGCCGTAATCTGTACCCTGCTCGATGATACGGATAACTGCCTTATCAAGTGAACCGCTCCATTGTGGTGTGAATGTACCTGCGAAACGTGTCCATACACCAGGCTCGAGCTGCTGGCTGCAGGTACCGGAGATCTCAGCTGAATAAGAACCGAGATAACTTGTCTGTCCGTCGACTGTCATGTAAGGAGCAAAGTCGATCTGGCGCTGATTAGCAGGAGCGCCGTCATAATCTGCGGACAGTTTAGCGTAGAACTCATAGTTGTAAGTTACGCCACTCTGGATGTCTGCCGTAACATCCTGAGCAAAACAGTCGTAAGGTGAAGCAGAAGCAGGATCTCTGTCGATCACGCCGTAGGTGGAATAAGCATCGCATGCCTCTGATGCATCATTACCTGCAGAGATAACAGAACTTCCGCATTCGATCGACCACATACTTACGTCAGAATCCTCAAAGAAACCATTCTTGATGATGTTTCCCTCAGAACTGATCGTGCTGACGATAGGCGGCATTGTCCAACCCTCGTCTTTGGTCGTTTCCGTTGTCTGTTCGGAACTTTCCGTTGTAGTGGTCTCTTCGCCTGAAGTCTCCGTTGACTCCTTGCTGTTACAAGCTGCCACGGATAATACCATCGCAGTTGCAAGTGCTGCCGCTACAACACTTCTAAACACTTTTTTCATACTAACCTCCATATAATTTATTGCTCTTCGCAATAATGGTTACTTTAAAATATATCCTTAGAATCGTTTCGCGATATACCGACAAACTCTAGGATTTGTACTGTCAATTATGCTTTTTTTAATATGGAGGTAAAAATACGCAATTAAAAATATAATATTTTTGCGTTTTTAGATCTGGTGACGAACAGTTTTGTATTCGTCACCATCTCTAAAAAACGGACAATCTTTTGTGCCCTTATACATCATGCGTTCTATATCGTCTTCATCGATATTCGCATCACAGACATACTCGCCCGTGAAGTCATCATAATTATAGAAGACGCAGTAGTCACATTTGCTCATCAGATAAGGCTTTCCCCTTCTCCCATCACTGTAATGTCAACACATGTAGCATCCTCGAGATGGAACATCATCATCTTGTTCCCTGTCTGCTCGTTATAGATACCTCTCAAGTGAGGTGCACCTTCCAAAGCAGCCTCTGCATACTTATTATCCTCTTCGAAAACAGCCTTTCCGGTGTAGCGCATCCAGTGTCCGTCAGGCTTACTTGCCACGATCTCGACCTTAGGATTTTTAACCATCTGCTTATATACATTCTTAAAATCACCGATTCCGAAAAGAACCTTTCCGTCCATCTCAAGATGAAGTCCGAGTGGTCTTATCTTCGGCTGATCTCCGTCAACAGTTGCAAGGAAGAATACTCCTGCATCGCTCAAAAAATCGTTTATCTTGCTCATTATTTTTCCTCCTTCGCGAAAATAAATACAAGAAGATGATACCACAGGTATTGAATAAATATCACGAATATGTGATAACATGAAAATAAGATTTTTTTGAGAAAGCGAGGGTATAAAATGCAGGCAAGAAAAGTCACATCAAAGATCATCAGCGTATCATTAGCCTTAATCATGATCGCAGGTATCCTGTTCTTCAACGCTCCAAAGGTAAGCGCAGACAATACCATCGATGACTTTGTAAACAGATGTTACAAGGTAGCTCTCGGAAGAGAACCTGATTCAGACGGTTTTAACTTCTGGAAAAAAGAGATTACCGAAGGAAGACTAGACGGATCGGCTGTCGTCTTCAATTTCATCTTCAGCAAAGAGTATAAAGAAAAGAACACATCCGACAAGCAGTTCGTTAATGATCTTTATACCATGTTCATGGGCAGAGAAGCAGACACCTCCGGATATGATTTCTGGTGTGCCAGATTATCCGAAGGCGATTCCAGAGAATCCATCTTTGCAGGATTTGCCAACTCGGACGAATTCTATAAAGTGTGCAATGATTGCGGTATTACAGCAGGTTACTTTACAAGCGAATACCCTCTGGATCAGGTTAATAAAGTAAACCTTTTCGTAGAAAGACTTTATAAGACCTGCCTCGGAAGGATCGGTGACAAAGATGGCCAGGAATTCTGGGTAAAAGGTCTTCTTAAGCAGGATCTGACAGGTATATCCTGTGCAGCCAATTTTGTTAACAGCAGAGAGTACATCGAAGCTAACGAATACTACATTGATTATGTTAAGAATCTCTACCGTGCAATGATGGGAAGAGAGTATGATAAGGGTGGTTTGGATTATTGGTTCAATCTGCTCTGCAACAACTACAGTCGTGATTATGTATTCTGCGGATTTGCCAACTCGGCTGAATTCAGAGGAATCTGCGAAAGCTATGGAATCGTCCCTGGCTCATATACGCCTTCCAAGTTTTTCGTTGATAAATACGGAATCAAAAATGAGTATAATGACAATAACCAGTTGATAAAGGTCATTTGTCCTGATGATCCTGAAAACGGATTAGATGCTTATACGGAAACTTTGGAATATAGCAGCAACGGATTCCTTACAAAGAAAGTCTGTAAATATAATGACGGAAGATCTTATGTCACAACTGTCTCCAATCATTATCCGAACGGAGATGCCGGACATTCCGAAACCGTCTGGAATGACGGTTCTAAAGAAGTCACAGATTACACCATTATCTCGGATAATGAAAATATTGAGAAGACAGTGTACTACAATAAAGATGGCAAGGTCGACAGAAAAGTTGAGGCAACCTCAAAACCGTATAAAGTTGAATTGATCACAAGGTCCGCGGATGACAAGATATTGCATCAATCCATTTTCGAGTTCTATGATGAAGATAACGATACGACTAAGACCTTCTGGGAAAAGGATTATGAAAATGGATATGAAACCAGATATTATTACGATACTGAAGGAAATCCTACATCATCAGAAACCAAATACAATGATGGCAGAAAAGAAGTATCTACATACAAAAACAGTTGGAATGACAGTGAAAATTCATTCTATAATTCGGACGGTTCGCTGAATTACTATACAGTATACAAAAATAATCTTTTGATATTATCCAAATCCTACACAAACGGTGTTTTAGATTCTACAGAAAAGTATACTTATGACTCTAAAAACAGACTGATAAGAATGGATGTCTATGAGAAAGATACTGATACACTACTAAGATACACTACGACCTCATATAATGCTGACGAATCCGTGATAACAGATATCGATTATAATGCGGCAGGTGAGATAATGGGCTCCAAAACTAAAGAGGAACTAGGAGAAAAGCACTCCAAAATATCTTATTATCTTCCTAACGGCACTTTAGATTACTACGAGGAATCTACCTATGATTCTGAAAAGGATATGTACAAGGTTGTAACTCATCATGCTGACGGAACTGAGGAAACAAGATACGAGTAATCATAAGAAGATTAAGGAGCGTCCTTCGGGGTGCTCCTTATTTTTTGCATTCTAAAACCACTCTCGAAAACGATAAGTGGTTTAGAGGGCGTCCTTTCGGGATGCTCTTTTTTCGAAAAAAAGTTATATTAATAATTGCACAACAGACAAATCAGTATAAAGACAAGACGAGTTAGGCCATGTTAAAATCATTTTATATTTATGATTGAGGAGGTATGGCAAATGCAACTTCGAACTATAGCTTCAAAGATAGCCGGGCTTTCTTTGGCTTTGGTAATGGCAACGGGCGTCTTACTTATCAACGCTCCCAAGGTAAGCGCTGACAACACCATCGATGACTTTGTAAACAGATGTTACAAGGTATCTCTCGGAAGAGAACCTGATTCAGACGGATTTAACTTCTGGAAAAAAGAGATTACCGAAGGAAGACTCGACGGCTCAGCTGTTGTCTTCAATTTCATCTTCAGTAAAGAGTATAAAGAAAAGAACACCTCAGACAAGCAGTTCGTTAATGATCTTTATACTATGTTCATGGGCAGAGAAGCAGATTCATCCGGATATGATTTCTGGTGTGCCAGATTAAACGAGGGTAGCTCGAGAGAAGATATCTTTACCGGATTCGCAAATTCGGAGGAGTTCTACAATGTTTGCAGCGACTGCGGAATCACAGCAGGTTATTTCACAAACGAATATCCGCTTGATCAAGTAAACAATGTTAACCTTTTCGTAGAAAGAATGTACAAGGTTTGCCTTGGCCGTATCGGTGACAAAGGCGGCCAGGAATTCTGGGTAAAGGGTCTTCTTAACGGAGAACTTCAGGGTATTGCCTGCGCAGCAAATTTCATAAAGAGTTCTGAATACAAAAGCAAGAATCTTACTGACTTAGAGTATGTCAAGAATATGTATCTTGCTATGATGGGAAGAGAATTTGACAAAGGCGGATTGGTTTTCTGGATCGCACAGTTAGAAAACGGACTTAGCAGAGACGGAGTCCTTTCAGGCTTTGCATTCTCCAAGGAGTTCACAGATATCTGTTCAAGATACGGTATCATCCCCGGAACATTTACACCTGATACAACTTTGGATGGAAGTGAATATGATTCCAACAATAAGCGTATCCAGGAAATCTTCACTACAGGATACTATGGAGTTCCTAAGTATGACTCCAACGGCCTGATCATCGAAGAGAATTTTTACGATCCTAGCGGTAATCCTTCAGCAATCTATAAATATACAAGGAACAGTGCCGGAAGAATGACCAAAGCAACTTATTCTTCTCCGGACAACAAATCAACCAGCACAACAGAATATAAGTACGATTCCGATAACATGCTGATCGAAACGAGCTATGTCAGTTATAAGAACGGAATAATTACCTCCAAGTATACTGACAAATATGACTCAAACGAATTGTTGGATAGCAGATATTCCGAGAGCTACGAAAATGGCAAATTATCTGAAAAGAGAACCGAAGATTATGATGCAGGCATGCTCGTAGCGTCTAAGACTTATACGGCAGACGGTATCCTCGAAAATGAGATCACATATTATCCATATGATGACAGAGGAAGCGGAAGCGGTGAAATGGAAGTAATCCTTATCCAAAATAAAGAATACAAGAATTACTATCCTAACGGAAACTTAAGTAATATTTCAACTTATTTCGAGGATGGAAGTTTTGACAAAATAACACATTTTGCCGAGAACGGAAAAATGACCTCTGAGGAACAGTACTATCCGAAAGAGAATAAGAAGATCGTTACCAATTATGATGAAAACGGTAACCGCATATGCAAGACAATATGCGGTCTGGACAAAGAAGGCCAAGTAATTACGGAAGAGATTTATGATTCCAGTGATAACATTTCCGGATATACCGAGCATGAGTATATCAGTGCAACGCAGACAAAGATCAAATATTACGACAGCAACAAAGTGTTTGACTACTCATGTATCATTACATACGAAGATGTTGCACATAGTGGCACATATATAGGTATATGCTATGAGTACGCCGATAAGGATGGAAAGTTCACCAAGAAAGTAGAAAGTATCTACGAAAACGGAAACTACATTAAGACAAAGACAACTTATGCAGATGGTTCAATCGTATACACGTGATTATATTGATTGATTTAGGAGCGTCCTTCGGGATGCTCCTATTTTTTTGCAATCTAAAACCACTCTCGAAATCGATAAGTGGTCTAGATGGGTGCTTATATGAAAAAGTTGTAGTTGACTTAATTATTTAGACTTGCTGGCTAAACAAGGTGTGTGCCTTTTGATCGGCTGTGTAACCGGAGAAGAAGCTACTATAAAACCTGCACTTCTTACTTTAATGAGATATCTGATAAGTGCGAAGATTCCGCTTATGAGCCATGTAAGACCTGCTGAGATCCAGATGCCCCATACTCCGATGATAGGGAAAAGGCTAAGCATGAGAGGGAAACCGATTCTTCCTACTACTTCCACAACACCGTTGATGAGAGCAAAACCTGCATCACCGATACCGTTTAATACACCACGGCAGACATAGATGGTTCCGAGTGCGAAGTAGAATACGCTCGTGATCCTCAATGCCTTGGCGCCCATAACGATGATCTCCGGATCTTTAACGAAGATATGCATTACACTCTCACCGCCAAACTGTGCAAGAGGAAGAACGATCATTGAGAAAACACCCATAATGATCATGCCCTTGGAAAAACCTTCTTTGATACGCTTATGCTGGCGTGCACCGAGGTTCTGACCTGCATGGGTTGAAAGTGCCATTCCAAGTGAGCCGTATGGCTGCTGGACTATCTGCTCGATCCTGCTCGTAGCTGTGAAAGCTGCGATAGTCATTGAACCAAATCCGTTAACATAACGCTGCAAAGCGATACATGAAACTGCAATGAGTGACATCTGAAGTGCGAGCATGGAACCCATTCTCGTACACTCTTTTATTATCTTGAGGTCAGGAGAGAAAAATTCTCTGGAGATCTTAAAGTAATCGTTCAAGATATATGCGAAGATCAGACAGCCGATTCCCGCAAGGAACCGAGCGATCAATGTTGCGATCGCAGCTCCGAATACTCCCATTCCGAGAACGTAGACGAACAACAGGTCCAGGCCAATGTTAACAACGCAAGAAACAAATAGGAATATAAGCGGAGTTTTAGAATCTCCCAATGCGCGTAACATAGCGGATGCGTAATTGTACATTCCTATCAACGGGATCCCCAAACACATGATCCTTAGGTATTGTGTTGATATGTTTATGATGTTGTTAGGTGTGTCAAGGAGTCGAAGGATTGGGGCTGATAGAACGAATCCCAATAGAGCCATGAGGAGTGATGCGACGAGCATCATATAAGCGCTGTTTACAATGACCTTCTTGACCCTTTGTTCATCTTTCGCACCGAAATATTTGGAAGCTGTGATTCCGCCGCCGTTTGCTACTCCGATGCAGAATGAGAAAAATAAAAAAGAAAGCGATCCGGTCGAACCAACGGCAGCCAAAGCATCAGCACCGACAAAACGGCCAACGATCGCAGAGTCGACGAGATTATAGAGCTGCTGGAAAATGTTTCCCACGAGCATAGGCAAGGAAAACTCCAGAAGGAGCTTGGTGGTATTTCCTTTTGTCATGTCACGTACAAGAGCACTCATGATTCTTCGGATCCTTTCTTTTATTTGCAAGGTCACATTAACATTACACATAGTTCGTCTCAATGAACTATAATGCACAGAAATTGACTTATTGTTCACTCATTATCTTTACAAAATACAATTTGTAGTACAAAATCGAATTAACGGGTTGCTTTTTTGTGCATATTAGTCGAAGGGGGATAAAAGTATGATCAATGTTCTTTATTCAGGTTACAGTTATCAGCACGATGACGGACTGGTCTATGATACGGATCTTGGACGAAGAGGATTCGACAGTTATCAGATGCTATATACTCATACCCCTGCCCTGTTCTGGGTGGATAACAAACTTCGGCAATATCCCGCAAGGTCCGTAATACTGTTTACTCCCGGACATCGTAAGTACTATAGTTCACTTCCGAATGAACCGTATAAAAATGACTGGATCAGATTTGATACTGATGAGGAATTTATAGAAAGCTTTCCGATAACCAATGTTCCTTTCTCACCTGCAGATCCTGATTTCGTGCATAATCTTTTCAAGCTGATCGCATGGGAGAGCAACGCAAAAAAAGAGACAGATAATCCGGAGATGCTCTGTCTTTTTAAGGTTCTTTTCGCGAAATTGTCGGATGATAATGTTGACCTTTTGAACAAACCGTATCACCACGAACTCGTTGCACTGAGACGTGATATGATGCTTCACCCGGAGCTTTCCTGGAACGTTGATTCGATGGCCGGAAGATTAAATCTCGGAAGGACGCGATTTCAGACGCTTTACAAAGAGACTTTCGGTGTCAGCTGCATAGATGATGTTATAAACGCGAGGATCGAACTTGCTAAAGACAGGCTCAAATATACCTCGAGATCAATATCTGAGATCGCGGAATTATGCGGCTATAAGAGTACCGAGCATTTCTGCCGACAGTTTTCGAAGATTACGGGAGGGACACCGAGCAGTTTCAGGCGTGAAGGTCAACAAACGAAGGATCGATGAACTTGGCACCGTTTGCTTCGATGCGCTCGACGATCTTGCGCCAGTATTCGCTCTCCATCTCTTCTGTCTCATCGTGTGAATGAGTGAGGATGATGTGATCCTGATCGATCGGGTTATTGCCGAACTCGGCATCGATAGCGTCCATGATGGATGCGAATGTCTTGTCGTTACCCGGTCTTAAGAGATACTCCTCACAGTCAAAACTGCAGCTTACGTGGCACTCATCTTTCCAGCCGGAATCGATGTACCACTGGTTCTTGACGTTGCTGTCGTCGACCTTTTTGAAGCCGTTATTTACGAGGTAATCGTTAAGGTCCTTACGGTTTGCCAGATACGGGAAACGGAAAAGCTTAACAGGACGCTTTACGCCTGCTTTCTCATAAACTGCGTTAAGGGACTTCTCGCACTTCTCGATCTCAGCAATTGCTTCATCGTATGTTAAGTCGTCGAGATTAGGATGAGTGTATGTGTGGTTGCCGATGACAAAGCCCTTGGAGATGGCGTAAATGGCGTTCTCAGGGTTCTTGTCGAGAAGGTCGCCGATCGTGAAGAAGACACACTTGATGTTCTTCGACACAAGGTAGTCTACGATGGCTCTGGTGTTGTTCTGCGGCATATCGTCTATTGTAAGTATTGCGTTGATCATTGATTCTTTACCTCCGATTCGAAAATGATATTCTTGATCGCGAAACCGAGCTGGCGGTCGTCTTCAGGATTGTTGATCGATGCCGGCCAGGTGTTGGACTTAAATGTGATCTTGTTGGTGCCGTCCTCCAGGTATTCTGAAGAGAGGTAAGCCACAAAGTTGGTCCTGTTTTCAAATGCGCTGATGGTCGCCTTTCCGACGTAATTGTCGTTGGCGTAGATCTCTACGTCGATGGTTCCGTTAATGATTGAATCGAACGGAATAAGGTCGTTAAGTTCGACTGTCATGAAGTAGTTATCTTTGTAGAGAGTACAGTTAAGGACAACTTCGTCCTCGCCTGTCCATGAGTAGTCGTGCTCGTAGCCCGTAAGGCCTTCATAGTACTTGTAGCAGCTTAAGATCGGATATTCCTTAACGTCCTGATGTGTATATTTGTATACGTAGATCTCGTCTTCGAATTCATCGAATTCCCACGGATACAAAGTGATCGGACAAACGGTCGGATGGTTGTCGCCGACGCACTTATAAGTGTCGTGATAGACGAGGCTTAATTCTCTCATGTAATCGTCTTCGTAGATCGGACGGTCGCTTATGATGTAGACGTTACCGTAGCCTGCTGCCATGCCCTCTGCTTCAGCGTAGAGGTTATCGACGAAGACAGGATAGACGCTCGCGCCTGTAAGCTGTTTTACGGGGATCCACATCTGCCTTTCAAGTGAATCCATGACGATGACACGGTCTTCGGATCTGATCATGGAAGTGATGTCCTCGATTGTGTTCCATTCCATCATCGTGTCGTCATAGTTTTCGAGAAGATTAAGATTGACAGGAATGAAGATGCAAAGACTGATGGCTGCCGCAGGAAGTACGATGTATTTCTTTACGTCCTTGATCATGAACATGACGAAGAGTACCGCGAGTGCCATGTAAGGAACGAGATATCTGGAGTTGTAGTAAAGAGCCGTGATCTCTTTGTTGATCACTGCAGAGTAGATGAGGACTCCGTAGAAGAACATGATCGCTACGGCTGCGGAGCTCTCGCTCTCGAAAATCTTGCCCGGCTTATACATGAACATCACTGCAGCGATAAGAGATGTAAGGATTCCCGCGCCTGCGATAAAGAGCCAGAATGATGAGCTCTGGGCCATGCCGAGAAGTTCCCTCTTAGCCGGGATGCCGCTGCTGAAGAAGTTATAGATCACCAGAAGTACCGGAAGAACGATAAGAATCCTTAGGATATGACCGAAGTATTTGTGGTCACGCACTTTCTCCAGAGATGGCTTTTTCGAGAATCTGAGGATAAAGATGAAAAGGACGATCAAGATGACGTAGATGAGAAGCACGATGATGACCGCGAGATCGAGATCAGGGACGTTATGTCCGAGAAGCTTACGGAAAAGCTTCATGTAGTTCTCGATGGTGTATGTCGGCTGGATCTCTACCATCGTAAGATAGCTGATGATGCCAAGCGGCGGGATCAATGCCATCGACAGGATGTCTCTTCTGTCTCTGCTGAAGAAATAGAATATGCCGTAGACTCCGATGAACATAGGAAGCATGGAGAAGAACGACATGTGAAAGCACCCGAATGCCACAACCGGAAGAAGCGACCAGAGGCGGTTCTTGCCGTTAGTGACAAGGTAAACGAACAGTAAGATGAGAAGCGCCGTAACGCCTTCTGTCAGTGCTGATTTGGAAACCCAGATGACCGCCGGAACGAAGCCGTACACGAACATCGCGAGATATCTCGACAGCCTGTCCATTCGAAGGTTCCTGGCGCAGAAGTAGACCATCATGACCGACAGTACGTAAAGTACGCTCATTACGCCCTGCATGTTCTTATATCCGAAAACACTTCCCCATGAAGCAAGGATCGCTGAATAAGTCGGGATGCCGTGAACGTATCTTTCAGGGCGGTCCTGAAGATCGCCTGCGGAATCCATTCCGATCAGGTCGTTGACGTCAGATATGAACTCTGATTTGTAGGCTTCAGGGATCGTGTAGTATTCGTAGAATTTATGGATCTTCTCGGTATCATTGTTCATGAACATGATAGCCTGAGTCTGATATCCTCCCTCGTCCTGTCCGAGGCCGTAGTACTGGTTCTTAACAACGGTAAACGGGAGAAGGATCAAAATAATGATGAGCGGAATAATAAAGTCCTTAAGGTGGGTAGTAACTTCAGGCTTGATGCTTCTTTTACGAAGGATCACGATGCCGGTTCCCAAAAATCCGACGCCGAGGACAGCCAGTGCGTTGTTGACAGGCGTATAAGCATCAAATAAGAAGAATACATAGCTCACTATTACGTGGCAAGCAAAGAAGACAGATGAACCGATAACGATCGATTCGATAAGGCTCCTTTTCTTGAGCAATAAAGATGCGCTGTAGATAAACAGCGCCAAAGTCATGAGCAATAGAAATCCGATCACCATAGTGCCTCCTTAAGGTTCAATGCATTATAGCATATTACTCAGGATCAGCGGAAATAACATAAACGACATCATTGCCGAAGGGCTCCTCACCGATCTCCCAGCCTGTTCCGGTGGTCTCTATATAGAAATATTTCTCGCCTTCGTATTCGAAATACTTGCCCTCATCCATTCCGTCGACCTTGACGCCGACTGCCATATGACCGCTTAAGTACCAGAAGAACACAACGTCGTAATCCATAGCTTTGAGGATACCAGCAAGGAGCATGCTCGAATCTTCACAGTCGCCGTTATTCTCGTACAAAGTCTCGATCGGGTATTTGGAGTAATCCTCCTCCCCTTTTGAATCGATGTCGAGTTCGTACGGGATGCTCTGAACGAAGTTGATGGCTTCGATGATCGCCTGGTCTTCGTCGTAGCCGTAGTCGTCGCACTGCTCTTTGATCTGGGAAGCGATCTCTTCCATGAGAGCTTTGTTGTTTTCGTCGTTGATGTAGACCGCCATGTGACCGCCGAAGATGGTGAAAGTCCTTTTCACCTGACAGTAGTGTTCATACATGTCCACATCGATATTGAGTGTCACGCTGAACGGATCTTGGCAGCTGTCGGAATACCATTTAAAAGTCTTCATCTCATAGACCGGATCGTCTGACGGATGATAGTCAGGAACCCGCGGGTCTTTGGTCTCTTCGGTCTCTTTGGTGTTTTCCTTAGTCTCGTCGCCGGAGGTCTTTTTCGAGAAGGAACATGATGCGCATGACAAAAGTATCGCCAAGGAGGATACCAAGGCTAATCCTTTTCGAAAAATACCGCCAAAGAGAAAATTTTTCTGTTCCATATACATCCCTTATTGCCTAAATAATTACCAACATTATAGCGCTTTCGGGGCGTAACAAAAAGTTCATGAAAAACTTCAAAATACCCCTTGACACGATATACCTCGCGTGGCATAGTATATCGCAGAAGGAGGTAATCGACATGGATACACAAATGAAACGCGGATTACTCGATATCCTTGTACTGGCCGCCATCAAAGGCGAAGACTCATACGGATACAAGATCATCAAGGATATCAAACCATATATGACCATATCAGAGTCAACGCTCTACCCAATCCTGAGACGTCTGGAAGAAGCCGGGTGTTTGACAGTAAGATCTGCAGAGCATAACGGAAGACTTCGAAAATATTATCATTTGACTGACGCCGGTAAGAAGAAGCTTCAAGACTTTGCAGAAGAATGGAAAGAGATCATGGAGATCTACGAGTATGTTGTCAGGGAGGGTAAAGACAATGAATAAAAAAGAATATTTGGACAGCATCCGTTCCAAGCTGGCGGGTCTTCCGGAGAAAGATATAAACAGCGCGATCGAATACTACGAGGAAGCGATCGAAGACAGGATCGAAGACGGACTTACTGAAGAACAGGCAATAAACGCTGTAGGAACTCCTGAAGAGATCGCAGAGAAGATCTTAATGGATTCATCGATCCCGAAGCTCATCACAGCAAAGGCAAAGCCGCAAAGGACCCTTAAGGGTTGGGAGATAGCCTTGATCATAATCGGATCACCGCTTTGGATAATCATAGGTGCATGGCTTCTAATGATGTTCCTGTGGGTAATACTAGTTATCTTCTTCGTAATGCTCACGATCATCTGCTTCGTACTCGGAATCATCCTCGGTTCACTCACAGGCATAGTCGCAGGCATAGCACAGCTCTTCTCAGGCGGCGGTGCACAGGCTCTCGCAGTTATCGGCATCTGCATCATGATGCTCGGTATCGGAGTACTCCTGGTAGTACCTGTTAAGGCAGCAGTCACAGGACTTTGGGAATTGATCGCAAAGTTCATCAGATGGGTCAAGAGAAAGCTCATCGGAAACAAGGCAAAGAAAACAGAAATCAATACAGAGGTAAATTAATATGAAAGCATTTACAAAGGTCTTACTTATTTCAGGCGGCGCACTTGTCGTTCTCGGATTCGGTGTAACAGCTCTCGCAGCTGCAATCGGCGGAGGTTTCAACGGAACGGTATTCAACGGCCAGACTGAGAAATATGACATAGTCAATTACGACTTTTCTGACGACATCAATAACATCACCATCAAGGAGTCATCACATGACATCCAGATCGGAAAGTCATCAGATTCCAATACTCACGTAACGGTATATGACAACGAGAACCACAAGCACACAGTAAGCGTTAACGGTGACTCACTCGAGATCTCCGTTAACCTCAAAGATCAGATCAAAAAATGGTATCAGAATGTCACAGTCAGTTTCGGTATAAATGAAGGTCCTAAGGTAATCGTCCTTCTTCCTGAAGATGAATATCAGGATCTTACTATTAACGCATCCAGTTCCGATGTTAATACCGATGCAGCACTTACATTCGGAAACACGACCGTTAAGCTCTCAAGCGGAGATATAGTGTTCAACTCCAAGGTAACCGATAATGCAGACATCAAGACTACAAGCGGAGATATCCGCATCGATGATATGGATCCGACAAACTTAAGCGTTGTAGCTTCAAGCGGAAGCATAACACTTATGAATATCGACAATGCATCAATAAGCACATCTACATCAAGCGGCGAAACAGCTCTTTCCGATATCAAGGGAACCAAAATCCAGACAGAAGTTTCATCAGGCGACATTAAACTGACAAACATTGATGTTACAGAGAACATAAAACTCTCTTCAACAAGCGGTGATATCTATCTTGATAATGTATCTGCCGACAGTCTCGATTCTGTATCTTCCAGCGGAGAATTTGCATTCACGGATCTTACTTTGGCATCAGAAAGTTCCATCAAGACTTCAAGCGGAGATGTAACCGGCAAATCATCCAGTTTCCTGGTACTTACAAGCACAAACTCCGGAGACATCGATGTTGATCAGGCAAAAGACGGAACAACATTAAATGTCTCAACTTCATCAGGTGACATCAGCGTCAGATAAATATATTTACCCATCCTAAAAGAGAAAGGAGCAGTCCGTTGGGCCGCTCCTTTTTCTTATTATTATGATAAAATCCTACTATATAAATTACGAAGGATGGTGATATCCATGGATCTTGTAAATGCATTACTTAAAAACATGACAAATGAGTCTTCCATCGACGCGTTGAAGGGCAAGACAGGCGGATCGTCAAAACAGGTTGAGAGTGCCGTTAAAGCAGCTATCCCTTCCCTCATCGGATCGATGACTAAAAATGCTTCTTCCGACGAAGGTGCTAAATCACTTCTCGGAGCATTGGGTCAGCATAAAAATACCGATTCGATCTCATCACAGATCAAGAACGCAGATGAGCTCGACGGCAGCAAGATCATCGCCAAGATCATGGGCGGAGACAAGGATGATTTCATCAAGGAGATCTCGAAAAGTTCCGGTCTTGATATCACTCAATCCAAGTCGGTTCTCAGCAGCATCGCACCTGCTATCTTAAGTTCACTTTCCGCTGCTACTTCTTCAGAGAAGAAAGACGCAAAGGATGAAAAGATCGACACATCTTCCATCGGAAGTTTTGTTAAATCTCTCGTTATGGATGAGGACGACCAGAAGGCCGCAAAGAGTATTAAGGGAGCATCATCTTCTTCCCTTCTCGACATCCTTAAAAAGACAGTTCTCTGATCGATCAAAGCGATTACGGCGCTTCGCGGACTTCATCCGCGGGGCGCTTTTTTATTAGAATTTTTCGGTGCTTTCATTGTAGTTTATCTGTTGTTGAAGATATATGGCGGAGAATATAATTAACGTAACGATATTTGCAAAGGGGATAACTATGGATAACAACATTGCTTCCAAGATAAAAGAAAACGTATCAAGTGTAATCGTGGGAAAGGACAAGCAGATCGAGCTACTGCTCGTAGCTTTGGTAGTCGGCGGTCACGTTCTTCTCGAAGACGTTCCGGGAACCGGAAAGACCAAGACTGCAAGATCTCTTGCTCAGTCACTGGATCTGGATTTTAAGCGTATCCAGTTTACTATCGACCTTCTCCCTTCTGACCTTACGGGTATCCATTACTTCGACAGAAGCCAGGACAAGTTCGTCTTCAGACCGGGACCGTTGTTCACCAATATCCTTCTGGCAGACGAGATCAACCGTGCAACTGCAAGAACACAGTCGAGCCTTCTCGAGTGTATGGAAGAAAAGCAGGTAACGGTCGACGGCGAGACAAGACAGCTTCAGGCTCCGTTCATGGTAATCGCTACACAAAACCCGATCGAATCACAGGGGACATTCCCTCTTCCTGAAGCACAGCTCGACAGATTCCTTTTGATGCTTTCCATGGATTATCCTACACACGAAGAAAGCATCTCCATCCTTAAGAGATTTGCTACAGAAGATCCGCTCACGACATTAAAGTCAGTTGCAGAACCTTCCGAGCTTCTTAAGATGCAGGAAGATGCGAAGAAAGTATTCGTTTCAGATGAACTTTATTCTTATGCTACCGATATAGTAGAAGCAACGAGAAACAGTTCCGACATAAGGATCGGAGCAAGCCCTCGTGCTCTTATCTCTTACGTTGCGGCATGTAAGGCTCTGGCTCTTTTAAGAGGCAGAGACTATGTAACACCGGACGACTTCAAGGAACTCGCAGTACCTGTTCTCGCACACAGGCTCACAGTTCGTTCCGCAGGTTCGTTCGGTTCTGACGGAACATTCGTAACTCCAAGGACCGTCGCTGCTACAGCGATCAATAAGATCCTTGATACCGTCTCATGCCCGACGGAGGATTTCAGCCACAAATGACGATAGTAGTATTCTTCGCATTTCTTCTGGTGCTCGTTCTGATAGAGCTCATCTATTACGGAAAGCACGCCATGGAAGATCTCGATCTTGACGTCCGTTTCTCTAAGCCTGTTGCAGGCCATGGCGAGATGATCGAGGTTATTGAGGTTGCGCAGAATAATAAGAAGATGCGTCTTCCGTTCGTCCTTCTTAAGTTCGAGGCTCCGACCGCGATCGAATTCCAGGACATGACGAACACTTCTGTGTCCGACCTTCTTTATCGTGAAGATATGCTCTCCATGAAACCTTTTTCGAGACATACGAGAAAGATAAAGGCTAAGTGCAACAGACGCGGATATTATACATTCCCGAGAATCACCATCTCATCGACTGATCTTCTTTTTATCGAGAAGCTTTCCCGTGAGTTCCCGAATGATGCGACTTTGACCATCCTTCCGCAAAGGCTCTCACCTGACGAGATCAGGACTTCGCTCTCGATAACATTCAGCGACATCCAGCAAAGAAGAACGCTTCTAACTGACCCGTTCTCTTTTGCAGGCATCCGTGAATATCAGCCGTGGGATCCGATGAAGTCCGTTAACTGGACAGCATCCGCCAAGGTCGGCGACTACATGGTAAATCAGAATGCGTCTACTTCAACGAAGAAGGTCACGGTCTTCCTTAACCTGGATTTTTATAACCAGAAGAGATCCATGCCATTACTCGAGAAATCAATAAGCCTCGCATTCACTTACCTTTGCGAGCTTTCTGAGCAGGGCATCCCTACCCTTCTTTTCGCCAATGGCGTTGATACCGTAACCCATAGCCCGGTCGTATCAGAGCAGGCTTCGGTTGACGTTACAAAACCAGCTATTGACCTCGCTCGTGTCGATCTTAATACCGACAGGGTTTCTTTCATCGAGCTTGTCGAAAACAATATAGGATCAACAGGTATAGACGACCTCATCGTCATCATATCTCCAAGGTCCGACACCAACATACAAAATTATCTTATCGATCTGAAGCAGAGAAGGACTTCTATGAAGTGGATCATCCCTACTTATAAGTCAACTCCGCTCCCGCCTTTGGACGCGGAATTATCTTCCAACATCATTAAGTGGGAGGTGAGCGGTCATGACTAATGAGAAAAAATCATTCTTCATAACAGACGGTATCTTGCCTGATTTTCTGATATCCGCCATCTTCTTCCTGACTTCACTTCTCGTCCAGTCGGTAATCATCAGTTTCCTTCCTCTCATAGAGATGGAATACTCATGGCAGATGTACGGCGTCGTTGTCATCCCTTTGTTCCTCTTCATCAGAAGAACAAAGCTCTCGAACTTGATGATGATAGGCGCTCATATCCTTACAATAGTCGCTTATGTTTTGGTACTTAAATTCGCTTTGGGATTTACGGATACCCTGCAGTTGTTTGGCTTTGCCTCGATAGCGATCGTCAACGGTTTCTACTCCATGGCCCAGCGTTATAAACTGCCTGGAAGCAAGAAGCTCAAATCATATTCTGAGTTGTACTTCCTGTCTGTTGCAATGCACTTCGTTATCGGAATACTTTTCTATATCGGTGCCGGAACAGATACGTCGATCTTGAGCATTATCATTTGGAGTCTTATCGTCATCTCCTGCTTTTACGTTATCGCAAGACAGATGAACGTATTAAGCGACAAATATGCTCACACAATTGAATCACAGCCGGTCGATGATGTAAGAAGATATAACTACATAACGGTTATCACGATCCTCGGAGTCCTTATCGTAGCGATAATCCTCCTTTACATCTTCCCTGTCGAGTCATTAAGTGCAGCGATCGCTTTCATCGTTAAGATAACAGGACGATTCTTCGTAAGGATCATTAAGTTCCTGGCTGCCCTTTTCAAGCGTGACAAGAATGCACCATGGAAACTTATAGAACCGGAAGAAGAAGAGGAAGAGGAGGAACCTCAGTACGCTCCGACCCCTGTCCTCGATTTCCTTCTCAAGATCGTTATCGTTATAGCTATCGCACTTATTCTCTTTGGTCTTTATAAGCTCTTCCGTTATCTCATGAAGAGATTCAATCATGAAGGCAGAGTTCAGTTCATGAGCGGAAGCAACGTCGTAGATATCATCGAGGACGTTGAGAAGAAAGAGCACTTCAAGTTCAAGCTCGACTTCGGCCGCGGAGAAGAATATAAGATCAGAAAGAAATACTACGGCAAAGTCACCAAGGCGATCAAGCATGGTAAGAATATCACCAATTCTTCATCGCCGAATGAGATCGAGAATATAATGATCGAATCCGATAAGGATTTTGAGACTTTGTCGAGACAGTATGAGAAAGTACGTTACGACAAAAGGTAATTGACACCAAGTAATTGTAGGTTATAATTCTATCCGTACACGGGTGCTTGTAACTCAGGCTGAGATGAAGTAATTGAGCTTTGAACCGATTACCTGATTTGGATAATGCCAACGTAGGGACGGACTTTTAACGACTTACATTTGACAAGACTTTTAGGAAGTTTCCAAATCAGGGAACTTCCTTTTTGTTTGCTTCGAATGGAGGTGACCTGATGGTTAAAGTTAACGGAAAAGAATTGGACATAGCGGGTATGACAATATCCGGCTATCTTAAGACCACCGCTTATGACCTTAAGTACATTGCTGTCGAGAAAAACACGATGATAGTTCCTAAGGCCAAATACGATGAGACTGTCATAGAGGACGGAGACGTTCTCGAGATAGTAAGTTTTGTCGGAGGCGGCTGATGATCCCGACAGAAAAAGAAATGAATGACGCACTCGAAGAACGCGTCGGCAAAGATAATCTTCAAAAACTTAAGTCAGCGACAGTTGCAGTTTTGGGACTTGGCGGTCTCGGATCTAACGTCTCGATCGCTCTGGCAAGAGCGGGAGTCGGTAAACTCATCCTGGCTGATTTTGACAAGGTCGATATCACTAATCTCAACCGTCAGCAGTACAAAGCTGCGCAGATAGGTATGACTAAGACGGCGGCCATTTTCGAGAATCTGAAGGAGATTGCTCCTTATCTTGAGATAACAACTTATGCCGAGAGGATCACGGAAGAAAATATAGAGCGGATCTGTAAGGATGCGGACATAATCTGCGAGGCTTTCGATGATCCCGAGGCAAAGGCAATGCTGGTAAATCATGTTCTCGAAAACATGCCGGACAAGTACCTCGTGGCAGCTTCGGGAATGGCAGGATTTAAGAGCGCGAATCTTATAAAGACCCGAAAACTGTCGCCTAAGTTTTTCATATGCGGTGACGGAATAAGTGACGTCAATGACGGCATAGGACTTGTATCTTCAAGAGTCATGGCCTGCGCCGCTCACGAGGCACACATGATAGTAAGGATAATAATCGGAGAGGATAACGAATAATATGGATGACAAACTTATAATCGCAGGACACGAATTTGATTCCAGATTCATCTTAGGATCGGGAAAATATTCACTTAAGCTAATCGAAGCAGCAGTCAAAGATGCGGGTGCACAGATAATAACTCTGGCAGTTCGAAGAGCAAACACACAGGAAAAAGAAAACATCCTGGACTACATTCCAAAGGGAGTTACCCTCCTTCCTAACACCAGCGGAGCAAGGACAGCGGAAGAAGCAGTCCGTATCGCGAGACTTGCAAGAGAACTCGGCTGCGGAAACTTCGTTAAGATCGAGATCATGAAGGATACAAAGTATCTCCTCCCTGATAACTATGAGACCATCAAGGCAACTGAGATCCTGGCGAACGAAGGCTTCGTCGTTATGCCGTACATGTACCCGGATCTTAATGTCGCGAGATCACTTAAGGATGCAGGCGCAGCAACGATCATGCCGCTCGGAGCTCCGATAGGTTCCAACTCAGGACTTGCCACAAAGAGCTTCATTCAGATACTTATAGATGAGATCGATCTTCCGATCATCGTCGATGCGGGAATCGGGAAACCTTCTCAGGCATGCGAAGCAATGGAGATGGGTGCAGCTGCCATCATGGCCAACACAGCACTTGCCACGGCAGGCGATCTTCCGATGATGGCTTCAGCATTTAAGGATGCGATCATCGCAGGACGTAAGGCTTACCTTGCAGGACTCGGCAGAGTACTCACAAGAGGCGCCAGTGCCTCCGATCCCCTCACGGGATTTCTGAGAGATTAAGAGGTAACCCGAGATGGAGAATAATTATCTTATCGATTCCGAATTTCTATCCAAGGAAGCTCTGGAGAAAAAGCACCGTTTGGAAAATGATCCTTCCGTCAGAACTGACCATATGAAATATATGGAAGGAATGGAGATCATCAATTCCGACATCTGCGACAAGGTCATGAGCGAGATGAATTCTTATGACTACACCAAGTACACCGCGAGAGATGTTCAAAAAGCACTCGAGCATGACAAGTGCACGATCGAAGATTTTAAGGCACTTCTGTCCCCTGCCGCGGAACCGTTCCTTGAGAAGATGGCCGAGAAGGCACGTCTCGAGACATCCAAGCACTTCGGAAATACGGTCTACATCTTCACTCCGCTATATATCGCCAACTACTGCGAGAACTATTGCGTTTACTGCGGTTTCAACTGCTATAACCACATAAGAAGGATGAAGCTCAGCATGGAGCAGATCGAAAAAGAGATGAAGGTCATCGCCGAAAGCGGCATGGAAGAGATCTTGATCCTGACCGGTGAGAGCCGTGCCCAAAGTAACGTCGAATATATTGGTGAAGCCTGCAAGCTCGCCAGGAAATACTTTAGGCTCGTCGGCCTTGAGATCTATCCGGTAAACACAGATGAGTACCGCTACCTTCATGAATGCGGTGCAGATTACGTAACCGTTTTCCAGGAGACATATGACACGGTCAAGTATGAGACTTTGCATCTCATGGGCCATAAGCGTGTATGGCCGTACAGGTTCGACGCCCAGGAAAGAGCTCTTATGGGCGGTATGAGAGGCGTGGCGTTCTCCGCTCTTTTAGGCCTTTCTGATTTTCGAAAAGACGCGCTTGCCAGTGCCCTTCATGTTTATTTTCTTCAGCGAAAATACCCGCATGCCGAGATGTCTCTGTCATGTCCGAGACTTCGTCCGATCATCAATAACGAGAAGATCGATCCGCTCGATGTTCATGAGAAACAGCTTTGTCAGGTCTTATGCGCCTACAGGATCTTTTTGCCGTTTGTCGGCATAACCGTGTCATCCAGAGAGAGCGCCAGTTTCAGAAACGGCATCGTCAAGATCTGCGCCACTAAAGTATCAGCAGGCGTATCCACAGGCATCGGTGACCACGAGAGCAAATACGAAGGAAAGGAGTCGGACAGCGTAGGCGACGAGCAGTTCGAGATCGAGGATTCAAGAAGCCTCAAGTCGATGTATGACGATATCTCGGGCGAAGGTCTGCAGCCTGTCCTTAACGATTATCTTTATGTCTGACATCATCGTTGTCACCAACAGAAAACTCGTAGAAGGCGACTTTCTTTCAAGGATCGAAGAGATATGCAAGTGTTCTCCCAAGGCTTTGATCCTTCGCGAAAAAGACCTTCCCGAGAACGATTATCTTGATCTTGCAGGAAACGTTAAAAATATCTGTGACAGATATAAAGTCACGTTCATATCACATACTTTTCCGTATGGAGATAATGTTCATTATCCCCTCGAAAGATTTGTAAAAAAGAGTGGTATGATAGTCGGGACCTCTGTACATTCCGCAGAAGATGCGGTAAAGGCTGAGGCCATGGGAGCGGATTATCTTATAGCAGGACACGTTTTCGAGACGGACTGTAAAAAGGGGCTTCCCGGAAGAGGAACTGACTTCATCAGGGAAGTTACGGAAAATGTATCGATACCTGTCTATGCCATAGGCGGCATAGATCCTAAGAACTACCGGTCAGTACTAAACGCCGGAGCGAAAGGCATCTGCATAATGAGCAGTGCCATGACATGCAAAAACGTCGGAGAACTCTTCTCCGCTTTTTGAATATATGCGGCACACCGGGGGCACCACCTTGTGTCGCACAATAAAACGTAATGCAAAGGAGACTTTATGAGAGCATTATCGAGCAGGAATAATCCTGCAGGCGCCGGAACCTATCATGATACGGGTCCCGTGCGTCATATTGACAAGAATCTATATATTAACGGAGGAACCATATCATGAGAGAGTACACAACTCAAATGGATGCAGCAAAGCGCGGCATCATCACACCTGAAATGAAGGCAGTTGCCAAAAAGGAGTACAGGACCGAAGAAGAGATCAGAGATCTCGTTGCAAAAGGTCAGGTAGCTATCTGCGCAAACAAGCTTCACACATGTATCGACCCGAACGGTGTAGGATCGATGCTCAAGACCAAGATCAACGTTAACCTTGGAGTATCCAGAGACTGTAAGGACTATGACATCGAGATGCAGAAAGTCATGGCTGCAGTAGACATGGGAGCAGAGGCTATCATGGACCTCTCGTCTCACGGAAACACACAGCCGTTCAGAAAAAAGCTTACATCCGAATGCCCTGCTATGATCGGTACAGTGCCTGTATATGACAGCGTTATCCACTATCAAAGAGATCTCGCTACTCTTACTGCAAAAGATCTTATCGACGTAGTAAGACTTCACGCAGAAGACGGTGTAGACTTTGTTACCCTTCACTGCGGTATCACAAGAAAGACCATCGAGCAGATCAAGAAGCACAAGAGAAAGATGAACATCGTATCCCGCGGCGGCTCATTGATCTTTGCTTGGATGTGCATGACAGGAGAAGAGAATCCTTTCTACGAGTATTACGATGAGATCCTCGACATCTGCCGTGAGTACGACGTTACTATTTCTCTCGGTGACGCTTGCCGTCCGGGATGTCTTGCAGATTCCAGTGACGTATGCCAGATCGAAGAACTCGTTCGCCTTGCTGAGCTTACAAAGCGTGCATGGGCTAAGGACGTTCAGGTAATGATCGAAGGTCCAGGACACATGGCAATGGATGAGATCGAAGCAAACATGAAGATCCAGCAGAAAATGTGCATGGGCGCTCCGTTCTATGTACTCGGACCTCTCGTAACAGATATCGCTCCGGGTTATGATCACATCACTTCAGCTATCGGCGGCGCTATCGCAGCTTCCGCAGGTGCAGCTTTCCTTTGCTACGTAACACCTGCAGAGCACTTGGCTCTCCCTAACGTTGAAGACGTTAAGCAGGGCATCATCGCATCCAGGATCGCAGCTCACGCAGCTGATATCGCAAAGAAGATCCCACACGCACGTGACCTTGATGATCAGATGGCTGATGCCAGAAGAACATTCGACTGGGATAAGCAGTGGGAGTGCTCCATCGATCCTGAGACAGCCAAGGCTATCCGCGACAGCAGAGCACCTGAGCACGATGATACATGTTCCATGTGCGGTAAGTTCTGTGCAGTAAGAAGTATGAACAAAGCACTCGCAGGAGAGTATATCGATATTCTCTGATAATATTTCTTATAATTTGACATTTAGAACTGTTTCCGTCTTTTCACGGGAACAGTTCTTTTTTCGACAAAAATGTTGTAAAAAAACGTGATGTCTCGTGATATAAGCGCATATACAAAGAGTATTGCTACTGTTAACCTTTAATGTATCAGATATTGTCCGAAAAGTAATAATACCTAATACTTATTATTCAAAAGATATATATTTCAGGTTTACACATAACACTTCATCTGAAAAGGAGAAAAGAACATGAACAAAAGGATTATAAGTGTTGTTTTAGCATTGGCATTATTCTTAGGCGCATATGCAATCATCCCATTGCACTCACAAGATGTATCAGCAAAAGATTACTCCGGTGTCTATAAGGCTACCACATATATTTACGTTGTTGTTTACGGAGAAAACAGCAGTGGAAAATATGCATACAATACCTACGGTATCCGTCAGGGAGATATGGTTGTCCTTAATAGTTCCGGATGCCTCGCTAATTGTCCATATGCTGACAGTATGGTGAAGTACATTAATAGCGGAGCATTAAAGCCTGTATATGTAACACAAACATCCGGCTCATACAATTTGTATAATGCCGTAAAGAACGGAATAATAACCATTAGAAAGAAATAAGATTAACGGAAACAGATGTGTAAACCTGTGAATAAAGAAAGAGGATGTCATTGTGACATCCTCTTTTTACTTTACTATTTCCAAATCAATATCATTTTCTTTGAGAAAGCCAGTTACCTGATCTTTATGTTCTATCGGGATTCCGATCAGGGCACCATCCTTGTCGCTGTTCGGGATGATGTACATTCCGTGCTCCATGATAAGAAGGCAGTTGCAGTCTTCCCACTTGATGTCGAGAGCATCGGATTCGTGGTCTTCATATTTGAAGCCTTCTTCTCCGAAAGTATATGTTACGTTACGATCTTTCTTAACGCTCTTGTTAAGGTTCAAAAGGAGCTTAACGTAGAAAGCACCAACGATCAAAGTTCCAAGGAACGCACCTGCGAGACAGTAGTAAAGATAATCGTGCTCTTTGAAAAATGACGTGCAAAGCGCCATGAAAAGCATACCGAAACCCAAGAACAGACAAAATACCGCGATGCCCGGATAGATAACGAAAAGATCCTTCGTTCCCTTTCTCGGATTCTTCATGAGTACAGTTCCCTGATATACGACATTCTGGAACTCCTTGGCATAAGATCTGTCGATCTTTTTGGATTCAATTACCATCATCATTCTCCTTGAATTAAACTATAGGAGATTATATCATTTATTGTGACAGTACATATTAAAAAATAACTTATATGCTTATTATTTGTTACAGTTTCATCTTTCCATTAGTATGATTTCTCTGATAATATAAACCAAGGCAATACAAGAGGTTTTTATATGCGTAGAAGATTCAGATTCTTATCATTGATATTATCGATGATCGTCGTTTTCGCGATGATCCCTGGAACACGTGTCTCAGCTGAGACCAGATTAAGCGACCGTGATTTTTGGAACGGTCTTTCAGGTCACTATTATTATGACCGTCTCACAGACAGCGAGAAAGTTTTCTATAACGAACTCGATAAGGTATGCAGCGGTCTTCTTTTCGGCACGGAAACCAATCCTGATATCAGCATCAACGTTTCAAATATGGGGCTTACCCAGCGTCAGCTGGTAGATGTCTTCTACTTTTTCAAAGACGATAAGCCGCAGTATTACTTTGTTCTCAACGGCTTTTCCTACTACATGAATGTTCATACCGGACAGATCGTTGAGATCCATGATTATGTATATTCTGACTTCCTTAACGGAAAAACCAGGAGTTCTACGACCAAGCAGCTTCGTTCAAATATCGAAGCATGGAATAACGAGATCAATGCAGGACTTACTTCAAACAGACCTGCTGATATTGAGCTTTTCATCCACGATTATCTTATCCAGAAACTTACTTATGATCTCTCGAGCGTCTATGACGGTCAGAACATCGTCAGCGCTTTCAACACTCAAAGGACTGTCTGCACAGGCTACAGCAAGGCATTCCAGATCCTTTTGAAACTTCACGATATTGAAGCTATCTGTGTCGAGAGTGAATCCCACATGTGGAACTTCGTAAATGTTCACGGCTATTGGTACTGCGTTGACGTCACCAACGATGACAGGACTACGATCTCCCACACCAGGTTTAACGTAAGCTTTTCATATCTTCTCTATAACAGTGATATCTACTCACCTATCGTAGGATCTTTCTACGATAAAATGCCTGACAATACAGAATACAACGGCCTCTACACGGGTGAACTTTACTTCGAGTACGACGGCAACACTTATTTCTTCGTCGATTTCCTTAACGGTCTTTATTGTAAGAAGATCAACGAAGGCGGATCAAATCCTCACTACGTTTACTACAACGGAACCAAGTTCGAGGTTACGAACTCCCCTGTTCCGATGCCTACTGATACAGGAAGTTCCATTGATCAGATAAGAGCATTCGTCGACAGAATGTATACCTGCGTTCTCGGTCGTGAAGCTGAACCTGAAGGAGAAGAGTTCTGGGTTAACGAGCTTTACAACTACAGAAATACAGGCGCAGAGTGCGCATACAATTTCCTTAAGTCCGCAGAGTTCAAGAGCAAGACTATAAGTTACAGTGATTATCTGAACGTTCTTTACAGAGCATTCTTCAATCGTGAATTCGATTACGAAGGTAAGAACTTCTGGACCATCGCACTTTGCAAGGGCGAAGTAAACTTTGAAACTCTCGCTGACTTCTTCATCAATTCCAAGGAGTGGGCAGATACATGTGCTTCCTACGGAATCAAATCCGGCGGAACTGCTGCTTCATCCATCAAGATCGCACCTACCGATGCTACCAACGCATTTGTTGAGCGACTCTATCAGACAGCTCTCGGAAGAGACTATGATACTGAAGGTCGTGACTTCTGGGCTAAGCTTCTGGCTAACTTTGAAATTACCGGCGAAGATGCAGGTGTAGAGTTCTTCTTGAGCCCTGAGATGGAAGGTCTTAACCTCTCCGATGAGGATTTTGTTGAAAGACTCTATCTTACATTTATGGACAGATCAAGTGATCCTTCAGGTAAGAATTTCTGGGTCTCACAGCTCAAAGGCGGCGCAACAAGAAGAGAGGTAGTCCTGGGATTTACCAGAAGTACCGAATTCGGAAGCAAGTGTATCGCTGCCAGAATTATTCCTTTCAAATAAGATCAGGAAGGCTTAACGACTGAGCTGTCATCATAAGAATCCATCTGATATACACGAACGTAATCAACTCTCATCTGAGCTGACTCGTCAAACATCGTGCTCTCATCAGGATCACCCGGCCAGTCACCGCCTACTGCTACATTAAGGGTAAAGTAGAATGCTCCGTCAAACGGTGCAGGATAATCCTTTTCGACTCCGAGCTGCGTAGTACAAAACCAGTCGCTTGTCTCAAAGAATTTCTCTCCGTCGAGATAGAATGACATCTTACCCGGAACCCATTCGCATGCGTAGATATGATAGTCATCCGACAGTTTTCCGCTTATGGAAGTAGAACCCTGTGTCTGATCATGAGGAAGTCCGTAGTGAAGCGTTGAGTATGTCGTACTCTCATTTCCTCCGACAACTTCCATGATGTCGATCTCACCTGACAAAGGCCATCCGCCGTATGTATTCTTACTCGGAAGCATCCAGAATGCAGGCAGGAATCCCTTACCTTCAGGAACCTTGATCCTCGCTTCGAAATAGCCGTAGAGGAACGATGCGTTCTGATATGAGTTGATCCTTCCGGATGTGTATGTAACTTCACCACTATCAGAGACTTCTTTAAGAGGCTGGATAACGAGATCTCCGTCCTCAACATAGACATTCGTTGTTCCCCAGGTATATTCCTGAAGCTCGTTATTTACGTATCCCTTGTTGTGATGCTCGGTATTCCAGTTGTCTTTGCTTAATTCATCGCCGTCGAATTCATCTGACCATACGAAAGTATATCCTTCCGGCACAACGCATCCTTCCGGCGGCGTCGGCGGTTCAGTCTCTACAGGTTCTGTTGTCGTGATCTCCGGAGCAATCTGAGTCGTTGTCTCCTCTGTTGTTGCTTCCGTAGTAGTTTCAGTCGTTGCCTCGCTTGTTTCTGTCGCCTGAGCCGTTGTGGTTGTTTCCTCCGAAGTCGCTACTTCAGTCGTTTTTGCGCATGATCCCAGGAGCATCAGTGATGCCATCACCAGCGCGAATGTGGCCTTTTTCATAGGTCAGTCCTCCATAATAAGTTTTTTGCCCTTTTCTCTTATTATATCTTCTTTGCCTTTTTGTACTTTTTGATCGGCATCGGAAGTTCATCCTCATATCTATCGAAAACATCCGTTACCGTAACTATCGTGTCTCCATCATATCCGCTTACTATAACTTTGTCTCCTGGCTTTACCGACTTATCAGTGCAAAGGTAGTCGTATTTCCTTTTCGAGCCATCGAAAACAACCGACACGAATCTGTGCTTTTTGCCCTTATGACCTTCCGTTTCAGCAGGAAGCGGGGCGCTTATCTCATAATATTTGGTGGTGATCCTTCCAACCGGGATACCGTCGAGCCAAAACGTGGAAACGCCCTCTGCGTCGTTATATGTAACATTGTTAAACACCATTTTTTCCGGTTCACCGAAGATCTCATAGGTACTTCCCGGTGCAGTTTTGACCATGATCTTGTTCTTGAGCGCGCAGTAATCTGCCGGAGGAATTACGACCATGATCTTAGGCGGTAATCCGTCCTTATCCTTGCTGTTACTCAGCATCTTTCCTTCGATCATGATGGATCCGTCCGGGAAAGGCGCGAGTCTAATGGTGCAATTTCTCTCGCCCATTCCGAGCCACAATACCCACTGAGGTCCTCCGAAGACAACCTTGGTGTCATGCTTTTTGTATTTCCTTCTGGCCTCCGTCAAGGCGCTCCTGACGCTCTTATAGACAACGTCATCGCCGTAGTAGTCCAGTTCCTGCATTCTCTTTTCAATGGCGAACTTCGCCTGCAGATAATATGCGTAACCAGTCTCGTAGTCTTCTTCGACGCCGATTCCGTGCATATAACAATTACCCATTCGTAAAGCGACATCGGCGAATTTGGAATCGTAGTTCTCGCGCCTTATCTGCTCAAAGCATTCGTTATATACGGACCAGTAAAGTTCCATGGCGATCCTGCCGTTCTGGACTATGTAATAACCCTTGGCGAACATATCCGCGAGCTTATAAGTACTTTCAAACAGTCCTGCCGCATGGCCGATGCTGAAGTACTTGAAAGCCTCGTCATACTGCGGTTTTCCGCCGTTGCATCTTCCGTAGTAGTAGATGTAGCCGAGCGTGTTTGCGGCAGTCGCGGAACCTGTCATGGAATAATACTTTAAGAAAGCGTCGCGGGATTTATAGAAATCCTGCTTATACATCTTGTTACCCGTATAGTAACAATAACCTCTTGTCTTTATCGCCTGAGGATCATCTTTGGCGCACAGATACTCGAGGGCGAACTTGAACTTTTCCATGTATGCATCACCCTCAAGGCAGGCTTCGTCAGCGTCAGTTTTCCCGAGAAAACTCGCGTATACCATGTCAGGGATAATGCCTTCATCTATGTAGTCCTTGAGGTCTTTTTCGATATATTCAAAGAAATGGATTGCTTCTTCAATGTTGACCAGCAAAGGGTTCTCGAGTATCTTTACGAAGATCTGGTTTAAAAGGCCTACTGAGTATTCGATGACTTCCCTTTCTTCGAAGCGGTCGTCGAATTCAGGAGGCGGTAAGATCTCATAAAGGAGCGAGCACACGAAAAGGCAGTAATCAGCGACCTTTTCCAGTTCGAATGCTACGAGAAGTGTCTTGATTCCGGACAGAAGATCAGCAGCCTTGAGTTTATACTTGCTGCGCTTGGATATCTCGCCGATAACGAGAAAATTAGCGGTAAGTTCCCTGATATCCAGATTTCCCCTTACGACTTCCTTGATCTCGGAACCCTTGATCTCAGGAAGGATAACGCTGTCAAGTTCCTCAGTCGGGATGGCGATGTTCTCCGGATGAAGAAGGCTCTTGTCGCGGAATGATACAAGCCAGGAATTGCCCAGATCGGCAGATGCGACGCCTATCCTTCCCGTCGCTATATGAACTACCGGACTCCCCTTCATCGGCTTATACATAAACACCCCCGTAAAATAACTTCTTTTAATATTATAACATCATATGTACAATATCCCTTGGGGGTGACACAATTGGCAAGATCAAAATCAATCGTAAAGACGATACTTAAGGTCGTCGCAATCATACTCGCAATTCTCGTAGTCGTTGTAGGAGGTTATGTAATCTACGCTTTCGCATCCTATCACAGGATCGAAGACAACAAAGAGCTTACGATCGACAACAGAGGAGAAGTTATACAGCAGGCTTCAGTTAACGAGACATATTCCATCATGACATATAACATCGGTTTCGGTGCATACGAGAGCGATTACAGTTTCTTCATGGACGGCGGTGATTCTTCCTGGGCTAAGAGCAAAGACGGTCTCATCTTAAATATCGACGGCATCGGAAATGACGTTAAGAGCGTTAACCCTGATATAGTTATCCTTCAGGAAGTCGATACCGACGGAACGAGAACTTATCATGTCGATGAAGCAGAGCAACTTAAGAACATCTTCGGTTATTCGAACTATGTATTCTCACAGAACTTCGATTCACCTTTCCTGTTCTGGCCTTTGACTGAGCCACACGGCAAGAACCAGTCAGGCCTTCTTACATGCTCATCACTTTATTTCTCATCATCACTTAGAAGAAGCCTTCCGGTCTCCACATCTCTTAAGAGGATCGTCGACCTCGACCGTTGTTATTCCATCACGAGAATACCTGTCGAAAACGGTAAGGAACTTTGCATCTTTAACGTTCACCTGTCCGCATACGGCAGCGATGCTTCCGTTAGAGAAGGCCAGCTCGGCATGCTCATGGGCGATATCCAAAAAGAGATCGAGAACGGAAACTACGTCATCTGCGGCGGCGATTTCAACCATAATCTCAGAGGCGAATCCGGTGAGGGCGTACCTGACTGGGCACAGCCTTTCCCAATGGAAAAACTTCCTTCAGGAAGTAATCTCGGATTCAAGGTTGCAGAAGAATCAGATATCGAGCATAATAGCTGCAGAAATTCGGACATTGCATGGATCCCGGGTGAAACATTTACAGTTCTCGCCGACGGATTCATCGTATCAGATAACGTTGAAGTCATTACCTACAAATCACTTGACTGGGACTTCCAGCGTTCAGATCACGATCCGATCTATATGGAGTTCAAACTGTTAGATGAATAATGACAACAAAGCAGATTTTACAAGCGGGAGCATAACCAAGAAATTAGTAGGGTTTATGCTCCCTATTCTTGCCGCCCTTATCCTTCAATCGATGTACAGCGCCATAGATCTTCTTATCGTAGGAAGATTCGGTTCACAGGACGGCATCTCTGGTGTATCCACAGGTGCCAGTATCCTTCAATTATTTACGTTCACTGTTGTTGCATTAACAACAGGCGTAACTGTTCTTATCGGTCAGTACTTAGGTACCGGAGAACCTGATAAGATAGGTCGACTCCTCGGAAATGCGGTATGCTTCTTCCTCGTTCTCAGCGCGGTCCTGTCACTCGTTCTTATCATTCTCGCGAGGCCCATCGCGATCCTCATGCAGGCACCTGAAGAAGCACTCAATGCGACCACCCTTTACATCAGGATCTGCGGCGCGGGTTTTGTATTCGTTGTCTTTTATAATTTCATAAGCTGTATCTTTCGAGGCCTCGGTAATTCCAGACTCCCTCTCCTATTCGTCGCGATAGCATGCGTCGCAAATATCTTAGGCGACCTTTTCTTCGTTGCTGTATTGAAGCTTAATGTAGCAGGTGCCGCTCTTGCCACCATCATTTCACAGGCGATAAGTGTCGTTATCTCTCTTCTTGTTATTCGAAAACAAGCTCTTCCGTTTAAGCTTTCCAAGAAAGATTTCACCTTCGGTCTTGAAGTCTTTCATTTCCTTAAGATCGGTGCACCTCTCGCACTTCAGGAAATACTTACCAATGTAACTTTCCTCGCGATCTGTGCATTCGTTAATAAGCTCGGACTTGAAGCTTCCTCAGGGTACGGAGTATCACAAAGGATAGTCGGTTTTGTTATGCTCATCCCTGCTTCGATAATCCAGAGCATGTCTTCGTTCGTAGCACAGAATGTTGGCGCAGGAAATGAAGCAAGAGCAAAGAAAGCAATGAGAACGGGAATGGTAATAGGTGTCATTATTGGAATCCCTGTAGCAATAATCACATTCCTTCACGGCGATATCCCGGCATCAGTCTTTACAGATAATCCTGAATACATAGCAAGAGCTGCGGAGTTCTTAAGAGGCTTTGCACCTGAGGCAATCATCACTTCTATACTCTTCAGTTTCTTGGGATATTTCAACGGTCATTCCAAATCAACATTTGTTATGGTACAAGGATTAATTCAATCATTTGCGATACGTCTTCCGTTTTCATACATCATGAGTATAAGACCAAATGCATCACTTACGTATATCGGACAAGCTGCTCCTTTGGCAACACTGATCGGCATCGTTATGTGCATAATCTATTTCTCGATAATCAACTCAAAGCAAAAGAGAAAACTATCTAAGTAATATCGACAGATACCTATATAGATAGAAATCTAAGCAATAAAAAAGGAGTTGCAATTTGCAACTCCTATTTTTATATCCTGAATCAGATTAGAAAAGAGCTACTGCCTTACCGTCTGCATCGTAGATCTTCTTCTCAGCTGCAACTACATAAACATCGCCGCCGAGCTTAGCTGCCTTCTTCTCGATGTCCTTGTAAGCGATCTGCTTGCCGTCGAACTCGAAGATAACCTTACCGAGCTTCTTAACAACCTTCTTAGCAGGCTTCTTAGCTGCCTTCTTAGCTGTTGCTTTCTTAGCTGCTGGCTTAGCTGCTGCTTTCTTAGCTGCTGGCTTAGCTGCTGCCTTCTTAGCTGCCGGCTTAGCTGCTGCCTTCTTAGCTGCTGGCTTAGCCTCTGCCTTCTTAGCTGCTGGCTTAGCTGCTGCCTTCTTAGCTGCTGGCTTCTTAGCTGCTGCTTTCTTAGCTGCTGGCTTCTTAGCTGCTGCCTTCTTAGCTGCTGGCTTCTTAGCCTCTGCCTTCTTAACTTCTGTCTTTGGAGCAACTGCTGCTGCAGGAGCTGCCTTTACTTCCTCTGGCTTAGCAGGTGTTGCTGCTTTATCTGTGCTTGCCATAAAAATACCTCCATAAAAGTGTGGTTATATGCTTACTTTATTATTCCTAACTTTTTATGTCAAGATTTTATGCGGTTTATGATATCGAATTAATAATTTTTTTACGATTGTTTGTAAAAAAACAACATCAAAATTCGTTCCTTTGTATATATTCACAATGCTTTTTCATCATCGAAAACGCACGTTATTTCAAACACGTTATCATTCTTGTTCGCACTTACTTCAAAACCGAGATCATCAGCGAGACATTTCACTACGTAAAGACCTACACCGCTGCCCTTTTGACCTCTCACTCCGCCTTGATAAAACAACTCGAAAACACGATCGATTTCAAAGTCATTTTCAGGTTGAATATCATTAGTAACACTAAACTTTTTTCCTTCAAGTTTTACGTTGATAAATGATGCGGAATATTTTGATGCATTCGATAAAAGATTGTCGATTATTCTCGTCACATCCAAAGGTTCAGACATGATCTTTATTCCTTTTTCAACAACGATATCTGTCTTAAGATTTCTGTCGTTTATCCTGTCGTAATACTGAAGAAGCTCTTCTTCAACAAGTCTTGAAAGTTCGATCTCTTTTATATCTTTTGCGCGTTCCTTATTTAGTGCAAGTTTTGATACGTCAAAAAAATCATCCGATAACATCTTAAGATAATTATTCTTATCCTTGATGATCTTAAAGTATTCAACGTTCTTCGGATCTTTGATCTCACCGGATTTTTCGATAAGCTGAATGTAACCTAATGACGAAGTAAGCGGCGTCCTGAAATCATGTGAGATTCCGCTTACGAGATAGTTGATCCTCTCCCTGTCTTTCACATATGAAGCGTACTCGTTCCTTGCTCTGTCAACGTGTTCGTCCAGGGCTTTGGCAAGTTCGATTATATCCTTGTCCCTGCTTGATACTTTGATCGGTTCTTTTGTATCGTTATCAACGATATACTTTACGTCTTTGGAGAAATCCCTGATCTGTTTTTTGATAACGATAAGACTTATGAGCAAAAAAACTGCGATTAAAAAGAGGACAGAACATATGATGATCAATGCGATATCCATAGTTCCGTCCTCCTGATCTTATTACTTGAATTTTCTGTTCTTATAGACCAAGTATACCAAAATATAAAGTACTGCGCACTCGACAACAGATGTGATCAAAACGATGTAAAGAAGTTTATTGTCTCCGGTCATCGTCAAAAGATGAGCCATCTGTGAGTTTGTCGTTATGTAAAGAAGTTTATTGTCTGCATGTTCGGAAAATTCCTGGAAGATCAACATGTATACGATAAGATCCATGATACCCAATCTTGCATACGGTATAAATGATGCGATTACGAGATTTCTTCCGAGCATCGAATACAGGATAAAACTGAACGTTGTATGAAGTGTTATCACGAACAGGATAATAAATACCATCAATGGATTATCTATCGTTTGCTTACCGCTCTTGATATATGAAGCGATAAGAAGGATAGCTGTCGGAACATACATGATCACAGCTGATATGAAACCTATCGACAATGTTTTCGCGAGGATGATCTTGTGAGGAGGATTACCACCCATTATCTCGTAATAACTCATCCTGTTATTATATGAGACACCGATAAATATCGTAAGCAATGTGCCGCATGACAGAAGTACCATGTTATATGATAACTGAGCAACATTTGAGAGCATGATCGTAAAATCAAAACTTGTCTCAACACCGTTAGTAAGAAATGCCGTTCCGGTCGAAATTATGGCAGCCAGAATCATAAAATACAGGTATCCGCCGGAATTCTTAAATCTGTATAATTCTGCTCTTATCAGATTAAACATTAGAACCACCTACTTTCGACAGATAATACTCTTCAAGACTTGCGCCTTCTTCAACGAGCTTAAGGATGGTAAGACCTGAATCCGTTATTGCTCTTGAAACAGTTGAAACATCATCAAGTTTCTCGAAGATATGAACCTCTTCATCTCTGAAAACTTTGTATTTTGAGATACCCAGTTTTCCTTCAAGGATCGTAGCCGTACGGTTGATGTCATCAGTCTTCAAAGTGATGTGGTTTTCACACTTAACTTCCAAATCTTCAGCAGTTATGCTCTCAACAAGACAACCGTGATTTATGATCGCATAATCAGTACATAGTTCTGAAAGTTCAGAGAGGATATGACTTGAGATAAGAACCGTTACTTCCTCTTCGTGAACCAGTCTTTTGATCATCTTTCTTACGTCAACGATTCCCTCAGGATCAAGTCCGTTAACAGGCTCATCAAGAACCAGGATCTCAGGCTTTGAAAGGATAGCCATTCCGATCGCGAGTCTTTGTCTCATACCAAGAGAGAACTTTTTAACTTTCTTATCCTTAGCATCCAGCAATCCGACAAATTCCAGAACATCCTCGATCTTTTCGGATGTAGGTATCCCCTTAAGATACTTAATGTATTCCATGTTTTTATAGGCACTCATGTTGATGTCGAGCATAGGGTTTTCGATAAGAAAACTGATCCTTCTTCTGTTCCTGTCGAGATCCTTACCGGTTCCGAACAATTCCAGTGAACCGCCGTTTGACTTTATAAGTCCCGCCATCATCTTCATGATCGTGGTCTTGCCTGCACCGTTCGGTCCGATAAGTCCGCAGATGTGTCCCTTTTCGACTTTGAAACTGAAGTTGTCGACGACTGTTGCCTTGCCGTATTTTTTTGTCAGGCCCTTTGTCTCCAAAACTATATTAGACATAATAACCTCCGCTTGTATTTTGACTTTATGATAAACAAAGTCAGTTAAACGGAGGTTAAGTAAAAGGTTAAATAAAAGTTAAATTATTTTTTGAGACGGTAACCCATTCCCCAGACGGTCTCGATATATTCGTCCGGATCATATTCCTTGATCTTGGATCTGATATTACTCATATGTACTTTAATTATATTATCGTCATCCATATACTTTTCTTTCCATACGCTCTCGAAAAGGTTCGCCTTCGAGAAAAGCTTTGTCGGATTTCCGATTATAAGTTCAAGTATGCTGTACTCCTTCGCAGCAAGCGAGAGCTCATGTCCGCTCACGAAAACTTTCTTAAGATCGGTGTCGATCTCCATATTTTTGAACTTCAAAGGAGCATTTGAAGTTTTATCATTTCTTCCGCTTCTTCGAAGGACGGCTTCTATCCTTACCAATAATTCGTCAAGATCGAAAGGCTTTGTGACATAATCATCAGCACCAAGTCTCATAAGATCTATCTTAGTTCTTACCATGTCTTTTGCAGACACGACTATGACCGGAACATCTGAATATTTACGCACTTCTTCAAGTACCGCATCGCCGCTTTTCAAAGGAAGCATGAGATCGAGCAAAACAAGGTCAGGAGCCTCCTCTTTAATGAGTCGAAGAGCATCCAGTCCCGTGCCCGCCGATAGACAATTATAGCCTTCCTCCTCAAGGTAATTTCTGAGGAGTTGGTTTATCTCTTTGTCATCTTCCGCAATTAATACCGTATTTTTCATGTTTTTCATAAAATAGTTATATTAAAATTCACAATTTTGACAAGATTGTGTCTTTCTTGTTCACAATTCGTCTGCTATAATTAGGGTGAGTTGAGGAAATTGTGAACTATAGGAACTGTTTTGTTTACCAAGTGTTTTTGTTTGGGAGGTTCTTATGAAACGCATTTGCAAATCAAAGAAGGGATTCACACTTGTTGAGATGGTATTGGTAATTGCCATCATCGCAATCCTGACAGTAGGTATTGTAGCGGGAATCGCATATTATATCAAGTATGCTGAGACTGCTCGCGATAAGGTTATGAGCCATAACGACGCAACAAGTAAAGTTACATCTACAGTATCTAAGTTCTTCTGATATCTAAGATGTTTCTTTAAATCCAAAAATTGCATAACAGAAAACGGTCGTCTTTAAGGCGGCCATTTTTTTGCCCGATTTATTGAAAAATCCCTTTCTATAATATAAGTTAATAACTATATAAACAGTTTGAAGGGTTATTCGATCATGCTTAACATCAAAAAGTGTCTTAAAAATGCATGGAGCAGTTTTAAGAGCAGATATTTCACGAGCGTTATTGTAGTCTTTTTGGCAGGTATCATCATCGGAGGTTATTCTCTTAATACGGGAGTTGCCCAGATCGGTGCAACCAAGACTTCTACCCTCGCCGAGACAGAGACACTCGCAGTCCTCGATAAGGTTACAGGTAAATCCAATTCCGACATCATTGAAGATTTCGCTCTTTCACAGGAACTCATCAATGTCACCACCGATTCGGATTCACTTGCACGTAAATATTCAAACGGTGTCATCTCCGTTTTCGTTAACTCCATCTCTTCATCCGGTTCATTCGGATTCGGAGTCCTTAACGGTATCAACACATTGGTATTTAAAGACAGGATCGCATCGTCCATCGTAATCCTCGTCTTTGCCATTATCCTTCTTGTACTTAACATCTTCGTCAAGAATGTCCTTTATGTCGGTAAATGCCGATACTTCCTGGAGCACAGAAGCTACAAAGAGACAGGAGTCGATAAGCTCCTCTTCGTTTATAAGCACGGAAAGACACTGAACGTTGCCAAGATAATGTTCATCCGTTACATCTTCCAGTTCCTCTGGAATTTCACGATCATCGGCGGAATCGTAAAGTCATATGAGTATTCCATGATCCCATACGTTTTGGCCGAGAATCCAGAGATCAAATGGAAGGAAGCTTTCAAGCTTTCCAAGCAGCTTACCGCAGGAGATAAGAGAAGACTTTTCATCATCGACCTCATCTACGGTATCGGTTATTTCTTCTCCACATTCTCCTTCAACCTCATTGCAGTATTCCTTTTGGATCCTCTTAAGGAATGTGCTTATGCAGAGATCTACATGGACCTTCGCGAGAACAAAGCATCCGTTGTCGAGAACATCGATCTTCTTAACGATGAAGCTCTCGTCACAGACAAGCTCGTTTACGGCGAATATCCTGAATACGCATACAAGATCCA
The DNA here is from genome assembly GCA_947303255.1 of uncultured Clostridia bacterium. Classification (GTDB taxonomy): domain Bacteria; phylum Bacillota; class Clostridia; order Saccharofermentanales; family Saccharofermentanaceae; genus Saccharofermentans. The sequence goes on along the minus strand of CAMYXL010000008.1, from coordinate 16,829 downwards.
GGTTCTCGAGAAGCGTAAGTGGATCAAGATCAATTACGACCGTAAGTACTCCATTCAGACCATCGTATTGTTCTTCTTTACGTTCGCTCACGTCGGCTGGCTCTGGGAAGTTTTCTACAGCCTTCTGAACAACGGCCGCTTCGTCAACCGCGGCACCATGTTCGGTCCTTGGCTTCCTATCTACGGTTTCGGCGGACTTGTTATCATCGTTCTTCTTCGTCCTCTTCGAAAACATCCGTTCATCATGTTCCTCGGAACATTTGTGGCGTGCGGAATCCTTGAGTACTTCGCCGCATGGATGCTCGAGACTTTGTTCCATACAAAGTGGTGGGATTACACAGGCTTCTTCCTTAACATCCACGGCAGAGTCTGCCTCGAGGGACTTTTGGTATTCGGTCTTGCAGGAGTTGCATTCACCTACCTCTTTGCACCGTTGATCGATGAGCTTTACAGTAAGATCAAACCAAAGTACAAGCAGATCGCAGCAGTAGTTTTGATCGTATTGTTCATCATCGACCTTGGCTACTCCGCTTTCCATCCGAACTCAGGAGCAGGAATCACATACGGAGACGAACCGGACACAGGCAAGATAGAAGAAGCGGCCGGCAAGAAATAAAAGTGACATGATTCATTTATCCGATACTATTCAAGCCTCAAAAACACTAACCTTTTTAGTGGAAAATTATGATTAGGTTAGTACGCATTTTTTCTCAAAAAAACACTGAACAAACATTTTCACGAATCAGAGGAAAAATGTTTGTTCTCAATAAAAAAATAGACCGCCTCGCTTGAAGTGAGACGGTCCGATGTTAACGAATTTATCTGAAGAAGTTGGAAGGAGTAAATGCTGCTGCCGGGCTTCCGTTACGGACTTCCTGTCGGGCAGCGAGGCTTCCGAGTTTCTTCTGGAGCTGCATCGCGGACTTTCTGTTGTCTGCGAGAAGTGCGTTGATCGCTTCCTGAGGATTTGCTGCTCTTCCGGATCTGATGACGTCTGCTACCTTAACGAGGATCGAAGGATTGCAGTACTCGATTCCGAGTGGGCAGAAACCGTAGTTTGTGTAGTGATTCGTGAGCTCATAAGCGATATCGGTTACCTTGGTTCGCTCTGCTACGAGTTTTTTGCCGTTACGGGATTTCTTAACAATGTATAAGACGATAAGAGCAATTCCCAGGAGTAAAAATATACCGAAGATTGATCCTATGATAAGCACTGACGATAACGGAGTTTTGGCTTCGATCATGGCCCAGGCAATGATCGTATCAATAAAACCGAAAATAATGATGAGGATAATTCCCCATACCAATGAAGTTTTGTTGGTGCCCTTCTGAAGATATGCCAACTTGTTATGAGAGAGTTCGTACTCCCTGAAAAGATCGGCTTTCTGACCGAAATATGAGATCATCTTTGCCAATTCGTTGATCGAATCCTGTCTGGCCTTCTGCTGCTGCTCGAAAAGTGACTGCTGTGTCATTATCTGTGGTGCAACAGGTACAACCGGAGCTACAGGTGCTGCTGCACCCGGTACAGCGCTTCCGCATGAGCTGCAGAACTTCTCACCCTCTGCAAGCTGCGCTCCGCAATTCTGACAAAATGCCATTTTATAATCCCCCCTGCTAATTAAATTGCTTTGATTATACAACTTACTACTGAAAAGACAAACAAAAAAAAGAGGACTGTTTTCAAAGAAAACAGCCCTCATATAGCCTAGTAATTCATCAATCAATGTGATATGTATTCTCTTCGTATTTATAGAGAGAATAGAGATTCGAACCTGACAGATGACCTGTAGCATCACTTGAGAAATATGTGTTGTCAGGAGCGATACAATAAATATCCTCGCCATCCTTTACGAATACGACATCCTGGCCCTTATGCTCTTCAAAGAAATCATAAAGATCGTCGAGCCACAGGTAGATATTAATCTGGTACTTGTAATCATTATCATTCTTCGCTACACCGATAATGCTGTTAATGGAATCTTCCTTATATTCGATATAGTATTTATATCCCACATCGATCATAGGATCATTTGTTATATCGAGGTAACAGAATCCGTCAACTGAGAAATCATAGGAACTCGGATCACCGAAGGTGTATCCTGTACCACTGATGTTCTCGTATATCTCAGCCAGATAATCATAGCCTTCATCATCAGTAAAGTTATTGTCATTATTTACGATCGCTACATCACCCTTGTAGAGTGAATCCGTATTCTTATCGGATGAATCCTGTTCGCAGCCTTGCTGCTGTGAAGCCTGATCGGAAGCCTGCTCAGAGTCCTGCTCGAATGAAGAATCCTCATCCTCGTAATCCTCAAAGTCCGCTTGTGTTTCTTCAAAAGAAACAGTTGTTGCCTCATAATCTGCACCGTTATCTTCGGATTGCTCAGCTGCCTCGGCATAAATGGATTTTTTTCCGCCATCATCGGAACCGCCTGATCTGACAGTCGAGATAGCGTTAGATCCTTTGTTCATGAAATGAGGGACCAAAATAATAGAACCTATGATCAGGAACACACCTGCAGTTGCAGCAAGACTTATGATAGTCGTGCGAAGTCTGAGATTAGTAACTTTGGCAGGTTTCTCCAATACGAGAAGATCATCATCCAAGTCATTGATCTTATCCAAAAAATCTAATCCGTTCACAGATAGAATCCCTCCTTTCCAAGATACTCCTTAAGAGATGCTCTCATCCTGAAAAGAATGGTCTTGATCTTACCTTCGCTTATGCCGAGCTCTTCTGAGATCTCAGCGATGGACTGCATGTGCCAGTAGCGTCTGACAAAGACCTGTCTCTTCTCAGGGGACACTCCCCTTAAAAAGTCACTTACGAGTTTACTCAATGTCTGGCTGTCCATCTCATCGTCTACACTATCCGGTGAACAGACAACATTCTCGAGCTCTGTCGTAAGCTCAAGGACCACAGCATTCCTTTTCTGGGCTACGTTGCTTCTTAATCTGTTGATCGCTATAGCTCTGACTATCTTGCCGAGGAACGGGAAAAAGTACGTTCTCGGTTCATGCGGAGGAATGGAGTTCCAAGTCTTAAGGTACGTGTCGTTCTCGCACTCCATCGCCGACTCATCGTCGTTGATGACATTGTTCGCGAGATGACGTATAGCACGCCCGTATTTCTCGGAAGTATGAGTTATCGCACTCTCATCCCTTGCAAGATAAAGATCGACAATTGCCGAGTCATCGATAGCCAAGACCTAGCCTCCTTAGATCTGCGGCCTTTACTCTATATATCAACAAAAGGGCCGCTTAGGTTTCACATTTTTTAAAATATTTATAAAAAACTTTCTGAATGATTATACCATCTATTATTAATAATAAGAAATGTTGTTCTCTTTCCCCTTCTTTTTCTCGAAAAAAAGTGCCGGAAAACCCGGCACTTTCTTCGTCTATGGCAATACTTATGCAATTTTTTAAGTTTCGTATCTTTAAGTGTTTTCGATGAAGAAAATCAAAATAGGTATGATCCTTTCGGTCGCCTCCGCTATTTACATATCATAAATTTTCTTTAAGATTAAAGAAGGTTGATATATAGGAGGATATTATGAAAAAAATACTTTTGATCTGCTACATCTTAGCAAGCATCTTTGCTGTGGTTATCTTTACACAGGTACTTTTATCGATCGGAATCAAAGTCACAGGCACAAATCAAATGATGGCCCTTTACGGCTATGACGCATCGTCGAAGCTTAGTCAGGCAACTGCTTATCGCGGATATCAGACCGGCTTTTTCATTCCGGCTCTCGTCTGCAGTATCATCGGAAGCATCAGCTGCCTGATCAAGTACAAGAGAGGTCTTGTAGTTGCTATGGGTTTTGTCACAGTTTTTGACCTGCTCGCGATGGTGTACATGGCAGCATTTGCCAAGGATTTCCTTATCGATAAGCTTATGTTCGGTCTGCTGTTCGACAAATCACTTCTCAAGGAAGCCGGAATAGATATCGTGACCCAGTCAGGTCCTTGCTTCTACCTCGCAATACTTGCAGCTGTTGTGCTTGCAGTTATCACTATACTTATCTTTATCAAAGTACCTGCTGACGAGAACTGATCAGTTCTTTGCAGCAGCAAATCCGTTCTCAAGATCAGCGATGATATCATCAATGTGCTCTGTACCGATGGAGAGTCTGATGGTATTTCCCTTGATGCCCAATTCCTCGAGTTCCTCAGCAGGAAGCTGTGAGTGAGTTGTTGTTGCAGGGTGGATAACAAGGCTCTTAACATCTGCTACGTTAGCAAGAAGTGAGAAGATCTTAAGGTTATCGATGAATGCCCATGCTTCTTTCTCGCCGCCCTTGATGTCGAATGTGAAGATAGATGCTCCGCCGTTCGGGAAGTACTTCTTGTAAAGTTCGTGATCAGGGTGATCCTCGAGTGCAGGATGGTTGATCTTTTCTACCTGAGGGTGATTTTTCAGGAAGTCGATGACTTTCTTTGTGTTCTCTGCATGTCTTTCAAGTCTGAGGGAAAGTGTCTCGATTCCCTGAAGGAGCAGGAATGCATTGAATGGTGAGATAGCTGCACCTGTATCTCTCAAGATAATAGCTCTGATATATGTAACGAATGCTGCAGGTCCTACTGCATCAAAGAATGGGATTCCGTGGTAGCTCGGGTTAGGATCAGTGATGTTCTTGAAAAGACCGCTGGCCTTATAGTCGAACTTACCTGACTCGATAATGACACCGCCCAATGTTGTTCCGTGACCGCCGATAAACTTAGTAGCGGAATGAACAACGATATCTGCACCGTACTCGAATGGTCTGATGAGGTAAGGAGTACCGAATGTGTTATCAACTACGAGCGGGATCTTATGCTCGTGAGCAAGAGAAGCAAGTGCTTCGATATCCGGGATGTCACTATTAGGGTTACCGAGTGTCTCGATGTAGATAGCTCTTGTGTTTGATGTGATCGCATTCTTAACTTCATCCAGATCATGGATATTTACGAATGTTGTATTGATGCCGTACTGCGGAAGTGTATTAGAAAGAAGGTTGAAGCTTCCTCCATAGATAGAGCTCTGTGCTACGATGTGACCGCCGTTAGCCGCGAGAGCCTGGATAGTGTATGTGATAGCAGCTGCACCGGATGCTACTGCAAGTGCTGCGCTTCCTCCCTCAAGAGCGGCAATCCTGCTCTCGAGAACTCCCTCTGTAGGATTCGTAAGTCTTCCGTATACGTTGCCGGCATCCTTAAGTGCGAATCTGTCAGCTGCGTGCTGGCTGTTATGGAATACATATGATGTTGTCTGATAGATCGGTACTGCTCTTGCATCTGTTACCGGATCTGCCTGTTCCTGTCCTACGTGAAGCTGAAGTGTCTCAAATTTATAATTACTCATGGTTTTAATCTCCTTAAATAGTATTTTGTTTTTGTTTTGTTTTTCGAAAAAAATGGGGGCTTACTTTATTAAGCTCCCGAACATCAAGGCAAAAGTCTTTTTATCTTTTTGAGGCACAACATCGCTTGTCGTCTGCCCCGGCCTTCTTCGATGCTCGGGAGTTAAACATTCGACAACACATCATCTGTGTGTTTGTTCTTGTAATGCTCGACATAGCTTTGTGTCTCCTTTCGTTTGGTCTGTTGTCCCTGCGGACATTTGTATGTTATCACATTCACCTACCAAGTCAATGGGTAAGACAATAGGCCTTTTTTATCGATTGATATAACTAAGACTTATAACCTGAAAAGGAGACAAAAAAGGGTGGCCCGTCTTGGGGAAGAACGGGCCGGGGCAAATACAAATGGTTTTATAGGATTGTTGTCTGAATAATTTATTATCAGCTCTTCCCGTAACGACTACCCGGAAGGGAAAGGGTTATAAGAGTAGCCGAAACGGGAAGGTGATCAACTTGTTTAAAGCCTGAATCAACCTTCGTTGGAGTAGTACCAGTAGTCAGGTGTGTGATCCAGGTAAGGCGCTCCCGCCTTCTTTCTTCCTCCGATACCGATGAAGAAGAATTCGTTCTTATATGTATCGAAGATATCGTCAAATAATTCTTTGTTCTTAGCTCTATAGGTGCTCGTGTCAGAGAACTCATAGACCTTCAGAGCGGACTTGACGTAACGCCAGCAGACGTGGGTTCGTCCGGTCTTATACTGATGCTCGGCCGTGTCATTTGCCGCTGCTTCCAGTGCCTTGTTCCAGTAGTATTCGCAAAGTGCGATCTGGTCGTCAGGCATCCTGTTATGAGCATCCATATCAGCAGGATATGCGTTGGCGAATACCTGCTTGACCGTGCAGTCATAAGTCATGCAGTGACCTCTGTGATACCAGGCGTTATATGTGCAGTTCGGACCTGCCGCGTGGTTCTTGGCCTGAGTTTCCATGATGTCCAGAGCCTGGACGATGTACTGGCCGCTCTCGCCGTAGAACTCGTGACAGAAGAACTGGATCTCGGTCTGCCAATCTGCGTTAGGGTTTTCGAGAAGGACAACAGAAAGATAGTTTCTGAGATCACCAAATTCTGTGTTACACCTGTTATGAGCGTCGTTGCTCTGGAGGTATACGCCGGATACGCCGATTGAATCGTAGTACTGTACGTCGTGAGCGAGTGCGTAGAGGTTCATGTAAGGACCGCATGTGCTGCGCCAGTTGGCGTTGTAGTCCCAGATCCAAAGATTTGCATTACCGTTTTGGGTGAGCTGTGACCAGCCCTTCAAGTATTCGATTACCTCTTTGTTTCTCTCACAACTTGTATCATCACAGTCATGTGCGTAGCAGCGGCTGATTGCTGCATAACGGACGATGACATGATCATCGATCTCCATCCACTTCCACTGGTTAGCGCCCTCACCCCACTGATCTACAGGCGGATGAAGTGTCCATGTGTAAGCGAGCATATCTACGTAAACGTTCGTGTAGCCTGCTTTCTTGATGTCGGCAGAAAGCTTGTTACAAAGATCAAGATATAGGGCTGAATCGTTGATGCCCATCTTGTTGCTCTTCTTGCCGCTCTCATGCTCGAAACGGAACTTGTAGCACTCTGAACACTCGCAGTAATATGCGTTGTCTTCCTGAGTTAGGCTTAAGATCTGCATAGGAGCATTAGGATCATATTTGCTGCTCTGAAGGATCTCAAAAGCGTGCTTCTTGATCTGCTCGTATACTTCCGGATTGGTAAGACAGAGCTGCTTAGGCTGACGCTCCTTATTTACAACGCTGAACCAGTCAGGGTGCTTATCGAAATTATCGACAGTTATGTATTCTCTAAGAAGAGTATGTGCCTGACCCGGCTGAAGTCCGTCATAGTTTCCGCCGAGGCTTAAGTAGTAAGACTGGTAATACGGCTGATTAGTCTGGCTTAATGTAGCGTAGAAACCGTTAACGCCGTTAGCGAGCCAGAACATCTTGTTATCACCGTCTTCACCCTTACCGAAGCAAACGTCGATGTCGCTGAACATGAATGGACGCTCGTAGTCATATTCGATGGAGGTCGAATACTTGAAGTGATCCTGGTTGGTCTTATAACCGTCTTCGAATGACAGCCAGAAGTAGCCGCCGCAAAGTGACAGGAACTTAACTGCACCGTCGATGGTACCGCGCTTACCGATTCCGATAATGGAGATACCGTTCGTATAAGACTTGATCTTATATGAGCCGTCAGATGAATACTTCATCGTTCCGTGAGGACGATTGGTATTACCTACGGAGATCTCGAATGTGCTTCCCTGTGAAGTCGAATCCTTAACGATGGAAGGAGTATAACCGTCAAGGTCTCCGATATATTTCTGGAGGAGACTTGCAGCATACTGCTCCTGCTCGGTCGCTTTCGAAGGGATTACGATATTAGCCTTAGGCATATTAGTCGTATATTTACTGTTCTTATATGCGGAGATGCCAGTAGCGATCGTAGGAATTACTGAAGGAGTAACTGAAGGGATCGGAGTGATCGTCGGATCAGGTGTAACTGAACCGCTCTTTCCGAAGTAGAGCTTCGATGAATTACTCAAAGCCATTACGTACCTAAGAAGCTCCTTAAGCGAAGCAGAACCTACTGCGTAGACATCTCTGATACATGTCTCAACGCTGGTCTTATATGTTCCGCTTATCTGCTTAGAACCTTTCTTAACGACAACAGTTATCTGTGTGGAAAAATCAGGTGATCCGATTCCGTAGATCGGAGCAACATAATAACCGATGCTGCTGTCGTAGTTAAACTCATCTTTGGTAACGGTGATCTTCTTAGTCTCGTCAGTTACAGACTTATATGTAACTTCAAGAACTGTGTCGGAAGAAGGTGTACCGTTAAACTTGATATATGCATTAACATATGCGTTGTAATCATCAGCCAGGATAAAATTATCGATGGTGCAGGATGATCCCGACATCGCACTATAGTTATAGTGCGATGCGAAGCTTGAAGGAAGCTGAGACGCATAGCCTTTTTGTGTTGATGTAAGTCCGCTGTTCGGAAGTGATGATGTGTTGATATTGAAATACTTCTGAGCAGCTGCACCGAAATTGAGCATATCCACACATACAGTGCGAAGCTTCTTATCGGAATCTGTTGTTCCGTTCTGGTGTGCTTTCAAAGTATCTGTTACATATTCTTTTACAGTGAATTTATCTTCTTCGCTGAAGAGAGTTGAAGAACCCTTGTCGGCATACACTGTCGCCTTTATTGTATTATTCATCTCAACAGAACTTATTCCGTTAAATGAGAATACATACTGGCCGTCCTGAACCGTGTAATCGGTAAGATCAAATTCCTGCCAGGTGTAATTTGAAGATGAATTGGAAAAGACCTGCTTTTCTATATGAAGTCTTAAATTGGAAAATGATTCCTTGGAATTAAACTTAACCTTGTAGATGATACCCGGGTTGCTCTGTAATGCAACTGAATGAGTAAGGGTAACATTAAGATGGGATGCGGCGTAAAGATCCTGATGCTGAAAAAAGATTACAAGCATCAAAACAAGAGCAAATATCAATGCTTCGATCCTTACTATTCGAGAATGCCTGCTTCCTTCTGTCATACACTACCCAGTCCCAGTTTTTTCGTAAACTTATCACATGAAGTTCACATTGTAAACACATTTGCTTCATATTCGACAAATATATTTCACATTTTTCGAGCATAAGGACAAAAGTTTTATATTATGGAAAGAATTTTATATTTTTTATGTCATAATCGTTATATAAAAAAACGTGCCGGCCAAAATTGACCGGCACGAAAATATGGGAAAAAACTCAGAAAAACGTCTAATTAATTGTCGGGCTCCTCGAAAGTCAAAGTCGAGAAATAATTTATCCCGTCATATGTCCAATATAATGGATCAAATTCAACCGATTCACCGTAGGATATCGTCTGATCTTCGTTGCGAGTTCTTATAACGACACCATCCTCGTTGATCTCTTTAATGGTTATCACAGGATCTTCATCATCCCAGACCATCTCATCTTTATAGTAACCGCCACCGTCTTCATAGAGCATCATGCCTTCATAGCACTCGAGATCGTATTCGAACTCACCGCTTCCCAGAGGCTCGCCGTCCTCGCCCCATCCGTTGTATTCGACCTGGACGTTAAGATTCACTTTTGGGGAAGATTTGATCTTATCTTCCCTGGTCCTGCAAACCACTTCGTTTTTGTCCTGTGCCTTGCAAGACGCCATCACACTGATACTCATTATTCCCGCTAAGATCAGCGTGACAGATTTTTTACTTCTACTTCCCTTCATCCTGTCTCCTTAGTTGATCAACAATAAGCCGCGCCGTTTCGTTCTGTTTTCTGTATCTATCAATCTTCTTCATGTTCTAGGCTTGTCGTCATCTTTGTTTCCCTCAGTGCAGCTACACCCTTATTCGCACTATGACGGCAACGGCTGTTGATCGCTTCGGAATGGTCACTCCTTACAGATCTTTGTTTACTTCTATGTATCTATCCCTTTTCCTTATCCCTATCCTGTATCTATTCCTTACTTTGACCATTCCTTGAAGCCTTCCCTCAAGGCTTTCACTACTAATATCAACAAAAGGTTTCCCGAGGTTTCACTTTTTTCGAAAAAAATTTAAAAAAAATTTGGGAGCCCGGTTTTAGAATACCTCTTGACACATAATACCTCGCGTGGCATAGTATTGCTAAACAGGCGGATGACAGGCCTTAGTCCGCCTAAGAAGTATATATAACTAATAAGCGGAAGAGGTTTTCTATGAATAAACAATCTTGGCCCAAAACTATAATCGGAATAATTCTCGGGTTAGCGATCCTGGTCGGCGCACAATTTACTGCCATGGAGGCAGGCGAAGGTCTCATCAAATTGGGAGTACCTGACATCCCTTCAGTCATCGTCTCCGCGATCCTTTACCCTGCCCTCGCGATCACGGGCGTATGGCTCGTCATCTGTAAACTTATGAAGATTCCATCAAAAGTCATCAGACTTACCCGCTTTAAGCCAAAGCTACTCTGGATGGTCGTCGCAGTCATCATGCCGGCGCTCGCCATCGGCGGCTACAAGTTCTTCAAAGGCGAGATGGTAAAAAGCACTCTGCCGACAAGCGAACTTACCGCATACGTTGTGCAGTCAGTCCTGTTCTTCAGCATTGGTGCAGGCATCGTGGAAGAGCTGGTCTTCAGGGGCATCATCATGGGTCTTCTCGAAAACAAGACCAACTTCAAGATCGCGATGATAATCCCGTCTGTTCTCTTCGGCGCAGTCCACATGATCGGCGCAGGTTTAAGTTTTGTAAGTACGATCCAGCTCATCATCGCAGGAACTCTTGTGGGAATCCTGTTCTCACTTATCGCGAAGTACAGCGACAGCATCTGGGAAGGCGCAATCGTTCACGCGTTGTGGAATGCATCGGCCTCTTTCGTGGCCATCAGCACTGCTGCCAAGAATGAGTCGATCTTCACCTATGTCCTTAAGTCAAAGTCATTCCTTATTACCGGCGGCGACTTCGGAATGGAAGCATCTGTCATTTCCATCGCGGCATATCTTGTCGTGATCGTCTTTGTACTTTCACTGCTCAGAAAAAAGAAGAAAATGGCTGTTGTCTAAGTGTCTTTTAAAAATCCAGTAATTTGTCCCTGGTACACAGGGATTACTTACTGGATTTTCCCGTTAAATACAGTATTTGCTCCCTATCTATAGGGATTGCTAACTGGATTTCAGTAGAAAATCCAGTATTTGTTCCCTATCTACAGGGATTGCTAACTGGATTTCAGCAGAAAATCCAGGGGATGTATCCCTATCAACAGGGAGAAGGAACTGGATTTTTGGGTGATAGGATGTAAAAGAACATAAAAAAAGCAGACCCCGGGGGATCTGCTTTTTGTTATTCGGTTAATGTTTTCGAGAATTACAATGGTACGAAGAACTTAACAAGGAAGATAACGGAAAGAACGTATGTAAGGATGGATACTTCTTTCGCTCTGCCTGTGACGAGCATGATTAATGTGTAGCTGATAAGAGCGAGGCCGATGCCGTGACCGATGGAACCGGAGATAGGCATTGCCAGGAGCATGATAGCTACAGGAGCCATTTGTGTGATGTCGTCGAAAGCGATCTTCTTGAGGTTGCTGAGCATCAGGATACCAACGTAGATGAGAGCAGATGATGTAGCTGCTGCAGGGATGATGGCTGCGATAGGAGCGATGAACATGCAAAGAAGGAACATGATGGCTGCTACGATAGCCGTAAGACCTGTACGTCCGCCTGCCTCAACACCGGAAGCTGACTCTACGAATGTTGTAACTGTTGAAGTACCTGTAACGGAACCTGCGAGAGTACCGACTGCGTCAGAGATCAAAGCCTGCTTCATCTTAGGCATCTTGCCGTCTTTATCAAGCATGTTGGCTCTGGAAGCGGTACCGACCAATGTTCCGATAGTATCGAACATGTCGATGATACAGAATGTAATGATCAATGTGATTATAGTAAACCAGCCGATCTCAACGAAGCCCTTGAAGTCGAGCTTGAAGAGTGTGGTATTAGCCATGTCCTTAAATGGAGGAATAAAGGAAGCGTCCTTAAGACCTGCGAACGGATTAACGCCGAGGAAGATCGCCTCGCCTGCCCAGTAGATAATTGAAGCAGCGATCATGCCGCAGAGAACGGAGCCCTTTACCTTGAACTTGTCGAGAGCGATGATAACGAAAAGTCCGATGAGCATTGTAGCAACTGTGAGGACCATCGTCTTGTAGCCGTCGTCGCCCATTGTGTCCTTGGCGAACTTAGCGGTAAGTGAACCGAAGAAGTCACGCATAACATAGAACGGACTCTCGCTTGTTGCTGTGTAGACACCAACGTTGGAGCCAAAGCCGATATTCATGAGCATAAGACCAATAGCAGGTCCGATACCGAGACGAACACCCATAGGGATAGCTTCAACTATCTTCTCACGGATGTTGAGAACGGAGAGTACCAAGAAAATGATACCTTCGATAAAAATGATTACCAACGCCGACTGGAAGGACTTAAGATAAGTAAATCCCGTAATCGCTACGATATTCGAGACGACGATCGCGAAGAACGAGTTAAGACCCATACCAGGAGCCATAACAAAAGGTTTATTCGCGAGGAATCCCATGAGCACCGTACCGATTGCCGACGCGATACATGTTGCGAGGAATACGCCGTTCCATAGGTCAGCGCCCTCACTTCCAAAGCCTGTCAAAAGATTAGGGTTAAGAGCGATAATGTAGGCCATTGTCATGAATGTGGTAAGGCCCGCGATTATCTCGGTCTTAATAGTCGTTCCGTTATCTTTAAGGCGGAACGTCTTGTCAAAAAATCCCATCTTTGATTTCCTCCTCCGTAAAGCAAACTCGGTGAACAGAAAACACCATAACACCTGTTTTCAGAATAACCATTTTCATGGTCTACTTCAATTGAATTTTTTTGATTTTATTGTTCTTTCTCGAAAAAGACCGTCAGAAGTTTCCGCCGTTCCAACCCCAGTCATTTATCGGGTGATATGTGACATAGATCTTATCCCCCGGAATGTCGAGCACACGTCCGAACAATTCGCAGATCTGACCTGTCAGTTTATCGTAAGCGGATGGCGATGCGGAACCGTAAAGACTTACTGCTACATAGGCGCCCTTCTCGATCTTCCTGCCTCCGAGCCAGAGATCATAACCGTCGTTTATTCCTACCATGAGATAGGTCTCGCTCTTGCCGAGTGTACCGATCAAAACGCCGAGTTCGCTCTTGATGGTTTCCTTCTGCTCGGGTGTAACTTTGAAAGTGATCTTTGAATCAATGAATGGCATAGTGCTACCTCCATATATAATGTTTATATATAGATAATAACATTCACACCGCGAAAATCTGTGATAAAATGCACTAGTAAAATCTTTTTTAGGATGGTATTTGTATGGGCTTTCTTATCGTCTTGCTTGGTGTAATCGGAATTCCGGTAGGTTTCTTTCTCGCTTCACTTATTGGTCAGATCATTCTCGTTAAATCTTCAAGTTATGAAGAGATCACGGGTATCAGATTTCTGAAGTTCTTCTTCGGATTCGGCAACAACAAGACAGATACGAAGCAGGGCTTCTCCCTCTTCCCGTTCGTTGAGGCAGAGTTCAGGCCTGACGTAGAGATCGATGAAGACAGAGCAAGAAAAGAATCTGTCAAAGGTCTTATCATCGTCGGCATCGCAGCGATCATCTACCTCATCCTTTTCATCGTTCTCTTTAAGCCAAGTCCGGCATATCTCAATGCTTTCTCTGTCGGCGCACTTATCGGTGTCATCATCGCACTTCTCATGATCGCGATCTCATCACTTAAGGCTAAGCAGAAAGATGATTTCAGGATCTTCCTCAACGGCAAGATCACCGAACTTAAGAACAGTTCCAGACCAGACCAGGTATCAATGCCTGATATCGATTCTCTTACAAAATACAATCCGACTCCTGCAGCTGCAGAGTCCTATCAGTTCCTCCGTTACATGTGGGCTGAGATGGTAAACTTCACAGACACGGTCTATGAGATCCAGAAGTGGTTCGAGAAGCGTTATAAGAGTCCTTATAACTCAACTCTGTTCAACCAGTACTTCGTATTCCTTAACTACTTCAGTATCTACGATGTAGACATGCGTAAGGCTAAGCCTTTCTATAACGAGATCAAGTCAGATCTTCACAGGAATGAGAATCCTGCATCCCTCAGAGTATATGCTTTCTATAGCTACAACATCCTCGGTGATGTGGACGCAGCTTACAAGGCATGCTGTGACGGACTCAACATGCTCGAAGATTCAAGACTCGATCTCATGAAGATAGAAAAAGATTTCTACGCAGGAGAATTCAATTACCTTCTCGGCGTTATCAAGGAAAACAGCTAAGTTAATTATCCGTTCAATACTTCTCTGAAAGCGGTGATATTCCTGCCGTCTTCAGATCCGTAAATCGCGAAGCAGATCTCATCAAAGAATCTGCCGTAGCCTTCGTCTACGATGATTTCCTTAAAATATCGTGCAACTTCAGTCGGCTTATTTCCGAATGCGCCGCATCCCCACGCTCCAAGGACCATGTTCTTGTAGCCGCGCTCGATCGCTGCTTTTACCATTATCCTGATCCTTCTTCTGAACGTTTCTTCGATAAGAGATGACGATGCAAAGAATGCTGCACCGCGCCTGTTAGGAGCAGGTATCGTTACTACCGAAGTCTTAAACGGCTCCTCGAGAAGTTCCAGGTTCTCATTACGGAATACCAATACGTCTTTGGAGATGAGCATGTAGTCTGATTCCACTTTGCTCACGTGGGTGTTGTTATAGGTGTACATCTCCTTCGCCTTATCGGAAGTGATCGATCTGTAGAGCGTGCTGCATCTGCACAGAGCTTCTTCCTGGGCATTAGCGCCTGCCCTGAATCCGCCGCCCGGCTGATGTGCGTTGGCAAAGTTCATCGCAAGCACACTATCAAACTTTTTGGCTGCCGCATAAGTGTCGCTGTTGGTGACTGTGATCTTACACATCGGTCTGTCGGACGAAGCCTCAAAAGTTTCCCCGAGAAGTTCCTCGCCCATGGCAGGAGTTATGACCTCCACGCTCTCATAATCGCCTTCAGGAAATGCTATTTCTTTGCCGTTTACTTCGTATTTTTCGGCAGAACAGATCCTGATCGTCTCATTTGCTACTTGAATGTTGTTCATTTGTTCTTTCCCTTTCCATGTTTTCGAAAACACTGAAAATACAGTGTTTGTAACATTGTTAAATTACTTATCCCATGTAAATACTCTTCCATTATACCATCCGCGGGACCTCATTTTTGTCAATTCGCCCTCACTGACTTCCGATTGCCTCACATATTTATCCAATCGCACAATCCGGTTGCCGTTGAATAACATTTGACGCTGAAGTAGAATTACTCACTGTTGAGGTAATGAATATGTCAGATAGTCTGGTTCTTAGAAAAGTCAAAGCAATCGAATGGAAGAGAGTACTTATAAGTTTTCTCGGTGTAACAGGCATGGGATTTTTTGTCTCCATCCTCGTTAACTGCAACCTGGGAACTGACCCGTGCACATTCATGAACCGCTCCATCTCATCAAAGATCGGCATGAGCTTTGGTAACTGGCAGCTCATCATCAACATCTTCATGTTCGCGATCGTTCTTCTTTTTAACCGTAAGCTCATCGGCTTCGGAACCCTCTTTAATATGGTCCTCGTGGGCTATTACGTTGATTTCTTTAACTGGATCTGGGGTAAGACGATCCCTACTACTGTCTTCACCGCACCTGTTTCCAGATGGTCCATATTCCTCGTGGCACTTTTATGCTTCATGGTCTGCGCATCCGTTTACATCAACGCTGATACGGGTGTTGCTCCATATGACGGAATCCCGATTATCTTAACTGACAAGATCACAGGCAAGTTTCCTAAGGTCCCGAAGACTCTCATCAGGATCTGCTGGGATGCACTCGCTATCGTTGTCGGAATAATCTTCGGCGGTGTACCGATCATCGGTATCATCCTCATGGCTCTTTTCTTAGGACCTCTTATCACGCTGGTCGGAAAAGTCCTTCATCCGAAGAAATCTTAAGCCTTAACTATCTCCACCAGAAGCTCAGCGATCTTATCCATCGATTCAACGCATACGTATTCGTATACGCCGTGGAAGTTATGTCCGCCTGCACAGATATTAGGACACGGCAATCCCTTGAACGACAGCATCGCGCCGTCCGTGCCGCCTCTAATAGGCTCGATTATAGGCTCGATTCCCTTCGCCTTCATTGCATCAAGACATCTTCTGACCACATGCATGTTATCAGGCTCGATCTTCTCAAGCATGTTGTAGTATGAATCGGTAAGTTTCACTTCGATCTTAGCGCCTTCATGTAAAGCTTCGATCTCTTCACATACTTTCGTAATGAACTTTTTCTTCTCTTCGAAGAGTCCCTTATCGTGATCCCTGATTATGTACTTCATCGTGGTCTCAGAAACATCACCCGTCATCGAACAAAGATGGAAGAATCCTTCGTGGTCTCTCGTCGTCTCAGGTCTTTGCGTATCAGGGATTTTGGAATCGATCTCCATGGCGATCCTTTGCGAGTTGAGCATCTTACCGTAGGCTTCGCCCGGATGCACGTTACAACCCTTAACGGTTATCACGCACGATGCCGCATTGAAGTTCTCGTAAGATATCTCACCTAAGACTCCGCCGTCAACTGTATATGCGAAATCCGCACCGAACTTCTCCAAGTCAAAGAACTCGGTTCCCTCACCTATCTCTTCGTCAGGCGTAAACGCTATGCAAAGGGGTCCGTGAGGGCGTCCTTCCGACATGACCCTTTCGACGGCAGTCATTATCTCACTGACTCCGGCCTTATCGTCGGCGCCAAGAAGCGTTGTGCCGTCGCTTGTTATGAGTG
>CAMYXL010000007.1 GCA_947303255.1 uncultured Clostridia bacterium | reverse complement strand
CAAAAGAAGAGAAAAATGGGGATGCCCCAAGTGAGTTTAATCACTTTTGAGACATTCCATTTTTCATATAAAGAGTGTTGACACCGAGAAATATATTTGATAAAACATAATTGTATCAAATATAAATTGAGGAGATACATTATGAAATACGATTATCGCGAGGCTATGAAACTTTCAAATCAACTCTGCTTTCCGCTTTATGCGGCATCCAGAAGTGTTGTAAGTCTTTATACTCCGTATCTTAAGGAACTGGATCTTACATATACCCAGTACATTGTTTTTCTTGTTCTTTGGGAAAAAGACGGTATCACGGTAGGTGAGATCGGTAACAAACTGATGCTCGATAATGGTACGCTTTCTCCTCTTTTGAAGAAGATGCAGAAGGCAGGTTACATCGAGAGAACAAGAAGTAAAGATGATGACAGGATCGTCCTGATCACCTTAACAGACGAAGGAAGAGCACTTCAGGAAAAAGCGAAGGATGTTCCGAGAAAAATAGCTGGATGCGTAGACCTTCCGCCGGAAAAGGCAAAGATGCTCTATTCACTTCTTTATGAGCTCCTCGAAAACACTAAGAACAGGGAACAGTAACAATCAAAGGAGAAGAAAAAATGAAAACAGTTTATGATTTTATCGTTAAAGACATAAAAGGAAATGAAGTAAGCCTTTCACAGTATCAGGGAAAGGTTCTCCTGATCGTTAATACAGCTACAGGATGTGGTTTCACACCTCACTATGCACCTTTGGAAGCTATGTACAAGGAGTTCAAGGATAAGGGTTTTGAGATCCTTGATTTCCCGTGCAATCAGTTTGCTAATCAGGCTCCGGGTAATGAGGAAGAGATCCATCAGTTCTGCACTCTGAAATTCGGTACAGAGTTCCCGCAATTCGGCAAGATCGATGTTAACGGTGAAAATGCTGATCCGCTTTTCGCATATCTTGCAACTGAAAAGCCTTTCGAGGGATTCGGCAAGGGCCTTAAGAATGCGGCTTTGAAGAAGTTTGCTGATATGAACAATAAGGCTTTCGGTGATAAGACATATATCGGATGGAACTTTACAAAATTCCTCATTGATCGTGAAGGAAAAGTAATTGCCAGATTTGAACCAACCATGGATATGGATGAGGTAAAAGCTGAGGTAGAAAAAGAATTGGCAAAATAAGAACTTCTTATTGTGCATTTTTAATAGACCGTTTCGTCACATATGACACAGTTTAAACCTGCAGACATGATAGAATACGGCAGTTGAATAATATTATAAGGGGATAAACTCGTGCTTGAACTTAAGAATATCTCGTTTGAAGTTGATGACGAACTCGGCCAGAAGGGCATACTTAAAGACGTAAGCCTTACTATCGATGCCGGAAAACTTACCGTAATCACAGGTCCTAACGGCGGCGGTAAATCCACACTCGCAAGGATCATTGCAGGCGTAGAGAAGCCTACATCAGGAAAGATCTTCTACAAAGGAGAGGACATTACTGACATGTCCATAACCGATCGTGCCAAGAAGGGTATCGGTTTTGCTTTCCAGCAGCCTGTTAAGTTTAAGGGCATAAGAGTTGTCGATCTTATTAGACTTGCAAAAGGCGAGAAGTCATTAAGTTCCAAGGATGCATGCAGATATCTTGCAGCAGTTGGACTTTGTGCCAAAGATTATATCAACCGCGAAGTTAACGGAAGCCTTTCAGGTGGTGAGTTAAAGCGTATCGAGATCGCTACGCTTATTGCAAAGCGCTCTGATCTTTCTGTTTTCGATGAGCCTGAGGCAGGTATCGATCTTTGGAGTTTCCAAAACCTCATCGAAGTTTTCGAGAGCATGAGAAAGCATATTGAGGGAAGTTCTATAATAATCATTTCCCACCAGGAGAGGATCTTAAGGATCGCAGATGAGATCATTATGGTCAAAGACGGAATGATCGCAGAAAAAGGTACAAGCGATGAGATCCTTCCAAAACTTTCAGGAACGGAATCTGCAGTAAAGAGCTGCGGTATCGTTGATCTTTGGAAGGAGGGAAATAACTGATGGAACTTACAGATATTCAGAAACAGGTATTAGCTGAGGTAGCAGATCTTCATAAGACTCCTGTCGGAGCATTTAACATCCGTGCAAACGGTGAGTCAGTAGGACGTAATTCTACTGCAAATATCGAGATCATCCCGAAAAAGGATGTAAGCGGAATCGATATCAGGATCAAGCCTGGAACAAAGAACGAGAGCGTTCATATCCCTGTTGTTATTTCTCAGTCCGGTCTTAAGGAGAGCGTATATAACGACTTCTATATCGGTGAGGGTGCTGATGTCCTGATCGTTGCAGGTTGCGGTATTGATAACTGCGGTTCTCAGGATTCACAGCACGACGGTATTCACAGATTCTTTATCGAGAAGAATGCTCACATTAAATACGTTGAGAAACACTACGGTTCAGGCGAAGGATCAGGAAAGAGGATCCTTAATCCTGTAACTGAGGTCTATATGGAAGAAGGCAGTACCTGTGAGATGGAGATGGTTCAGATCAAAGGTGTAGATGATACTGTAAGAACAACCAAGGCTGAACTTAAATCAGGTGCCAAGCTCCTTGTAGGTGAGAGACTTATGACTCACGGTGATCAGAGAGCTATAAGTAATTACAATGTTGATATTAACGGCGAAGGCGGAATTGCTGACGTTGTATCACGTGCTGTTGCCCGTGACCGTTCCTATCAGGAGTTCAATGCGGTAATAGCGGGTAATGCTCCTTGCAGAGGACATTCCGAATGTGATTCCATCATCATGGATGAAGGCATAATCTTAGCTGTTCCTGCACTTAAGGCTAATAACGTTGACGCAGAGATGTTCCATGAAGCAGCTATCGGTAAGATCGCAGGAGAACAGCTTACCAAGCTTATGACCCTTGGACTTACTGAGCAGGAAGCTGAAGAAGAGATCATTAACGGTTTCTTAAGATAATAATGATGATTTTTATCGCAAAAAACATAACGGGGGCAACCCCGTTTTTTTTGTTGGGTCAAAGTGTCAAAACTCCCAACGGATAAGGTGTTTTTGTCCTGAAGGGACATGTTTTGAAATCATTCTAAAACCATTGTTGTTGATTGATTTGGGTTAAGGTTTTTTATATCATATTCTTATGATGATGGAGGTAAAAACTATGCTCAAAAAACACGAATTACAGGCAACAGCATTGGCGCTTGTTATGACTTTCCTTGCCGGAGGTGTAACCGTAATGGCCGACGATGGAGATAACTCTTATCCAACTATCTCGGCAGGACAGACCATCGAGGTCACGGCCGGCGGGGAAGTAGATGAATCAGTAGAGGAGATATATACTTTTACTCCGGAAGAGACCGGAATATATTATCTGTACTCTGATTGCGATCAGGGCTACGCCTATGTGGAAAAGGTAGTGAAAGACGATAACGATAAGATTACCTACAAAGGAAAGGAATATATATATAATGACCCTGTGGTTGACGTGTATCTTGAGGATCCTGAAGACGATAATGATGACTCAGGATTCGGTGCGGATGACAATTATTTCGGGTATAATTTCTTCCTGATTTCGAAATTCGAAAAGGGAGTGACATATTATCTCAAATTCAAGAACTATGCTGAAACACCTATGAAATATGAGGTTACTCTGGCTTCGGCTTTTGATATCGTATTTGCAGGGGAAACGGATCCGGTTGACTTTATCCTTGTTGATCCGGGGCAGGAATTCACGTTGTACGAAGAGTCCAACAAAGATGTAGTTCCTGATGATAACGGAATCATTCTTGAGTCTGAATTCTATACTGCTGACGCGGCGGGCCTCCATTTCAAGGAAGGCGTTGAGGATAATACATGGATCAGATATAGTCTATTGTATTCCGAATTAAATCAATCTTATAATGATCTGCTGAAGACGTTAGGGTTCGAACCGGCGATCAAATACTATGATATCTTTGTTATGGGAGAGGCGGTCGACGGTACCCTCGAATCCGGACAGACTGTTCATATCGATAATGATTTTGTAGGAATCTCCATGATGGAAAAAGAGGCTTATCCTGTTTCTCTTGAAGAAGATTCCATATGTCAGCTGATCTATTCCTTTACTCCGGAGAATGACGGAAAAGTAAAGATCAGCATTACAAATGTTGAGGACGGACTTCCTGCAGCAGCTCTTTTCGGATCGGATTATTCCCTGATCGATAAGATAATCGGATTTGATTCCGAGGAATTCCTGGAATATACGATCGAATTGTTGGTTGAAGCTAGTGGCGACGGAGGAGCATCCGGGAATGACGTTGTCAGGGAAACTTCTGAGGATGAGCTGGTCATGGAAGCATCTCTTGAAGGAGGCAAGGTATATTACGTAGCTATCCCTCTTTCAACTCCGGGATTATCTCTCCACAGTAAATTTGACGTAACTTTGGAATACGAAGAGCAGGACAAGGAAGAAGAAAAGAACAACGAGGATAAAGAAGAAAACAAGGATACCAACAACGAAAATAATAACGATAAAGAAGGAAATAAGGATACCGGCAACGAAAACAATAATGACGACGGCGGGTCTGATAAGGAAGTAAAAGATCCGGAGGCTTTCGTTAAGAGACTTTATGAGGAAGTATTGGGTCGTGAGGCTGATCCTGACGGATTGAAGTACTGGGTAGGCAGGATCAATGACGGTGTTACAGGTGCGGATGTTGTCAAGGAATTCTTGAATAGTTCTGAGTTTAACGGAAATGATCTTAACGATGAAGATTTTGTCATCAAGCTCTACAGCATTTTCTTCGGACGTATTCCGGGCAAGGACGAGATAAAATTCTGGGTAGATTCGCTGAATGACATTTCCAGGGATACGGTTATCAATAACTTTATCAACACGACAGAGTGGGACGATTTCTGTAAATCATACGGAGTCAAGTCCGGTGCGAGATTCCCGATCAATGATCCGTCGAATATACTGGATTTCGCCAGAAGACTTTATGCATGCTGTCTCGAGAGAGATCCTGATTCGGAAGGACTTAAGTTCTGGAACGATGCTCTTGTCAATCACAAGATGACAGGCACACAGGTCGCAAAAGAATTCTTCTGGTCTGCTGAATTCCTGTCATTTAAGACAAGTGATGAGGAGTTTATCACGAGACTTTACAGAACGATGCTCGGTCGTGAACCTGAGCCTGAAGGATTCGCCTTCTGGATTAACGATCTGAAGGTCGAGTCACGTGAGGAAGTATTCATGGGATTTGCCAGATCTCCTGAGTTCAAGGGTGTCTGCGAGAAGTGCGGTATTTCCTGGATGTGATTGTAAGATCGAATAATTAACGAGGGGGAGCCTTAATGGCTCCTTCTTTTTGGTTTTGTGACAAAACTGTCACAAGTTCGTCACGGGATTAGATTTTGAAGTAAAATATTGAAATGTATCATACGGTAAAACAACAAACGGAGGATACAACATGGCTTTACTTGAAGTTAAAGGCATTAAGAAAACTTACACAACCAGATTCGGTAACAATCACGTTCACGCTCTCAAAGAGGTGAACTTCGATGTCGAGTCAGGAGATTTTGTAGCGATCATGGGTGAGTCCGGTTCCGGTAAGACTACGCTATTGAATCTTCTGGCAGCTTTCGACAAGCCGACATCCGGAACGATAACCATTGACGGCAAGGAGCTCGTTACACTTAATGACAATGCACTTGCATCATATAGAAGAAATAATCTGGGTTTTGTATTCCAGGATTTTAATCTCCTCGATACGTTGAGCATTAAGGATAATATCCTTCTTCCGATAGTATTGAGCGGAAAGAATGTTAAAGATTATAAGGATAAGCTTAATGCCATCGCAAAGGACATCGGTATCGATGATCTGATGAAGAAATATCCTTATGAAGTATCAGGCGGTCAGAAACAGAGAGTAGCTGTTGCCAGAGCTCTTATAACCGAGCCTAAGATGATACTTGCAGACGAGCCGACAGGTGCATTGGATTCACAGTCATCTGATGAGTTGCTTCGTGTTTTCGAGAGGATCAACAAGAACGGTCAGACCATACTTATGGTTACACACTCTGTAGCGGCTGCATCACATTCCAACAGAGTCCTCTTTATCAAGGACGGTGTAGTATACCACCAGATCTACAGAGGCGAATCCACTGACGAAGAATTATATAAAAAGATATCCGATACTCTTACCATGCTTCGAAAGGGTGGTGAGAACGGATGAGCAACATCTACAGAAGTATTGCGAAGAGTAATCTTAAGAAGAACTACAGGTTTTTTATCCCGAGGATATTGACCGAGATGGGACTTCTCGGATGCTTCTTCATCATGTTTACGCTTGCAATCGACAAGGAACTAGAAAAAACGACAGGCGGTGCGTATCTTCCGACTATCATGGCAATGGGAGTCATAGTCCTTTTCATTCTTTCGTTTATCCTGATGGTCTATACCAACAGTTTTCTCATGAAGCAGAGAAAGCCTGAGTTTGGTCTTTATCACTGCCTCGGTATGGAGAAAAGACACGTCGGAAAAGTTCTCTTTTACGAGAGTTTAATGAGTAGTGTTATCTCCCTCGTTTCAGGTATTATTTTCGGTATCATTGCATATAAGATAAGTACGCTTCTTGTTTGTAAGCTCATAGGTACAGAAGCGATAACCGGTTTTTACTATATCAAGCCTGCTTCGGTTATTCCACCGATGCTTATGTTCATCGCTATAGATATACTGACCTTTATCTTCAACAGGATCAGCATCGCATTAATGAAGCCGATCGATCTTATATCCAGCGGTCGAAAAGGAGAAAAAGAACCGAAGGTCAAATGGCCTTTGCTCGTTCTTGGTGTATTGTGCATCGGCGCAGGTTATTACATTGCACTTACGGTTAAAAATCCGATCTCTGCATTGGAGCTTTTCTTCCTTGCGGTATTACTTGTTATCTTTGGAACATATTTCCTTTTTGTAGCAGGATCCATCTTTGTTTTGAAGGTCCTTAAGAAGAACGAGAAGTTTTACTATACGGCTAAGCATATGCCGTCTGTTTCGGGACTTCTTTTCAGAATGAAGCAAAATGCCGTTGGACTTGCTTCGATCGCTGTCCTTGCAACTTGTATCCTCGTAATGATATCGACTACTCTTAGTCTTTATACGGGTATGTATAACACATTAAATGATGCATACCAGGCTCATTGCAAAGTTAAAATGGCTTGCTACGACGGTGAAGGCGGACAGATCTTTTTAGACTATGATGACGTTTCTGAGCTGGCATATAAAGCAGCTGATGAGACCGGTTTTAAGATCAAGAGTATTGAGTGTCAGGAATTCCTTGAAGTCACTACTTTAAGAGATGGTGACAGATTCGATTTCGTTGAATCCAGCATGGATGATTTCGGTATCGGAGCTATTCTCACAGTCGTTGACGTGGATACTTATAATTCACTTACAGGGAAGGATCTTAAACTTAATGACAATGAGCTTGTATATTGTCCTATCACAGCCGTAAAGGATTTTCCTGAGAATTTCATTATCCAGGGAGAAAAGTACAATAAGGTTTCTGAGATCGACATTTTTCCTATTGTTTCAAATTATACGTCCGTATGTGATGTATACGGAATCGTTGTAACCAAAGATACGATGACGAAGATCTATGATCAGCAGGAAAAAGTTTATGGTGACTTTGCATCAGGTTATGACAGATACGCTGCAATTACATTTGACGACAGAAGCAAAGCCATGAAAGACGGCTTTGAATTTGAAGAAGTCCTCCATCGTGAGATGAATGATTACTTTGATAAGAATGATATCAATGCGTATTTTAATGCTGACTCTATCTGGGAAGCAAACAAAGAAATGCTTGGCCTATACGGAACACTTCTCTTCCTTGGTCTTGTTCTCGGTATCATCTTTATGTTTGCTACGGCTCTTATCATTTACTATAAGCAGATCTCAGAAGGATATGAAGACAGAGACAGATTTGTGATCATGGAAAAGATCGGAATGAGTCCATCCGAAGTTAAGCGCACAATAAGGACCCAGATCCTTCTCGTGTTCTTCCTGCCGCTTGTAATAGCAGCTATACATACGTTATTTGCTTCTCCGATCCTTCTTAAGCTCTTGAGACTTCTTTTGATGACTAACACATCTCATTATCTGATCTGCACACTTGTGGTCTTTGTTGTTTTCGCTGCCATTTATGCTCTTATCTATTCAGAAACTTCGAAAACGTATTATAATATCGTAAAGTGATTTTTTTGGAGATAACTGATGTATCGGATCTTATTAGTTGAAGATGACGCGAATC
The DNA here is from genome assembly GCA_947303255.1 of uncultured Clostridia bacterium. Classification (GTDB taxonomy): domain Bacteria; phylum Bacillota; class Clostridia; order Saccharofermentanales; family Saccharofermentanaceae; genus Saccharofermentans. The sequence goes on along the minus strand of CAMYXL010000007.1, from coordinate 56,670 downwards.
TGGCTTCGGCCATGAAGACCCAGATAGAAAACTGGGGTAATGATGTGCACCTCATAAGTGATTTCAAAGACATAATGCCGGAGTTTAATGAGTATGACCCGCACCTCGTTTTACTGGACATTATGCTCCCGTTCTATAACGGATATCACTGGTGTGAGACCATCAGAAAAGGATCGAATGTACCGATCATTTTCCTGTCATCCGCATCCGATAACATGAACATAGTAATGGCAATGAATATGGGCGGGGATGATTTCATCCCCAAGCCCGTAGACCCTATGGTATTGACTGCCAAGATCCAGGCAGTCCTTCGAAGAAACTACGAGATCAAAGCTTCGATTTCCGAGATAGAATTCGACGGAGCTTCGCTTAACCTCAATGACAGCACGGTATCCTTTAACGGCCAGAAGATCGAACTTACAAAAAACGAGTTTCGTATCCTTCGTGTCCTTCTCGAAAACAAGGGTAAGATCGTAAGTCGCGATTCTCTCATGACAGCCCTTTGGCAGGATGACTGCTATGTAGAAGAAAACACACTTACCGTTAATGTCGCAAGGCTTCGAAAAAAGATGGAAGATCTCGGTCTTAATGATCTCATCGTTACCAAACCGAGGGCAGGTTATATCATCTCATGAATAGAACTGTCCGAGTCTTAAAAGATACATTAAAACAATTCACGATCGCGTTTGTGGTTTTCGTTATTATCACCATAGTCGATGCGGTCGTGTTTTGGCTTTATAATTCGATCTTTGAGCCGCTTTTATATGCATCAATGATCTGCGTTGCATTTCTTCTGGTCCTCTTTGTCTTGTATTTTCTGATCAATCTTCAGAGGGCTTCTGACAGGGAACATCTTAAGAACACGGATGAAGGTGAGTGGTTCAACAATCTTGATCCGAAAACTCTTGCTGAGAATGACTACTGCGAGATGCTAAGGACAATCCTTAAGAAGTTTACGGAATTTGATCTTGCAACTGAGACCGAGAAGCAGAATATGCTCGATTACTACACCAGCTGGGTACATCAGATCAAGACTCCGATATCTGTCATGCGTCTTGAACTTAAGAGTAATGACACGGAAGAGAACAGGGTTCTTTTGGGTGAGCTTTTCAGGATCGAGAGATATGTTGATATGGTCCTTCAATATGCTAGGCTTGATTCAAAGACCAATGATCTTGTGATCGGAAAATACCCTCTCGACGAGATCATCAGAGAGTGTATCCGTAAGTATGCGTCTCAGTTTATCTCAGCCAAGGTTAAACTTGAATATGAGGGTACTGACAAGGAAGTTATTACTGATCGAAAATGGCTTTCGGTCATAATCGAACAGCTTCTTTCCAATGCGGTCAAATATGCGCCTGAAGGTAAAGTCGAGATCAAGGTAACAGATGACAACAAACTTATCATTAAGGATAACGGTATCGGCATAAGACCTGAAGATCTGCCGCGTGTTTTCGAGAAGGGATATACGGGTAATAACGGAAGGCTCGGAATGAATTCCAGCGGTCTCGGGCTTTACCTGAGTAAGAAGGCTTCTGATAAGATAAGTGTTCCTATAAGTGTGAAAAGTGAACTGTCAAAGGGAACGGAGTTCACCTTGGATCTTAATAAGCGTGATGTCCTTCAGGATTAACCTTATATATAATGACGAAAGTATAAATCAGAAAACAATAATTATTTATTATTAAGAGCGGTTGAAATTCAGATATCGATTGTTATAATCACATATTAAAGATGGGCAATGGCGTTCACTTAAGGCGAGATTCGCCCTTAAGGGGACGTCTTTTTTCTTGGGAGTGTGATTTATGTTAAAACCTGATCGTAAAATTGTTCTGGAAGACGGCAAAGAGTACGTCGGCTTCGGCTTCGGCGCTAAAGTCGAGAGAGTTTGTGAGATCGTTTTTAACACTTCTATGGTTGGCTATCAGGAGATCATCTCTGATCCTTCATACACGGATCAGATGGTTGTTATGACATATCCTCTGATAGGTAACTATGGTGTTACAGACGATGACTATGAGACAAAGAACCCTAGTATCGGAGGCCTTATAGTAAGTGACTATAACGATATGCCTTCAAACTTCAGATATACCAAGACTTTGTCGGAAGAACTTGAAGATAACGGTATTCCGGGTATTAGCGGAGTCGATACCAGAGAGATCACCAGAAGCATCAGAGATATCGGTTCAAGAAGAGTCATCATCACCGATATCGATACCACTAAGGAAGAAGCTTTGAAGAAGATCGCTGAGACACCTGTACCGCATGATCAGGTAAGCCGCGTAAGCTGCAGGAAGAGATGGTATTCAAGAACTCCGAACCCGAAGTTCAATGTAGTAGCCATCGACTGCGGCATCAAGCTTAACATCATCCGTAAACTCAACAGCTACGGCTGTAACGTTACGGTAGTTCCATATGATACATCCGCTGAGGAGATCGAGTTCATGAAGCCTGACGGAATATTCCTCTCTAATGGTCCTGGAGACCCTGAGGATGTTACACCGGTTATAAATACAGTTAAGGCTCTGAAGGGCAAGTATCCGATCTTTGGTATCTGCCTCGGCCACCAGATGATCTCTCTTGCTTACGGAGCTACCACATATAAGCTCAAGTTCGGTCACAGAGGCGGAAACCATCCGGTTAAGAATCTCGAGACAGGTAAGATCGAGATCACATCCCAAAACCACAGTTACGCAGTTAACATGGACAGTCTTAAGAATACAAAGCTTAAGGCTACACACATAAATCTTCTCGATAATACGATCGAAGGTGTAGAGTGCGTTGAGGATAACGTATTCTCCGTTCAGTACCATCCTGAAAGTGCCCCTGGTCCGCAGGACAGCACGTACCTTTTCGAGAAGTTTACTAAGATGATGAAGGAGGTATCCGAAAATGCCTAAGAGAACTGATATTAAGAAGGTTCTGGTCATCGGTTCGGGACCTATAGTCATCGGACAGGCTGCCGAGTTCGACTACGCAGGAACACAGGCCTGCCTCGCTCTTAAAGAAGAAGGATACGAAGTTATCCTTGCTAACTCCAACCCTGCAACTATCATGACAGATACTTCCATCGCTGATAAGGTTTACATGGAGCCTTTGACTCTTCGTTATCTGGCTCGTATCTGCCGTCTCGAAAGACCTGATGCCATCGTTCCGGGTATCGGCGGACAGACTGGTCTTAACCTTGCCATGCAGCTCGCGAAAAAGGGCGTTCTCGAAGAGTGTGAGATCGAACTTCTTGGAACTGATGCTAAGAGTATCGAGTGCGCAGAGGACCGTGAATTGTTCAAGGAATTGTGCGAGAAGATCGGCGAACCTGTTGTTCCTTCTCAGATCACATACAGCATCGAAGAAGCTTTGAAGGCTGCTGATGAGATCGGGTATCCTGTAATCTTAAGACCTGCATTCACACTTGGCGGTACAGGCGGCGGATTTGCTAATGATCCTGAAGAACTTAAGGTAATGATGAAGAATGCTCTGGCTCTTTCTCCTGTACATCAGGTACTTATCGAGAAGAGTATCAAGGGTTATAAGGAGATCGAGTATGAGGTAATCCGTGATGCCAACGATACTGCTATTACGGTATGTAACATGGAGAACCTTGATCCTGTAGGTATCCACACAGGTGACTCCATCGTTGTAGCTCCTTCTCAGACACTTACAAATAAGGAATATCACATGCTCCGTGACAGTGCCCTGAAGATCATCAGAGCTCTCGGAGTAAAGGGAGGATGTAACTGCCAGTTCGCACTTGATCCTCACTCATTCAAATACTATGTAATCGAAGTTAACCCTCGTGTATCAAGATCTTCCGCTCTTGCTTCCAAGGCCAGCGGTTATCCTATCGCGAGAGTATCAGCTAAGATCGCCGTAGGTATGAACCTTGACGAGATCCAGCTCGCTAACACTCCTGCATGCTTTGAGCCTGCACTCGACTACGTAGTAACAAAGATGCCGAGATTCCCATTTGATAAGTTCCCGGCAGCAATGAATAAGCTCTCTACTCAGATGAAGGCAACTGGTGAAGTAATGAGCGTCGGCCGTACATTCGAAGAAAGTCTTCTTAAGGCTATCCGTTCTCTCGAAGACAGCAAGAACCACATCCATATGACGAAGTTCGATTCAGAGCATATGAGCGTGGAAGATCTTCTCGATTACATCAAAGAGGGAACAGATGACCGTATCTACGCTATTTCACAGCTTATGTGGCTCGGTGTCGATATCTCTCTTATCTGTGATATCACGGGAATCGACATGTTCTTCCTCGACAAGATCAAGAAGATCGTTGATTTCGAAAAAGAGATGGAAGAAAACAAGAACTCAATGGAGCACCTTATCGAAGCTAAGAGAATGGGATTCTCCGATTCCTATGTAGCAGAGCTTTGGGGTATGACAGAAGACGATGTATATAAGCTTCGTCTCGATAACAACATCGCTCCGATCTATAAGATGATCGATACATGTGCTTCGGAGTTTGAAAGTTACGTTCCGTATTTCTACTCCACATATGCTTCCGAAAATGAGTCTATCGTTACGAATAACAAGAAGATCATCGTATTGGGTTCAGGTCCGATAAGGATCGGTCAGGGTGTTGAGTTCGACTATTCAACTGTACATGCCGTAAGGACCATCCGCGAGATGGGTTATGAGGCTATCGTTATCAACAATAACCCTGAGACAGTTTCAACTGACTATACGACTGCTGATAAGCTCTACTTTGAGCCGTTGACGACAGAAGATGTAATGAACATCATCAATCTCGAAAAGCCGGAGGGCGTAATCGCAACGCTCGGAGGCCAGACAGCAGTTAACCTTGCTGATTCTCTCACAAGAAGAGGCGTTAAGATCATCGGTACAGACTGTGAGGCTATCGAAAAAGCCGAGAACAGAGACGCATTTGATGCAGTTATCAAGTCTCTCGAGATCCCTAACCCTAAGGGTGAGGCTGTTACTGATATTCCTACGGGTATCAAGGTTGCCGAAAAGATCGGTTATCCTGTTCTCGTTCGTCCTTCCTTCGTATTGGGCGGTCGTGCAATGGAGATCGTTGCTAATGAGACGATGCTCGTTAAGTACCTTAAGAACGCCGTTGAAGTTGACGAAGATAAGCCTGTACTTATCGATAAGTATCTTGTCGGAAAAGAAGTAGAGGTCGATGCTATCTGTGACGGTAAGGAAGTATTCATTCCGGGTATCATGGAACTTGTTGAAAGAACGGGTGTTCACTCCGGTGACAGTACAAGTGTATATCCTCCGTTCTCGATCTCTGACAAGGTCAAGGAAACTATCTGCGATTACACGACAAGACTTGGTCTCGGAATCGGTATCGTAGGTCTTTTCAATATCCAGTTCATCGTTGATAAGGATGACAGCGTATACGTAATCGAGGTTAACCCTAGAGCTTCAAGAAGTGTTCCGTTCCTTTCTAAGTCTACGGACAGAAACCTCGTTACCATTGCTACAAAAGTTATGCTCGGTGAATCACTTAAGGATCAGGGTATTACCAATCTGAAGCCTGTAGAATCTGAAAACAGATGGTATGTAAAAGCACCTGCTTTCTCATTCCAGAAACTTGACGGAATGGATTCTTATCTGTCACCTGAGATGAAGTCGACAGGTGAGGCTATAGGTTACGATACAAGGCTTAACAGAGCTTTCTATAAGGCTTTGCAGGCTTCCGGAATCAAGATGAAGGATTACGGAACAGTAATCGTAACGTTGGCAGATGAGGATAAGGAAGAAGCACTTCCTCTTATCAGAAGATTCTACGAGTTGGGATTCAATATCGAAGCTACTATCGGTACTGCAAACTTCCTTAAGAAGCACGGCATCAGAACACGTGTAAGAGGTAAGCTCAGCGAAGGAAGTGAAGAGATCCTTGATTCCATCCGTGCAGGATACGTAAGCTACATCATCAACACACGTGCGATCCTTTCCGGCGTGCACTTTGAAGACGGTGTTGCAATAAGAAGATGTGCTATCCAAAACGGTGTCACGATCTTTACTTCGCTTGATACGGTCAAGATCCTCCTTGATGTTCTTGAGGAGACAATACCGGGTATCGCGACTATCAATGAGAAGTAAGTTTTCGAAAAATACCTTACAAATTATATAAAAACACATTAAGAACTTCTTAATTTTGCTCAAAGCCGTTGAAATATACGGCTTTGTTGTGTTACCTTCAATTTGGGGATGAGAAAACAATCGGAATAAACGAAGGGAAGGTATCGTTATGCGTAAGCGTAGCTTTGAAGTTTTTGCCGCATTATTTCTTATATGCATAATCGGCTTCATGGGGATCAATATTCTATATTTTATCGGCAAGTGGTATCCTTATCAGAAATGTTCCTGCGAATTTGATGCTGTTGAGGGTTCTCCCAAAGAGAGGATCAATCTGGGAACTGACTACGACTTTAAGGTAGAGATGCCTGATTATCTGAAGTTTGAATCTGGTTTTCTCAAGATCAAGCCTAAGTATGATCCGATCATGACCATTAATGAGAGTGGTGTCCAGTATTATGACGGCGATCCTTACGTGGATCTCATGATCATGCCTCAGGTCTTCGGTCCTGCCCAGATGTATGTATCTGTACTGGCTGAAGACGGTTATTGGCAGATCCCTATCAACAGGGATTTTGAGTATATTCCTGACAGAAAGGAACCTAAGGAGATCGCCGATCATTATGAGGAACTTCTTAAGGAACATGAAAACGAGATCAGGATGATGCTGGATGCTGCCGAACATGAGTGGCCGAGTGTTTTCGAATAAATAAAAAATATTTATATATATGATATAATATCTCCTAGTTTGGCTTGGAGATGTTCATCATATGGAAGTATTAACGGTTAAGGATGTTGTAAAGACATTTGCCATCAGTGAAAAACAGAGAAAAGCCCTCGGTATATCCGAGAGGCGTAAAAGGGCTGTAGACGGCGTAAGTTTTACGGCAAGATCTGGAGAAGTGTTCGGTCTTATAGGACCTAACGGAGCAGGTAAGACTACTACCATGCGTGTTCTTGCTACCATGATCAAACCTGACAGCGGTGATGCGCTCTATAATGATGTAAGCTGTGTCAAAAATCCGGAGAAGGTGCGTTCTGAACTTGCTTTTCTGACGACTGATCTCAGGCTCGATATGAAGGCTACTCCAAGACAGATGTTTGATTTCTTCTCCGAACTTTACCATATCCCGGTTGATGTTGCTTCAGAAAGAAAAGAGGCGCTTTTCGAGAAGTTTGGTATAAATGAATTTGCCGACAGTATCATATCGAAGCTCTCGCAGGGGCAAAGGCAGAAAGTGTCCCTGGTTATTTCCGTTTTGCATGATCCTAAGTTCATTATTTTCGATGAGCCGACGAACGGACTTGATATCATTGCAGCCCGTGAGGTCAGGAACTTCATCATGGATATGAAGGCTGAAGGGAAGTGCGTCATAATCTCGACTCATCTTTTCGATCTTGTTGAGAAGGTGTGCGACCGTGCAGCTATGATCATGGACGGAAAGATCGTAGTTAACGATACTTTGGAAAACCTTACGAACGGCAAATCTCTTGAAGATGCCTTCTATGACATATATGTCGATATGAAGGGAGGCAAAGCATGAGAGATATTTTGACCGTTGCCAAAAAGGAACTTCGTGCGTTCTTTACGGATAAGGTTTTGCTTCTTCAGATATTTGTATTGCCGTTCCTTATCGTATTCGGTTATTGTTCTTTGTTCTCGGTACTTGCTGAACCACTGAATTCCGATAATAAAGAGGAGAAGACGAACGGATATTATGTGAATTCTCCGGAATACTTTTTGGTTGCTTTCGATACGCTCGGTATAGAGGAGGCACCGAAGACTGATGAAGAGACGCTCAGTAAATACAAATCTCAGGTCAAGAATAAAGAGCTTGATATCCTGGTAATCTTCCCTGAAGATTTTAAGATCTCAGAACCAGGTTCGGAAGATCTCTCGAATATAGAGATATTCTACAATTCATCCAATTCAAGATCTTATATGGCTTATACGTTCCTGGCTGACGTTTTCGATGCTCTTCAGCCAAAGATATTTACTGTAAATAACGTTGTCGAATCTGACGACTATAACATGGCTGATGTAGATTCCGAAGTCGGAAAGATGCTCGGTGGAATAATACCTACGATCGTATTTATGGCTGTTTACATGGTCTGCATGAATCTTGCTTCCAACTCGATAGCAGGTGATAAGGAGCACGGATTCCTTAATACACTTCTTGTTACTCCGATAAAGCGTCGTGATCTGGCTGCAGGTAAATCGCTTACTATTCTGGTAGTGTCGATCCTTTCCAGTATGTCGGCTTTCCTTGGTATGGCATTATCTCTTAAAAAGATCGCGAAGTCATTTGGACTCGACGGATTTACGAATTACGGTCCTTCAGCTTATATAGCTCTTTTCCTGAGTGTTGTAACGGCGATCTTGGTATTGTCATCACTCCTTCTAATTACGTCTACGATCTCAAAGGACGTTAAGCAGGCAACTACTATTGCGCCTGTTTTCCTGTTCCTTTTCATGATACCTTCACTTCTTTCTTCGACTGACGGTTTCTCCAGCCTGATCAACAGATTCGGTTCAAAGAATTACTTTGTTCCGGTATGGAATTCCATTAAGTTTATGCAGGATATTATGTCGATGAAATATTCGATCAACTACATTGTTCCGATATGTTTTATCAATATCTTCTTTGCTACGATATTTGTTATCATCGTTGGTAAGCTTTTCGAGAATGAAAAGATAGTCAATAACGGATGATTATTTTCTCGCGAGATAGTCAAAGGGAGTCCGCTGCTTTCGCAACGGGCTCCCTTTGCAAGTTTGAAGGTGAAATAACGTTTATTGGCTAATACTGTTTTCGATAAGACCCATGAAAAGAGGATGAGGCTTATCAGGTCTGCTCTTGAATTCAGGATGGAACTGAACGCCGACATAGTACTTGTGGTCGGAAAGTTCCACTGCTTCAACGAGCTTGTTGTCTGGGCTGGTTCCGCTTAATGTGAGACCATTTCTTTCAAGGTCTTCTCTGAAGTCGTTGTTGACTTCGTAACGGTGACGATGTCTCTCGTTGATGACTTCGCTGCCGTAGTACTTTTCCATTACAGAACCGTGGATTATCCTGCAAGGGTAGCTTCCGAGACGGAGCGTGCCGCCCTTGTCGATGTCGTTTGTCTGGCCCGGCATGAAATCGATAACGCGGTGAGCGGATTCCTCGTCAAACTCGCGGGAGTTCGCGTCAGCAAATCCGACCACGTTACGTGCAAACTCAATAACAGCTATCTGCATACCAAGGCAGATGCCAAGGTAAGGAATATTCTTTGTTCTGGCATACTCAGCAGCGATGATCATGCCTTCGATACCGCGATCACCGAAGCCGCCAGGAACGAGGATACCATCGACTTTTCCGAGGACTTCGTCAACGTTATCTTTTGTGATGTGCTCTGAGTCGATCCAATCGATCTTAACGTTACAGCCGAACTCATAACCAGCATGGTGAAGAGCTTCTGCAACTGAGAGATATGCATCGTGAAGTTGTACGTATTTACCAACAAGACCAATGGTGCATGTCTTATCACAGTTATGGATCTTGTCACACAGATGCTCCCATGATGCGAGATCACAAGGTGGTGCATCGATCTGAAGTTTTCTAAGAACTACATCAGAGAAATGACTCTTCTCGAGCATCAGAGGTGCCTCGTAAAGAGACTTCATAGTTGTGTTCTCGATTACGCAGTCAGGACATACGTTGCAGAACATGGCGATCTTCTTAAAGATAGAATCATCTTCGATCGGCTCGTCTGTACGAAGTACGATGATGTCAGGTGAGACACCCATTCCTTGAAGTTCCTTAACGGAGTGCTGGGCAGGCTTGGATTTATGCTCGCCTGAAGCCTTGAGGTAAGGGACGAGGACAACGTGGATGTAGAGGGAATTATTAGGACCCTGCTCGCGTCCGACTTGTCTTATAGCTTCGATAAACGGCTGTCCTTCGATATCACCGATGGTACCGCCGATCTCAGTAATAACAACATCAGCGTTGGATGTCTGACCGACTTTATAGATAAATTCCTTGATCTCATTTGTGACGTGAGGAATAGTCTGTACCGTGCTTCCTAAGTACTCGCCGCGACGCTCCTTGGAGATTACGGTCTCATAAACTTTACCGGTTGTAAGGTTTGAATATCTGTTAAGATCCTCATCGATAAAACGCTCATAATGACCTAAGTCGAGGTCAGTCTCAGCACCGTCTTCAGTTACATAAACTTCACCGTGCTGATAAGGACTCATGGTACCCGGATCAACGTTGATATAAGGATCCAATTTCTGAGAAGCAACCTTAAGACCTCTGGACTTGAGAAGACGTCCGAGGGAAGCTGCCGTAATGCCTTTGCCTAATCCTGAAACAACACCGCCTGTTACAAAAATATACTTTGTCATAGAAACTTCCTCACTTTCCGCTCTCGCCGTAGTTCTTAAGTACTCTTGCAGATGGATCGTTTACATCACAGCCTTCCCATGACTTGTTAGGCATCCAGAAATCAACGACCATAGCAGAGTTGCCTTTGTAGTACTTCTCGAAGATCTCTCTGTAAAGGAGGGACTCTTTTGTAAACGGACGGGAATGATCATACTTCTTGATGAGTTCTTCATATTCTTCATCCGTATAGAAGTCGTTAGCATATTCCTTCAGGTGGTCGACCATTGAGTGACCTACTGCATCTGAAAATGCTGCTTTTTCTCTGAAGAGGATATCGTGAGGGAGGTAGTCTCCTTCGAAAGCATGTCTCAAAAGATACTTACCCTTGTTATATACGTTGACCTTTTTCTTAGGGTCAACTGCCATTACATATTTAACGAAGTCAAGATCACCGAATGGTACTCTTGCCTCGAGAGAGTTAACTGAGATACATCTGTCAGCACGAAGAACATCATACATATGAAGCTCTCGTACACGCTTTTCTGACTCTTCCTGGAAAGCCTCCGGTGACGGTGCAAAATCAGTATACTTATATCCGAAAATCTCATCTGAGATCTCACCTGTGAGGAGTACTCTGATATCTGAGATCTCATGGATCTTCTTGCACAAAAGATACATACCCATGGAAGCTCTGATAGTCGTAATATCATAAGTTCCGAGTATCTTTATGACTTCATCAAGACTGTTGATTACGTCATCTCTTGTGATGATAACTTCTGTATGATCGCTTCCGATATAATCAGCAACTTGCTTAGCATACTTGAGGTCGATAGCATCTTCGTTCATACCGATAGCGAATGTCTTAATCGGAGCGCTAGCTTTCTTTGCTGCAATAGCGCATACGAGGGAAGAGTCGAGACCGCCGCTTAGGAGGAAACCAACTTTAGAATCGGAAACCAGTCTTTTCTCAACGCCTTTGATGAGCTTGTCCTTGATGTTTGCACATACTGTCTCAAGATCATCATCGATTACTTTTTCAACTTTTGTTATATCGTTATAGCATACGAACTTTCCGTCCTTGAGATAATGTCCCGGAGGGAATGGGAGGATCTTCTCGCAGAATGCAGTAAGGTTTTTCGGCTCACTTGCAAGTACGATGTATCCGTCTTTGTCATAGCCGTAGTATAGAGGTCTGATACCGATCGGATCTCTAGCTGCGATGACCTCTTTTGTATCCTTGTCATACATGATAAGAGCATATTCCGCATCAAGCATCTTGAACATTTCTTCACCATACTTTTCGAAAAGGGGAAGAAGTATCTCGCAATCGGAATCGCTCTTAAAACTGTAGTCTTTTGAAAGTTCGTCTCTTAATTTTTCAAATCCGTAGATCTCTCCGTTACATACGAGTGCTTTCGAGCCGAGAGAGAATGGCTGCATGCCTTCCTCAGTAAGGCCCATGATGGAGAGACGATGAAATCCCATTATTCCTTCTCCGAGAGATACGATCCTTGATTGATCAGGACCTCTGGAGATCGTGGCATCGAAGCCTTTTTTGAATTCCTCTTCCGTTATGAGAGGACTCATATAAAACATTATTGAACACATATCCTAAAACTTCTCCTTCAAACTTATAAATGCCTTAGGGAGCCCTGAATTAACAAGACTCCCCAAAGGCGTATGATATTTTATTCAACGTCCTGTAAGGCGTCATAACCTTCTTCGCCGGTTCTAACCTTAACAACGTTCTGGATGTTGCTTACGAAGATCTTACCGTCACCGATGTGACCTGTATAAAGTGTCTTCTTAGCTACGTCGATTACTTTCTGTACAGGTACTGCGACAACTACTACAGAGATCTGGATCTTAGGGAGGAGTGATGCTTCAACCGGAACACCACGGTAGAACTCCTGTCTTCCTTTCTGTGCGCCGCAACCCATTACGTGAGTTACTGTCATACCGGTAATACCGATAGCCATAAGTGCGTTTTTAAGTTTATCGAGTTTAGCTTCTTTACATACGATGTCGATCTTGGTGTAGATGTGACCGTCTTTGTCAGCCTTAGCTTCGTATACTGGAACTGACTTAACTTCAACTGCCTCAGCTTCAGGTACGTCACCTGTTACAACTACCGGCTCGTCAGCACCTTCAACGATAGCCTGCGGTGCGAACTTAAATCCTGCATAAGCTGTTGTAAGACCATGCTCGGAGATATCCATACCTTCGATCTCGTCTTCTCTGGAAGCACGAAGGCCAACTGTCTTCTTAATGATTACGAATGTTGCTCCCATGAGGACTGCTGTCCAGAGGATGATGGCACCGATTCCGAGGAACTGTACACCGAGGACTTTCATACCATCTGCAAAGCTTGTTCCGTGGATCAAAGCGTAGATAGGACCGTCAACACCAAGTGAAGATGTGTTTGTTGCAAGTGCACCTGCAAGGATAGTTCCTAAGATACCGTTTGCCATGTGAACACCGACTGCACCAACCGGATCGTCGATATGAAGTTTAAGGTCAAGTACTTCGATAACAATGATTACTGCAATACCTGAGATGATACCTTCAACGATAGCACCTGCTGCATCGATACAGTGACAACCTGCTGTTACACAAACGAGACCTGCAAGGGAAGCGTTGATACACATTGATACATCAGGCTTACCGTTCTTGACCCAAGTGTAGATAAGAGCTGTTACGGTTGCGACTGCAGGAGCGATAGTAGTTGTAAGGAAGATAGCTGCGAGCTGTTCTGATGATGTTGCTGCTGCACCGTTAAATCCGTACCAACCGAACCAGAGGATGAAGCAACCGAGAGCACCCAAAGGAATGTTATGACCCTGGATAGCGTTTACCTTGATAACCTTGCCGGCCTTATCTTTTACATATTTACCGATACGAGGTCCGAGAACGATAGCACCGATAAGAGCGGATACACCACCGACTGTGTGGATAGCTGCGGAACCAGCGAAATCGATGAATCCGAGCTTTGCGAGCCAACCGTTAGGGTTCCATACCCAGCCTGCTTCGATAGGATAAACAACCAATGAAAGAACTGCTGAGTAAACACAATATGTGCTGAACTTGATTCTCTCTGCAACGGCACCGGATACGATAGTAGCTGCCGTAGCACAGAAGACGAGGTTGAATACGAAACTTGATGCGTTGGTCTGCATGAATCCTGTAAAGTCAGTAAAGATACTTAAGTTTGGAACACCAACGAATCCACAGATCATATCTTCACTCATCATGAGTCCGAATCCCAAGAAGATGAAACAAACTGTACCGATACAGAAGTCCATCAAGTTCTTCATCAGGATGTTACCTGCGTTCTTGTAACGACAAAAACCTGTCTCGAGCATTGCAAAGCCGGCCTGCATGAAGAAAACTAACGCGGCACCTATCAAAAACCATATACCAAATATGGTGCCGTCTATATATTCCAAAATTTCTAAATCCATAAAAATATACTCCTTTGTTATCTGACTCCGAAGAGTAATTCGCCATATGAAGGGAATGGCCAATACTTAGCGGCACAGAGTGATTCTGCTTTGTCCACTGATGCTCTCAGATCCTGCATTGCTACGAATACGGAATCTCTGTAAGCATAGGACTGCTTTGAAATATCTGAAATCTCGTGTACTGATACGACTGCATTCTCGAGGATGTTGATCTTATCTGAGATAGAAGCCTGGATCTTAACAAGCTTTGTAATAAGGTTCTTCTCGAAAACAGCGTCTACGCCTGCTGCGTTTGAAACTGAAACTGCCGTATCGGACAACTCCTTGATGTAAGAAGTGATAGCAGGGAGGATATCCTTTCTTGCCATGTCGATCATTGTCAAAGCTTCGATATTGATCGTCTTCGAATAGTTCTCGAGGAGGATATCGTGTCTGGATTGCATCTCTGCCAAACTGAATACACCAAACTTCAAGAATACGTCCTTGTTCTTCTGATCGAGGAAACGATCCATTGCTTCAGGTGTGCTTCTGAGGTTCAGGAGACCTCTGTCATCAACTGCTTCCTTGATCCAGTGCTCGTCATAACCGTTACCGTTGAAGATGATCCTCTTATGAGCCGTAATGGTTTCCTTGATAAGCTTAGCAAGAGCAGTTTGGAAATCCTTCTTCTTAACTTTCTCGAGCTTGTCAGCGAATTCACAGAGGGAATCTGCAACTGCTGTGTTGAGCATGATGTTTGCACAAGCAATGGAGTTAGCTGAACCGAGCATTCTGAATTCGAACTTGTTTCCTGTAAATGCGAACGGTGAAGTTCTGTTACGGTCTGTAGAATCCTTAGGGAACTTAGGAAGAACGTCAACACCGATCTCCATTTGTACCTTGGACTTCTTATGTACTGACTTACCGCTTACGATGGACTCGATGATCTCATTGAGCTCATCACCAAGGAACATTGAAACAACTGCCGGAGGTGCTTCGTTAGCGCCGAGTCTGTGATCGTTACCTGCTGTAGCAACAGAGATTCTCAAGAGGTCTTGGTGAACATCTACTGCTCTTATAACAGCTGCGAGGAACAACAGGAACTGTGCGTTCTCGGAAGGTGTATCACCTGGCTCCAAAAGGTTAACGCCTGTGCTTGTGGAGATGGACCAGTTGTTGTGCTTACCTGAACCGTTAACTCCTGCGAATGGCTTCTCGTGCAAGAGGCAAACGAGACCGTGCTTCTTAGCAACCTTTTGCATGATCTCCATCATCAACTGGTTGTGATCAGTTGCGATGTTTGTTGTTGTAAAGATAGGAGCAAGCTCGTGCTGTGCAGGAGCAACCTCGTTATGCTTTGTCTTAGCAAGAACACCGAGCTTCCAAAGTTCTTCGTCAAGATCCTTCATGTAAGCTGAAACTCTTGGCTTGATAGCTCCGAAGTAGTGATCCTCAAGCTCTTGTCCCTTAGGAGGCTTAGCTCCGAAAAGTGTTCTTCCTGTATAGATAAGATCTTTTCTTTTATTGTAGAGTTCTACAGGAATGAGGAAGTACTCTTGCTCAGGACCGACTGTTGTCTTAACTGTGAGATGCGGATCTTCATTACCGAAGAGTCTCAAGATCCTGACAGCTTGCTTACTGATGACTTCCATTGATCTCAGGAGAGGAGTCTTCTTATCAAGTGCCTCACCGCTATATGAACAGAAAGCTGTTGGGATGCAAAGTGTGTTATCTTTGATGAAAGCGAAGCTTGTAGGATCCCATGCTGTATAGCCTCTTGCTTCGAATGTAGCTCTCAATCCGCCGGAAGGGAAGGAAGAAGCATCAGGTTCACCTTGTACGAGTTCCTTACCGGAGAACTCCATTATTACGCTGCCTTCTTTTGTAGGACAGATGAAACTGTCGTGCTTCTCGGCTGTAATACCTGTAAGTGGTTGGAACCAGTGAGTGAAGTGTGTAGCTCCTTTTTCAACTGCCCAATCCTTCATTGCATTAGCAACTACATTAGCGATCTCAATATTAAGCGGAAGGCCTTCTTCGATTGTCTTCTTCATGGCCTTGTACGTTTCCTTAGGAAGACGAGCCTTCATGATTTGCTCGTTAAAGACCATTGTTCCAAAAATCTCTGGTACGTTTGTCATAGTATTTTACCTCCAAAAAAATTAGGCACTTAGACCACTAAGATCTAAGCGCCTTTGCTTTATGTCGCTATACTACGTCTACATATTTTGGTTGTCAACACAAAATGCATAAAAAGATTAGCAAACTTGCAATATGATATATATCCATTTCGAAAAATGAATGTTTTTTCACACAAAATGAATTTTCTGCGCTGAGAAATTGCAAAATCATTCGTTTAAGAGTAGATTAATGTCAGAAAGATAAGAAAGGGTGTATATCCTTGAGTTCAACTGGTATAGATAAGGTATTGATTCTAAATGAAAATAAAGGAAAGAGTAAGCTTCTGGTAACTCTGGTTGTCCAGGGACTTAAGCACGCCACGAGTATCAATGAATCCGGTTTGGACGATAAAGGTCTTAAACTCGTAAGAGAAGGAGATTATGGTCTTCTTATTATAGTATCCGATATAAAGAACGAAATGGCGCATAAGGCTGCCAAACTTGCATCGATCCATCCGACAGCTTCCATAATGCATATTGCAGATGAGACAGATTTTTCGAGCGATGAAGATAAAGAAGCAAGAGAAAAGTTCCTGGATATCGGAGCGATACTTCTGGTTAAACCTTTAAGCAAGAATTCATTCCTGGTGGCAGTAAACTCTGCCGACATGGCTCATATAAGACTTTGTAAGCTTCGAAAAAAGGTTGAGGAAGAGAAGGTCCTTGCCAGAAGCAAATTGATCTTGATGAGAACACTGAGTTTAAGCGAAGACGAAGCTCATAAGTATATCGAGAAGGAAGCCATGAACAGCGGTCAGAAAAAGATAGATATAGCTTATGAGATCTTAAGAACATACGATAATCAATAGGAGGAAATAGATGAAATACGAATTTGTTAAGATGCAGGGATGCGGAAACGATTACGTATACATAGATGCATTTAAGTACAATATAGAAGATCCGAGTTCCTTATCGGTTAAGGTATCGGACAGACATTTTGGAATAGGAAGCGATGGCCTGATCCTCGTTGCTCCGTCGAAGGTAGCAGACGGTCAGATGATCATGTTTAACCTGGACGGTTCCCAAAGTGCGATGTGCGGTAACGGAATCCGCTGCGTAGGTAAGTTTCTCTACGACATAAAAGGAATAAAGAAAGATGTCCTGAAGATTGAGACATTATGCGGAGTCAAGACTCTCAACATGAAGGTCGAAAGCGGTGAGGCAGTCGCAGCAACAGTAGATATGGGTGCAGCGATCCTTAAGCCTGAGGATATCCCGGTAGCACTTGACGGAGACATGATAGTCAATAAGAAAGTTGATATAGACGGTAAGGAATACGGCATTACATGCGTATCAATGGGTAATCCGCACTGTGTTGTTTTCGAAGATGATGTAGAGTATCTTCCGCTTGAGACTATAGGTCTAAAGTTCGAGAATAACAAGATCTTCCCACAGCGTACCAATACCGAATTCGTAAAGGTGATCGATAAGAATCATCTGAGGATGAGAGTATGGGAGAGAGGCTCAGGTGAGACATGGGCCTGCGGAACGGGTACATGTGCGACAGTTGTCGCAGCCTGCCTTAACGGCTATTGCAACAAGGGTGAAGATGTTGAGGTTCAGCTTAACGGAGGGAAACTCGTCATTAACTATACTGACGAGAGAGTCCTCATGACGGGAC
Organism: uncultured Clostridia bacterium; assembly: GCA_947303255.1. Taxonomy (GTDB): domain Bacteria; phylum Bacillota; class Clostridia; order Saccharofermentanales; family Saccharofermentanaceae; genus Saccharofermentans. Next base: position 38,996 of record CAMYXL010000007.1, on the reverse strand, counting down.
CTTGCGTAACATCATTTACAGGTGTAATCGATATCTGATCGGAGGAAATATATATGCACATAAACAGTAATTACAAGAATATCTCTGAAACGTATCTCTTTTCTGAGATTGCCCAGAGAGTCAAGAAGTTCTCGGAACAAAATCCAGATGCCCAGATAATCAGGATGGGCATCGGTGATGTAACCAGACCTCTTTGCAGTTCAGCCGTTAATGCCATGAAGAAGGCAGCTGATGAGATGGGTACCAAAGATGGCTTCAAAGGCTACGGTCCTGAGCAGGGCTACGATTTCCTGAAACATGCTCTGGCTGATTACTATAAGACTACCTCCGGAGTTGCTCTGGAACTTGATGAGATCTTCGTCTCTGACGGAGCCAAGAGCGATCTTGGTAATATCCTTGATATCTTCTCGGATGATAATGTCGTGGCTGTTACTGATCCTGTATATCCGGTATATGTTGATACAAATACGATGGCAGGTCGTAAGATCGTTTATCTTCCTGCTAACAAGGATAACGGATTCCTTCCTATGCCTACGCCTGACCTGGAGGCTGACATCATCTATCTTTGTTCTCCTAATAACCCGACAGGCGCCGCTTATACCAAAGATCAGCTGAAAGTCTGGATCGATTATGCTCTGTCGCGTGATGCGGTGATCCTTTTCGATTGCGCATACGAAGCTTTTGTAACCGATCCCAAGGTACCAAGGTCCATCTTTGCCGTAGAGGGATCAAAGGAATGCGCAATAGAATTCTGTTCCTTCTCGAAAACAGCCGGTTTCACAGGCACAAGATGCGGTTACACCGTAGTTCCTAACGATCTTGTCCGCGAAGGAATGAAACTTCAGAAGATGTGGCTCAGAAGACAGACAACAAAGTTCAACGGCGTATCATATCCTGTCCAGTGTGCAGCTGCAGCCTGCCTCAGCAAAACAGGTCTTGAAGAGATCGCTGCTAATCTAGATTATTATAAATACAACGCAGATGTCATGACATCAACATTTGACGAACTCGGATGGCCGTACACAGGCGGTAAGAATTCTCCGTACATCTGGGTAAAATGCCCTAATGGACTTTCATCCTGGGAGTTCTTTGACGAACTTCTTCAGAAGGCAAATGTTGTCGGAACTCCGGGTGCGGGTTTTGGTCCGAGCGGTGAAGGTTACTTAAGACTTACATCATTCAATACACACGGCAACACCATGGAGGCTATGAGAAGGATCAAAGAGGTGTTTCAATAATATTCTTATACATCAAAAATATTTTTGATTGTAGTGAGTAAATTCCCCCTAAAAGACGATAAATAATTATAGTCTTTTAGGGGGTGCTTTATGAGAAAAAACAGTTTTACTATCATCACTTTTTTGCTTTCCGTACTTTTTGTTATAGCAGTTTTCCCAAGTTTAAAGATAAATGCTGACATAGTTGACTCCGGTAAATGCGGTGCCGATGGATACGATTTGACGTGGGAGTTGAATGATGAAGGAGTATTGACAATATCCGGAACAGGACCAATGATGACTTGGTATTATTATTCAGGAGTTACTTCTCCTTGGTTTAAAAATATGGATATTAAAGAAGTAAGGATCGAAAAGGGTGTTACGACTATTGGTAATAATGCTTTCATCGGTTGCACAAACCTTGAAAAAGTGACCATCCCGGAAGGTGTCACGTCTATTGGCGTTTGTTCTTTTGAGGATTGTGTGAAGCTTAAGGAGGTATATATCCCTGACGGTGTTACGACTATTTATGATTATGCTTTCCGCAGATGCACAGGCCTTACGGATGTGTTTTTTCCTGATAGTGTTACTTTAATAGCCGATCTTGCTTTTGATCATTGCCGTAACCTTACGAAATTAAAGCTTCCGGATAATGATCAACTTAATGTGGGTTTCAATGCTTTTTACACCTGTTCCGGTTTAGGATATATTGTTTATAATCCGAAAGCTACGTACACACAAGACTTTTTTGAACGTTTTTCGCCTTACCTATATAGCTACTACGATGTTGTTTATGTCAATAAAGGACACGGAACCGTAACGGGTAAAAACAGGTCCTATAAAAAAGATGAATTGGAATTGGAGATCACTCCTGAAGAGGGCTATTATGTCGATACGGTATTCCTCATCGATTCTAATGAAAACAGAACACCTGTCGAGCCTGACAATAACGGTAAATACTTATGCAAAAAAATGCCTGATTCAAAAGATAAAGTTACTATCGAAGCAACATTCATTACAGGCGGTACTTGCGGTGAGAACGTGACGTGGAAACTGGACAGCGAAGGAACTCTGACTATCTCAGGAACAGGAGCGTTGGAGGACAGGGATGTTCTTTCTAACCCTTTCCTGTCTTGGTATGATGTAAGAGAGAATATCAAACAGGTGGTCATCGAAGATGGTGTAACGAATATAGGTATGAGTGCTTTTTACGAATGCACAAACCTTGAAAAAGTTACTATTCCGGATAGTGTCACTTCGATCGGCGTGAACGCTTTTAACCACTGCGAGAGTCTTAAGGAGATACCTGTTTCCGAAAATGTTACTTGGATCGGACCGAGTGCTTTTTGTTTCTGCTCAGGCCTTACGGAGGTAACTATTCCCGACAGCATTACATCGATAGGCGGCAGTACTTTTTCGGAGTGCACAGGCCTTAAGAACGTAACTATTCCTGACAGTGTTACTTCGATCGGCAAGTCTGCTTTTTATGGCTGCACAAGCCTTACGGAAATAACTGTTCCCGATAGTGTAACTTCGATCGATGATTATGCTTTTAGGTGTTGCGAGAATCTGGAAAAAATATTGTTCCCGGACAACAAAGATCTTGTGGTCGGAGAAGAAGTCCTTGCCGAAGACTTCGATCTGAAGTATGTGATCCTTAACAAGGAAGCTGAATACGATGATAATGCTTTCCATTTTTGCTCGGAAGGTGTCTTCTATTATTACTACGATGTCTGTTACTTAAGCGAAGGTTCGGGAACAGTCACGGGAAAAACACGATCTTATATCGGCGATGTTTTGGAACTTGAGATCACTCCTTCGCTTAACCATATCGTCGATAAAGTGACCTTTATCGGTTCCGATAATATAGAAAAACCGATCGATCCGAAGGATAACGGTAAATACCTTTTCGAGATGCCTGATTCAGAGGTCCCCGTTACTTTCAAGGCAACGTTCGTTCCGGGAGGTTCTTGCGGCGAGGGTCTGACGTGGGTATTGGATGATGAAGGAGTATTGACAATATCCGGAACAGGAAAGATGGATGACTGGAGGGTTGCAACCGCCTCCTACCCGCCTTGGTATGAGGAAAGATCAAATATAAAAAAAGTGATCATTAAAGACGGTGTTACGACTATCGGTAATCAGGCTTTTGTTTATTGCAAAAATCTTGAGGAGATAACTATTCCCGACAGTGTCACTTCGATCGGTAAGTATTCATTCTTTTATTGCGAAAGCCTTGAGGATCTTTCTATTCCTGACAGCGTCTCTTCGATCGGCGAGGGTGCTTTTGCAAACTGCATTGATCTCAGTTATCTCAGATTCCCGGATAATAAAGATCTTATATGTCAGGTTCTGATCGTAGACAATTGCCCCGATCTGAGTTGTATTGTTCTCATTTATGATATTTATCCTCTTACTGCTTTCATTGATATATCGGACGATGTCATCTATTACTTCTACGATGTCAATTACGTAAGTGAAGGTAACGGAACGATCTCGGGAAAAACAAGAACCAATATCAATGATGTCATTAATCTGTCTGTCGAGCCTGAAGACGGTTATATGATCGATAAGGTAACGATCATCGATCACGATAATAAAGAAGTTGTTATCTTGCCTGACGAGAACAGCAATTATTCATACAAGATGCCGGGTGTCGGTCCTGTCACGTTCAAGGCATATTTCAAGCTGTTTCCGAAAAATGTTACTTTCTGTATCTCGGACGACGGTAAAACCACAGTTCTTCAGGAGGGTCCTTGCGATGTAGGTGCAAATCCAGTATATAAAGGAAATGTCCCGACAAAAGAACCAACAGATCAATATACATATACCTTCATAGGCTGGACTGACGGAAAGGAATTTTACGAAAAGGATAAGGAGCTTCCTGATGTTTCTGATACTGTAACATACACTGCCGTCTTTGAACCGACAACAAACTCGTATGAGATCACGTTCCTGGATGAGGACGGAACAGAACTTCAATCAGGCAAGTATGAATACGGCACAACTCCTTCTTTTAACGGTACACCAACCAAACCGGCAGATGATAAATTCACTTATACATTCGCAGGTTGGACACCGGAATTAACAAAGGTAACCGAAGATGCTACATATACTGCCAAGTTTGATGCAAATGAGAAAGTGATTCCTCCAACCCCAACCCCGGATCCGACACCTATCGTGACACCGGAACCTACACCAAACCCTGAAGTAGTCGCTTCTTTTGAGGCTTTCGTAGAAAGACTTTATGAAGTAGCTCTTGGCCGTGAGTCAGATCCTGACGGAAAAGCTTATTGGGCAAATCAGGTTGTAAAAGGGAATCTCACAGGTGCTGACTGCATTAAACAATTCCTGTTAAGTGAGGAGTTCAATAACAGAAACTTAAGTGACGAAGAGTTCGTAACAGTTCTTTACAAAGCACTCTTCGACAGAGACGCCAAAGATGATCCGGACGGATTCAACTTCTGGATGGATAGTCTTAAGACTGTCGGAAGAGAAAGCGTAGTAGACGGATTCATCAACTCTACAGAATGGTGCAACGTATGTGCTGCATACGGAGTTAAGTCAGGATCTACAAAAGCGAAGGCAACAGTAGCATCTAAAAACGCAACAGAGTTTGCTACAAGACTTTACACGGAATGTCTCGGAAGAGAGGCTGACGAAGACGGTCTTAAGTTCTGGAGCCTTGCACTCACAAATCTTGATATAACAGGAACAGAAGCTGCTCATGAGTTCTTTTATTCGGCAGAGTTTAACAGCTTCAACTTGAGTAACACGGAACTCGTGACAAAGATGTACAAGACACTTCTCGGAAGAGAAGCAGACAGTGAGGGACTTGCATTCTGGGTTAAGAACATGGATAACGGAATGACCAAGGATCAACTGTTCAATAGTTTAGCTGATTCACCTGAATTTAATGGTATCTGTGTGAACTACGCGATCGACAGATAATTGACAGCAATTACTTAACTAAAGAGGATGGACCACTTTGTTGTGTTTCCATCCTCTTTTTTGGAAAGACTATTCGGTATATTCATCGGAATCGGAAAAAGAGTATTTACAAGAAAAAGGTAATATGTTACCTTAAAAGAGTAATATCTTACCTAATCTGGAGGCGATCATGCATATTCAGGATGCTGTTAATAGCGATTGTTTAGATTTTGAAGGGATACCGTCAAGTTATTATCTGCTGGGCCTTTTGAGTGCCTTTGAGAACCGTTTTCAAGCGATGGCAGATAGTACCATGAAGGAGATCAGTTGGAAACAGTTTTTTGCGATCGTTTGTATTTCATTATGCAAGGAACCTCCAACGTTAAGGGAACTATCTGAAGTTTTAGGTAGTTCACACCAGAATGTAAAGCAGATACTTTTAAAACTTGAGAGTAAGGGATTTACGGAATTTTGTACAGACGAGAATGACAAGCGAAAACAAAGGATAATACTTACAGATAAGTGTCGTAAGTTTTGCGAGAAGAATAATGACATGAGTATAAAGATCATGGAAAAGATGTTCGCCGGAATTTCTGAGAAAGACATTAAGACAACCATCAGTACGATAACAAGGATAGAGAAGAATCTGACGGAGGTAGTGTAAAGTGACAGGCGTTGTTATCTATAGATCAAAATACGGATCATCCAAAAAGTATGCAGAGTGGATCTCTGAATCTACAGGATTTGATTGTTTCTCCGTTGATGGATTTAAGGTTGATTCATTGGATAAATATGACACGGTAATAGTAACCGGAGGCGTATACGCAACAGGCATTTCCTGCACTTCCTTCTTGAAAAAGATCATTAATAAAATCGAGGGAAAGAAGGTTGCAGTTTTTACCTGTGCTGCATCGCCGTATGATGAGGTTTTCTTTAATGAACTTGTTGCTAAGAACATGAAAGATGAGCTTTCTGATATACCAGTTTTTTACGGACGAGGCGGTTTTGATATGAAGAACATGTCTTTTGCCGACAGGACATTATGTAAGATACTCCGTAAAGCTGTCGGCAAAAAGGATCCAAAGGACTATGAGGTATGGGAGAAAGCTCTAATGGAAGTTGCTGAAGATGAAGCAGGAGACTGGACAGATAAGTCGTATATCGAACCGTTACTAGACTATCTGAAGGCAGAATAAAATGAAAAGAAGCAGAAAGCGTGTGTGGATCATTGTTCTTTCGGTGATCCTAATAGTTATTGCGGGAATTATCATCTGGTTTAAGATACCTTTTTCTCCATTAAAAAGAGCTTTTAACAACGATATTGAAAGACTAATGAAAGAGACTTCTTACGACGATGATCTTTTTCGAGATGAAGACATAGAGTATCTTCCTGAACCTGTACAAAGATACATCAGGTCCTGCGGATATATAGGAACACCAAAGATGGATTGTCTGATGATGGAATATCACGATGTATCTTTTAAACAGGGAAGAGACGGTCCTGATCTAGTGATCGATTATTATCAGTATGATTTTGTTAATGAGCCGGCTAGAGCTGCTTTTATTGACAGCAGTATGTTCGGTATTCCGTTTCAAGGTTACGATTACTACACAGATGGTGTTGGCGGTATGAAGGGCGTGATCGCTAAATCGATCACGATATTTGATACTACCGGATCTGAGATGGATCGAGCATGTCTTGTTACATATTTGGCCGAAAGTCCGTTTGCTCCGGCCATTCTTCTAAGTGATCTGATCACCTGGAAAGAAATAAATGACTATGAAGTAGAAGCGACGATCACATATAAAGGTCAAACTGTCAGCGGTATCTTCAGATTCAATGAGCAGTATGAATATATTGAATTCAGTACAAATGACAGAGCGGTCTCGGAAGAAGAGGGAACTGTTCCTTGGTCAGCTGTCTGTGAAGATTATAAAATGTCTGATAACGGCATAAAATATCCCTCTGTCTTCAAGGCAATATGGCATTATCCTGACGGAGATTTCGTATATTTTGACGGCGGGATCGATAACATTTCCTATGATAATGAGTTGTATCCGATTGCATAAAACATGAACGTTTCTTGCAAAATCGTCATTAACACACACGAAAATTATCGTTTTTTATCCTTGTTGTTGCAAGTTATTGAATGAAAACTTGCATAATGGTACTATCCTCTCAGAAAAATAAAGAGGAGGAACCTCAATGAAAAAGCAAGGTCTTTATTCGCCGGAATACGAGCACGACGCGTGCGGTATCGGTTTTGTTGTTAATGTACACGGCAAAAAATCTCACAAGACGGTGAAAGACGGTCTTACTATTCTTGCAAATCTTGCTCACAGAGGCGGAGCAGGCAGTGAAGAAGATACAGGTGACGGTGCAGGTATCCTTTTGCAGATCCCTGACGCCTTTTTTCGAAAAGTATGTCCGGAAGAAGGAATAGAACTCCCTGCACAAGGTGAGTACGGTGTAGGTATGGTTTTCCTTCCGAGACAATCGGATGCCAGAGCTAAGTGCATGAAAACCATCAACAAGGCTATCGAAGCTGAAGGCCAAAAGGTTTTGGGCTGGCGTGATACACCTGTCAACGAAGTTACCTTGGGAAAGACATCCAAGGATAACAGACCGTATATCGCTCAGATCTTTATCGGAAAGAGCGATGACGTTAAAGTGGGAATCGAATTCGAGCGTAAGCTCTATATCATAAGAAAGGTTCTCGAAGCAAAGACAATGGGTCTTGCAGAGACAGATCCTAAGTATTTTTATTTTGCAAGTCTTTCTTCAAGCACGATCGTTTACAAAGGAATGCTTACACCTGAGCAGATGGATGCATTCTATCTTGATCTTAAAGATCTTGCATTTGAGTCAGCTCTCGCACTCGTACACTCCAGATACAGTACGAACACATTCCCGAGCTGGGAGAGAGCTCATCCATACAGATATTTGATCCATAACGGTGAGATCAATACACTACGCGGTAACATCAATGCGATGTACGCGAGAAGTTCATCCATTAAGACAGATGCTTTCGGCAAGGATATCGAAAAGGTAATGCCGATCATTAACAATAACGGCAGTGACTCCGCTATGTTCGATAACACTTTGGAGTTCCTGACACTTTGCGGAAGAAGTCTTCCTGAGACAGCAATGATGATGGTACCTGAGCCATGGATCAAGCATGATCAGATGGACGAGAACCTGAAGGCTTTCTACGAGTACAACAGCATGCTCATGGAGCCATGGGACGGTCCTGCAGCTCTCGCATTTACAAACGGTAAGCAGATCGTTGCAACTCTCGACAGAAACGGTTTAAGACCGGCACGTTATTACGTAACGACAGACGGTAACGTTATCCTCTCATCAGAGGCAGGTGTCCTGGATGTTCCTGAGGAAACCATCGCTTCCAAGAACAGACTTAAGCCCGGTAAGATGCTCGTCATCGATACCGAAGAAGGTCGTATCATCACTAATGAAGAGATCAAGAAGAGCATCGCTTCACAGCATCCTTACAAAAAGTGGGTCGATGATAATATCGTTAAGCTTTCTTCAGTATGCAAGAAAGAAAAGCCGATCGATGTTCCTTCCGATATCGAGCAGAAGCAGAAGATGTTCGGCTATACATATGAAGACATTAGGAAGATGATCCTTCCTATGGCGATAAACGGAAATGAAGCCATTGGTGCAATGGGTAACGACAGTCCTCTTGCCGTACTTTCAGACAAGCCTCAGCTTCTTTACGCATACTTCAAGCAACTCTTTGCTCAGGTAACGAATCCTCCTATCGATTCTATTAGAGAAGATATCGTTATCATGGAGCGTATGTACCTCGGAAACGAAGGTAACATCATCGATCCTAAGGCTTCCGATGCAAGACACATCGCTCTTGAATCTCCTATCCTTAAGGATCACGAACTCGCTGCTTTGAAGGCGATAAAGAAGGACGGATTCAAGTCTAAAGTATTGCCGATCCTTTTCGAGGCAGGCGGAGACGGTAAAGCTCTTAAGAAAGCCATGGATGCTCTTTGCGAGGCTGCTTCAAAGGCAGTTGAAGAAGGCAATAACATCCTTATCCTTAGCGACCGTGACGCGGACGGCGATAACTGTCCTATCCCGGCACTTCTGGCCGTAGCTGGTCTTCATCAGCATCTTGTTCGAAAAGGACAGCGTCACATGACAAGTATCGTCCTTGAATCAGGTGATCCTAGAGAAGTACATCACTTCGCACTCCTCGTAGGTTACGGTGCATCTGCAATCAACCCATATATGGCTTATGCAACCATCGCAGATGAAGCTCAAAACGGAAGACTTAACATCACAGAAACTGATGCAATCGATAACTACATCGAAGCAGCAAGACACGGTATCGTTAAGATCCTTTCCAAGATGGGTATTTCCGCAGTAAAGAGTTACCAGGGCGCTCAGATCTTTGAGGCTCTCGGTATCGGCGAAGATGTTATAAACGAATACTTTACATCTACAGCATCCAGAATCGGCGGTATCGGTCTTGATGAGATCGCAAAAGAAGCCGATATGAGAATGCAGGCAGCTTATAGAACAAACGATACACAGAAGGGTCTTGAGACCGGTGGTCTTTATCAGTGGCGTAAAGACGGTGAGTATCACATGTTCAATCCTAAGACAGTCTACATGCTTCAAAATGCTGTCAGAAAAGGTGACTATGATCTGTTTAAACAGTTCAGCAGAACACTTAATGAAGAAAATACCAGACTTTGTACCATAAGAGGTCTTTTGGAATTTGTTCCTTCGAAGGAACCTATCTCAATTTACGAAGTCGAATCAGTAGAGAGCATCGTCAAGAGATTTAAGACAGGTGCTATGTCCTACGGCTCGATCAGTAAGGAAGCACACGAGGCACTGGCAATAGCCATGAACAGACTCGGCGGTAAGAGTAATACCGGTGAAGGCGGTGAGGATCCGTCCAGATACGAGAGAATGCCAAACGGTGATTCCAAGATGAGTGCGATCAAGCAGGTCGCTTCAGGTCGATTCGGTGTAACATCCGATTACCTTGTACACGCCAGAGAAATCCAGATCAAGATGGCGCAGGGTGCTAAGCCTGGTGAGGGAGGACAACTTCCTGCAGGTAAGGTTTATCCTTGGATCGCTAAGACACGTCACTCCACACCGGGTGTAGGTCTTATCTCACCACCTCCACATCACGATATCTATTCTATCGAGGATCTGGCTGAGCTCATTCATGACCTTAAGAATGCTAACAGATTTGCAAGGATCAACGTAAAACTTGTTTCCGAAGTCGGAGTAGGAACAGTTGCTGCAGGTGTTGCAAAAGCACGCGCTGATGTTGTCCTCATAAGCGGTTATGACGGAGGAACTGGTGCGGCTCCAAGAACGTCCATCAGAAATGCCGGACTTCCTTGGGAACTTGGTGTTGCTGAAGCGCATCAGACACTCCTCCTGAATGACCTCCGCTCGAGAATTACAGTCGAGGCAGACGGTAAGCTTCTCACTGGTAGAGATGTTGCTATTGCATGTCTCCTTGGTGCTGAGGAATTCGGCTTTGCTACAGGACCTTTGGTAGCACTCGGTTGTGCAATGATGAGAGTTTGTAACCTGGATACATGTCCGTTTGGTGTTGCAACTCAGAACCCGAAGCTTCGTGCTAAGTTCGAAGGTAAGCCTGAGTATGTAATCAACTTCATGCGTTTCATCGCAGAAGAACTTCGTGAGATCATGGCTCAGCTCGGTTTCAGAACAATCGACGAGATGGTCGGTAGATCTGATATGCTCCGTGCCAATAAAGCGATCAAGTTCTGGAAAGCAACAGGAATAGACCTTTCTGCTATCCTTTACAGACCTCAGCTTGATTCAACAGTTTTGACACACCATATCATCGAACAGGATCATAAGCTTGAAGATACACTTGATTACAAGGTATTGATCCCGCTTGCTGAACCTGCTATCAACGAATCTCGTAAGGTAAATATGTCTCTTGAGATCCATAACACCGACAGAGCAGCAGGTACGCAGCTTGGTAGTGCTATCACAAGAGCACACGGTATCAATGGACTTCCTGAAGATACAGTTGATATCCACTTAAGAGGATCTGCAGGACAAAGCTTTGGTGCATTCATTCCAAAGGGTCTTACATTAAGACTTGAGGGTGATTCAAATGACTACCTTGGTAAAGGTTTGTCAGGTGGTAAGATCGTTGTTCATAAGGACAGGAATTCAACATTCCGTTCCGAAGAAAATACGATCATCGGTAACGTTGCTCTTTACGGTGCTACATCAGGTGAAGCTTACATAAGCGGTATTGCAGGTGAGAGATTCTGCGTACGTAACAGCGGTGCTACTGCAGTCGTTGAAGGTGTTGGTGATCACGGATGTGAGTACATGACAGGCGGACGCGTAATCGTTCTCGGTGCTACGGGAAGAAACTTTGCAGCAGGTATGTCAGGCGGTATCGCTTATGTATATGATGCCAACGGAGATTTCGATCAGCGCTGCAACAAAGAACTTGTTTCTCTTCAAAGACTTACAGATGCTGAAGAGATTGAGTTCGTAAGAAGCACGATCGCTAAGCATGTAAAGAATACTGAAAGTACCTATGCAGAACATATTCTTGCAAACTTTGATGATTTCATCGGAAGATTCGTAAAAGTATTGCCTCATGACTACGCAAGATTCAACGAGAACCTTGCACAGGTTAAGGAAGAAGGTCTTGAGGGTGACGATGCACTCATGGAAGCTTTCGAGAGAGCAACCGGTAAAGGAGGGAAGACTCATGGGTAAGAACACGGGTTTTCTGGATTATGACAGGGCGATAGGTCCTGATCGTGATATCAAGGAAAGAGTTAAGGATTATCTTGAAGTACACAGGATGTACCAAGATGAGGAAAGCTGCAGAACTCAAGGTGCACGTTGTATGGATTGCGGTATTCCGTTCTGTCAGACAGGTATGTTCCTTGGAAGAGCAGCAACAGGTTGCCCTCTGGCTAACCTGATCCCTGAGACAAACGATCTCGTTTATAAAGGTGAATTCAAAGAAGCTTATCTAAGACTTCGTAAGACTAACGGATTCCCTGAGTTTACAGGTCGTGTATGTCCGGCTCTTTGTGAAGGTGCTTGTACTTGCGGTAATAACTTTGAGGCAGTATCAGTTCGTAACAACGAGTGGTATATTTCCGAGAGAGCTTGGAAGGAAGGTACTATGAAGCCTCAGCCGCCGACGAAAAGAACAGGTAAGAAAGTAGCTGTTATCGGCTCAGGTCCTTCAGGCCTTGCGTGTGCAGATCAGCTTAATAAAGCAGGTCACACGGTAACTGTTTTCGAGAGGGCTGATAGACCTGGCGGACTTCTCATGTACGGTATCCCGAACATGAAGCTTGATAAGAGTGTTATCCTTCGAAGGATCAAACTTATGGAAGAAGAAGGAATCACATTCAAACTTGGTGTTGAGATCGGTCACGATATCAGTGCTAAGGAAATAAAGAGTACCTTTGATGCAGTTGTATTGTGTTGCGGTTCCACTAAGCCTAGGGACCTCAAGGTAGAGGGAAGAGACCTTAAGGGAATCCACTTCGCAGTTGATTACTTAAGAGGAAATACAAAGGCATTGTTTGCTGATGATCACTTCAAAAAGAGCGGTCCTGCTCCTTCTCTTAAGATATCCGCTAAGGGTAAAAATGTTGTTATCATCGGAGGCGGTGATACAGGTACGGACTGTGTAGCGACAGCTGTAAGACAAGGCGCAAAGAGCGTAACTCAGCTCGAGATCACAGGACCTTTGCCGGATGCCAGATCCGAGAATAACCCTTGGCCTGAGTATCCGTTCATCAAAAAGAACGACTATGGCCAGGAAGAAGCAGAGGAACTGTTCGGTGCAGATCCTAGAAATTACTTCATGTCTACTGAGAAATTCATAGGCGACAGTAAGGGTAACGTAAAAGAGTTGCAGGTAACACAAGTATCATGGCAGAACGGTAAGCCGGTTCCGATCGAAGGAACAAGAAAGAATATCAAGGCTGATCTTGTAATCCTTGCAATGGGCTTCCTTGGTCCTGAAGATCTTATCGCTGATGAACTTAAACTCAACCGTGACGGAAGAAGTAACATAAGTGCCGAGTTCGGTGACTTCAAGACTAATGTCGAAGGTGTATTTGCAGCAGGTGATATGCGCCGCGGTCAGTCTCTTGTAGTATGGGCTATGACTGAGGGCAGAGGCGCTGCAAGAGAGTGCGACAGGTACTTAAGAAAAGGTCAGACGGTTCTACCGTAAACCATCAAAAAATGATAATCGAAAGGCGATTTAGGAATACTGAATCGCCTTTTTCATACGTTGATAAAAATATTTTAACTGTTAATATCGGAAGCATAGGTGGATGTTGTTTGATGTTTATTTAAGGAGGAGGAAAATCATGAAAAACAATAAGTTCATCGTAGTTTTATCAGCTCTTCTGTGTACATCAGTTCTTGCTTTCCCGATAACAGGTTGTGATAAGAACAAGTCTTCCGGGAAAAAGGATAAGGACAAAAAGATAAGTTCTGATGATGAAGAAGATGATGAGGATGAAGAGGAGGAAGTAGAAATCAACTTGACTGAAGATGATGAGGATACTCAAGATACTACTCCAAAACGTGATTATGACGCAGATACCTTTTCGTTGTTTGCGAATATGGCTGAGACCTTGTTGGACGTACCGGATAACGGATTTGGTCCTCTCTTTGGTGTAGACGGTGTAGTTGCGAGCTTATCTCATAACATGGAATACGAGCTTACTTACATCGAATTTGAAACTGAAGAAGAGGCTGAGGCAATGCTCGATAAATACAAGAATATTGCAGAGCTTAACAGTGATTCCAGGACATTGATCGAAGATGACGCTGTATATCTTGATGACTATCTGACGATGTCAGACGGATCATTTCATTATGTCTATGCCACAGCAGCGGTTGACGGTTACTATTTCTACTACTTTGCTTGTAATGATGAAGATCTTGAGAAGATGTGGACTTTGAACAGCATGATAGGTGTTTTGGGATTCTATACACCATATAACATGCTCGGCGGAAATCCTGATATCGAGAGAACAACTGAAAATGGTTCAAATATGGAAGATCTTATTGACATCGGAGCATCAGTCTTCGGTTGTGATATATCTGAATTCGAGGAGGAACCGACGACGGTAGATGTTATTGAATCTTACGCATATGTCTCCGAAGAGTTCTGTGTAGAATACGATCTTTTAAACTTTAAGGCTAATGCATTAACCTATCTTTGGTCTTATTATTCTGACGTATCCGGCAGATATCCGGACAGTTTCTCTAACGGTGATTGTTACTTCTTTGGACAGATAGATGATCCTGAGTTTGTATGCGGCGGAATGTTCGTAAGTGATTGCTATCTGATCACAGTAGAGTGTTATACAGAAGAAGGAAAAGAGCAGGTTAAGGATTTTATTGATAAAACCGGACTTCCGATGCCTGACGGTCTCTGATCGAAATTGTCAATCGAATAAAGATGAGGCGGCTCACTTATGTGAACCGCCTCTGTTATTTGTTTTCAGAATTCAAAAATGTATTTGTTACTATCGTTAAAGTTGCAGTTAATGTATTGCTCCATTAAAGGTTCGAGTTCAGGATTAGCGTGGAATCTGAAGTCGTAATCATCAGTGATCTTGCCTTCCTTACGATAGTATTCGATCTTGCCGTCATCGTTGATCTTAAGATCTTCATAAGCCTGGCAGTCATACATTTCCTTTACTCTTCCGTCACTCGTCTCGAAAGTGATCTTATACACTACGTAAAGTGCATTGGACTCTTCTTCGGTAATGAGATATCTTACTAAGATCTCAGGGTCTTTGCTTATATTCCAGATGTCTTCGGAAGAGAAGATGACAGCGCCGTAACTGTCATATCCTGATCTCTCGTCTTCGATCATACCGCCATCGATAAGTGCAGCAAAATCCTTATCGGCCCTGAGATCACTTGGTGTGATCCTGTAACCCGGATTCCATGTAATCTCAGTCGTTTCAGAAGAGTTGTTTTTCTTGCTGTTGCCGCCGAACTTTAATACGAGGAAGATCATACCGAACAAGATAAGCATTGCGAACATTATGCTGACGCATCCTTTTATAACCGCTCTTACCATGCGCTCTCGTTTTTGACGTAATTGCTCATCGCGTTTTGCCTGATTTATCTGCTGCTGGGTTGCGTATTTCTTCTCGAGACCAAGGATGCTCTTGGCAAGTGACAGACGGATATAGTCTTCTGCGTTTATGATCTTTTCATATTCGCTGTCAGTTGCATCTGTAGGAATATCGAATGTTCCGCCGCAGTATGCGCATACGAGCTTGTCGCCTTCCTGCCTGAGGGGAGCTTCACAGTTTGAACAATTAAGGGTTCTTAATTTCATTATGCTTCACCTCCTTTTGGCAGATCGATCTGAGCAGAGCCTGATTCAGGTATTACATTTAAAGCTCCTTTGTCATTCTCGTATCCTTCCCAGTGATTATCGATGTTGTCATCGGTTACTGATTTACATAGTGAATAGTTGCATGTGAAATGACCGGTCTCATCCGCTTCGACTTTTTCGAAACATACACATGAATAGACATCTTTTGTGTTGCCGCTTAAGAGATATTCGTATGTGCATTTGTAGATGTTGTAAATGCTTATGTCAGTACCGTCTTTTACCATATAGGAATATATTGCTTCAGGAGTTCCTACAAGATAAGCGTCGCCTTCGTCTCCGCCGGATTCGAGAACGGGAGCGGATCTTCTGGATAACTCATAACTTGCTCCTGCTCCTATCGTGTTCTCGATGAAGTTAGGATCGTTTTCGAGATCTTTTACGGATATATCAGTCAATCTCTCGATCCTTGCTTTCTCGGCTTCTTGTTGTGCTTCTTTCCTGGTCTTTCTGTCCTTAGCGATATTAGTGCCAATGACGATAAAAGTACCTATCATCACCAGCATCATGACTCCGCCCATAACAGCATACAGTATCAAACCGCCCAAAAGAGTGGTTCCCTGAGATTTAGCGGCATGCTTGAATTGCTGTTTCATCTCGCTTGTCATGAACTTTTTTCTGAGCTCGGCATCTTTCTCGAGAAGAGTCCTGTCTTTCTCGATAAGAAGTCTGGTTCTGTCAGCCTCGGTAACGAGCTTTGCATACTCAACGTCTGCTTCGTCGTAATCGACGTTAAATGCAGCGCCGCAGCTGGTGCAGTAGAACTTGTCCTGCTGCTGATTCAGAAAGCCACCGCACTGCGGACAATTAAGATTGGTAAGTCTCATTGTAGTTCCTCCAATAGTTCAAATATCAACTGATATCCAACTTGCTCATATTATAACCCGGATATTTTTCAATCAGCTTCGTACGAGCATCATCTACCGAATCGTAAACATTGTCGAGATGTGCTGTGTAGTCACAGTAGACAGAACCACCGGTAGCATCATCTGCCAACAGGCTGCTATAGTAAACGCAGATATACTTCGTGCTGTCATCGGTGCATTTGCTCTCGTAAACGAGGTACAGATCGTTCGTGTAATACGTAGAGAAGAGGTATCCTGCTACAAGCTCGTTATCACTGGTTGTTCCGTATTTTTCCTGCACGCGATCAGAATCGAGGATTTTGCTTGAAGCTTCAGCCAGATTATTCATTATTTCTTCGTTGGAAGAGATCTGTGATGCATCGATTGAGAAATCATACAAGGTTTCCTCTGAAGTTTCAGTTGTTGCTTCAATAGTTGTAGTAGTAGTTGTCGTTTTACCGCCAAAGATATCGTTTATCGTTTGCTGCTTACGGTTTGATACAGCTCCTCTGATGATCATCACGATGATCTGAAGTAAAACATAACCGCCGATGACGATCGGAACGATGATCCTTGCCTTGGATCTGCGTCTTCCGGTATTCTGAGTTGTAGGCTGTGTAGTCGGTTGAGAATACTGCTGATTATACTGAGTAGGCTGAGCTGTGGTTGAAGGTCTTGTGTATCTGTTGTACTTGAGATCTTCTCTTGTTCTGTTGAGTTCGCTCTCTCTTAATGCCTTTGCGGCATTTCTCTCAGCTTCGGTCTCTTTTCTTATTCTCTCGACATCTTCTGAATCGAAATCGGCTGCGAAGGAGCAACCGCAGAATGAACACTCGAACATTCCGTTATTAAGGTCGAGTTTTCCGTTGCAATTCGGACAAACTTTGTTACCAAACTTCATAACAAAATCCTCCTTTCTCAAACACCCATGATAATTATATCATAGTGTTTTCGAGCTCTTTTTTAAGTCCGGGGCAGATAATTGCGGCTCATTTTATGCTTCCGAAACAAAATAAGACCATATCCGATAATTGTTTTCGAAAATGATAATCAATTTGAAAAATAATGTCAGAATATTATAATGATTTGGTGTGATAAAAAATCTTTGCTAATTGAAAGGATAGAGAAATGGAAAATTACTTAAACGGAATAACGGATAAGGAAATAAATGATTCATGTTGTGAACTCGGAGACATTACTCCTTCTAAGATATTGGATTTTGATGTAGTAGTCGTAGGAGCAGGTGCCGCAGGCGTTCCGGCTGCCGGAATAGCAGCAGAGGGCGGCGTTAAGGTCGCACTTCTTCAGAAAGAACCGAACGTAGTATCACAGGGTAACTGTGCATCTGCGATCATCAAGTCACGCTCCACGGAAGCAGGCATCGCGAAGTGGATCCACCATACGAACAGCCTTTGCGATTGGAGAGCTGATACCAAGCAGCTCCGTGCCTATGCGGATCATTCCGAAGAAGCCATGATGTGGGTTCTTAACAGATCCGGAATGACAAAGGAGACTGAGTACGGCGACGGCAGTAAAGTCGACAGCAATAAGGACTGCGCTACGCTTCTTAACGACGGTGCTGATCTTCGTGCGTTCATGAGTACCAGCGGACTTTTCACGGGAGTATGGAAGGACAGGGAAAAGACATACGATTACGGCGACGACAAGTGCTACTTCTTCGCTCCTTGGGTCGGACCTAAGCCTTTGAATGTCGGTAGTGCGCTTCGTAAGGCTTTGGAGAACGTAAAGGAAAGAAATTCCAACCTCGAGACATTTTTCTCAACACCTGCTGTTAAGCTTCTTTTCGACGGTGATAAAGTAACGGGAGTTATAGGTAAGACTAATGACGGTGAGTATATTCAGTTCAACGCTTCTAAGGCAGTTATCCTTGCGACAGGTGATTATACAAACAACTGCGCGATGGTAGACCGCTGGTGTCCTGATATCGCTGAGTTTGACAAGAAGCAGTTCAATAAGACCGGTGACGGTCATATCATGGCGATGACTGCAGGCGCTAAGATGGAAAATCTCGGTCACACCAAGATGATGCATGACTTTGACTCTGCGCTCATGTATGAGGAGCCGTTCCTCTACGTCAACATGAACGGTGAGAGATTCACTAACGAATATACGGGCTTCGTTTACATGGGAAACCTTCTTAAGTTCCAGCCTTCGTACAAGGGTTCGATGCTCGATAAGGAGCACGCTGACGGTTCCAAGGGCTGGTACTGCACGATCTACGACAGTGACTATGTTAACTGGCCTTCAGATGAATTTGTTCAGGGTATGATCCCGCCTCAGGTAATGGAGAAGTTCATTCCGGGTGCAGTTGAAAATCCGACCGGTGTTTTCAAGAACCTCATCGACCTTCACAGATGCGATACATTGGAGGAACTTGCGAAAGAACTCGACGTTCCGTATGAGAACCTCAAGAAAACAGTCGACCGTTATAATGAGCTTTGTGAAGAAGGCTGCGACAAGGATTTCGGTAAGCCTTCCAAGTACATGCATAAGATCGCCAAGGCTCCTTTCTGGGGTGCTCGAAAACATATCCGAGTATCCGCAGGTGTATCCGGCATAAAGATCAACGAGTACGGTCAGGCTCTTGATACTAATGATTCTCCGATCAGTGGTCTATACTGTGTAGGTAATCTCGGAGGCCCGTTCTACGGCGGAAGCGATTATCCGTTCCATCAGACGGGTCTGTCACTCGGAAGATGCTACGCATATGGTCTTATAGCGGCCAAACACGTTTTGGGTCAGCTGTAAGATCCAATACAAAAAGGAAGATGATGATGAAAACTAATACAAAGATAACGGCAGCTGTTTTACTGTCCTCATTTTTGCTTGCTTCTGTTTCAGGATGCGATTTCTCGAGAAATGAGTTGGCATCTGATCATGAGAACGGCGAAGTCAGTTCGGAAACCACGGAAAGTTCCGAAAACACTGTAAGTACTAAGGCCGAAGATGAAGAGGAAATCTATGAAGTCGTCGGTGAAGGACTTACAGAGAACGGACTGTACGATAAGTATAGGGATATCGCCAAACAGATATATATAAACGACGGCAAGGATTATCTTTACGGATTCGGCAAAGAATACCTTAACGGTTATGTATGTGAGAATTCAGAGTATGCACTCTTTGTTTTCGATGAGAATGATAATCTTATGGAATTCAAATATCAGGACGGTAATATCGTTAAGTATAAACCTTGCGAAATGTATGACGTGGATCACTTGCTGACGTTTGACCAGTTCTACCATCTTCCGTGTCTTTTCAATCAGTATGCGATCCATGCTGACGAATTGATGATCGAGACATTTAAATCCGTTCCGGGTGACGGAAAGTATACAGGTACGGTAATAGGTTTTTCATCCGATATGAATTATGCGATCGCTCTGGTCGGTCAGATATATGCTTTTACGCTTTCTAAGAAAGACTGCACGTACATGAAAAAGGGAGATGTTATCGAGGTTGACGGAGATTCTCATGACTACGTTACCGTAACGGATGTCGATGATTACGGTGAATCCATACGTATAGAGGTCGATGATTATTGCTGGTTCCTGTTTGATAAGAATGATACGGAAGATGAGAGAGAATACATTCTGACAAAGTTTGAACAGCCTTACTATACCGACTCATATTCTTTTATAATGATCCCGATATCTGAGGATTGTAAGTTTGATCTGTATTTTGTTCACGGCGATGTTGACGGAGAATCTCTGATCTGTAACGAAAAAGATCTAAGTGTTGATGAGGCAAGAGAAATGATCCTTAAAAACTCGGATATAGTAAATGACGAGGGAAAGACTATCATCACATCGTATGAGAACGGCGGGTTCAAGATGGTTGATTCAATAGTTAAGCCTATACAGATCAAAGACGGAATGATAACTTACATTAACCTGATTCGTTGCGTAGAATGAACGAAAGAATACTTTACAAATCATTTTCTCAATGCTATTATCACCCATATAGATTAAACCGTTGACGCGGAGATAACGGTGATGATGCTCCCACAGAGAGCCGGCGATGCTGAGAATCCGGCGGAAAACAAATCATCAAATGGACCGCTGAGGGTGCAGTCAAATGCATTAGTGCAAAGTATTCTGCAACGTGAGGGCATACGTTACTTGCCGGGGATATGATGGTATCTCGCTAAGTGCACGACGTCATAGTCGTGAATCAAGGTGGCACCGCGAATTTATTCGTCCTTGACAGAACTAAGCAGTTGTTCTGTCGAGGATTTTTTGTATCCTCCGGAACAAGAAAAGGAGGAAACAACATGAAGATCTTACCTGAATTGGAAGACGTCAAGAAGATCGCAGAGACAGGACGTTACAACATCGTCCCGATCAGTACTGAGATACTGTCGGACGTAAGGACTCCGATCGAGACGATGAAGATACTCAAGAGTATCTCAACTCACTGTTATATGCTCGAGTCCGTAGCAGAGAATGAGAAGTGGGGAAGATACACATTCCTTGGATTTGATCCTAAGACTTCTGTTACCGTTAACGACGGCAAGATGAAGATCGGTGACGTAAGCATCGAGACAAATGATCCCAACAAATACTTAAGACAGATCCTGGGTGAGCATAAGAGCCCGAGATTCAATTACCTTCCCCCGTTTACAGGCGGACTTGTAGGTTATTTCTCATACGATTATCTTTGCTACAGCGAGCCTAAGGTAAAGGTCGATACAGTTGATGAGGAAGGCTTTAAGGATGTAGACCTGATGCTCTTCGATAAAGTAATCGCATTCGATAATTATGCACAGAAGATTATCATCATCGCCAACATGTCATTGAATGATATCGAGGTAGGTTACAACAAGGCGATCATGGAGATCAAGAGGATCAAGGATCTTATCGTTAACGGCAAGGCTGAAGGCGAACACAAGGGAAGACTTCTTGCTGAACCGACACCACTTTTCGATAAGGAAAGATTCATGGAGATGGTAGAGAAGGGTAAGTATTATATCCACGAAGGAGATATCTTCCAGATAGTTCTTTCCAACCGCCTTTCCGCACCATTTGAAGGAAGCCTTCTTGATACATACAGATATTTAAGAACGATCAATCCTTCACCTTATATGTTCTACTTCTCAGGTACGGATGTTGAGGTAGCAGGTGCTTCTCCTGAGACTCTCGTTAGTCTTAAAAACGGCGTCCTTCACACATTCCCTCTTGCAGGTACAAGACCTAGGGGAAGAACGGAAGCAGAGGATAAGGCTCTCGAGAGAGATCTCTTACGAGATGAGAAAGAACTGGCAGAGCATAACATGCTTGTAGATCTCGGAAGAAACGATCTCGGCAAGGTAAGTAAGTTCGGAACAGTTGAAGTAGAAAAGCTTCACTCCATCGAGAGATTCTCACATGTTATGCATATCGGTTCAACGGTAAGAGGTGAGATAAGAGAAGACAAAGATGCTCTCGATGCGATCCAGGCAGTACTTCCTGCAGGTACTCTTTCCGGAGCTCCTAAGATCAGAGCATGTCAGCTCATAGGACAGCTCGAAAACAATAAGAGAGGTATCTACGGCGGCGCTATCGGCTATATCGATTTCTCAGGTAACATGGATACCTGCATCGCGATAAGGATCGCATATAAGAAGAACGGAAAAGTCTTTGTAAGAAGCGGAGCAGGAATCGTAGCAGATTCCGATCCTGAGAAAGAATACGTAGAGACGATCAACAAGGCCAAGGCTGTGATCAATGCTCTCAAGGCAGCACAGGAGGACGACGTATGATACTTTTGATCGATAATTACGACAGTTTCTCTTATAACCTTTATCAGATGGTCGGAAGCATCGATCCTGACATCAAGGTAATAAGAAATGATGAGATGACTGTAGAAGAGATAGAGGCTTTGAATCCTTCAAGGATAATTCTCTCACCGGGTCCCGGAAGGCCTGAGAACGCAGGAGTTGTTCCTGAAGTCATTGAAAAGCTCAAAGGTAAGTTCCCGATCCTCGGTGTGTGCTTAGGACATCAGGCGATCTCAATGGTATTCGGAGCAACGGTAACATACGCACCAAGGCTCATGCACGGTAAGCAGTCCGAAGTTAAGATCGATACGGAAGATAAGATCTTCAAAGGACTTCCGGAAAGGATCAAGGTAGCAAGATATCATTCGCTCATCGCTGATCCTGACACGATACCTGAAGAACTTAAGGTAACAGCCGTAACCGACGAAGGCGAGATAATGGCCGTTACACATAAGGAATACCCGATATACGGATTACAGTTTCATCCTGAATCGATACTTACACCGGAAGGCAAAACAATCTTGAATAATTTTATAAAGGAGTGACACAAAAATGATCAAAGAAGCAATCGAGAAAATAGTTAACAAAGGCGACCTTACATATGATGAGGCTTACACAGTAATGAACGAGATTATGAGCGGTGAGACAACACCTACTCAGAACGCAGCATTCCTTGCTGCTCTTTCAACAAAGAGTGCTAAGGCAGAGACAACAGATGAGATCGCAGGCTGCGCTAAGGCAATGAGAGATCATGCTACTGCAGTTGATACAGGAATGGATATCCTCGAGATCGTAGGAACAGGCGGAGACGGAGCACACAGCTTCAATATTTCCACAGTATCTGCTCTCGTATGTGCAGCAGGCGGAGTTAAGGTTGCTAAGCACGGTAACCGTGCAGCATCTTCCAAGTGCGGAACAGCTGACTGTCTTGAGGCTTTGGGAGTTAACATCAACCAGAGTCCTGAGATGTGCGTTAAGCTCCTTAAGGAAGTCGGCATGTGCTTCTTCTTTGCTCAGAAGTATCACTCATCAATGAAGTATGTCGGACCTATCAGAAAGGAACTCGGCTTCAGAACAGTATTTAACATCCTCGGACCTCTCACAAACCCGGGTTCACCTAAGATGCAGCTCTTGGGTGTTTATGATGAATACCTCGTTGAGCCTTTGGCACAGGTACTTATCTCCCTTGGTGTAAAGCGCGGTATGGTAGTTTACGGCAAGGACAAGCTCGACGAGATCTCATTGAGCGCTCCTACAAAGGTTTGCGAGTTCAAGGACGGCTGGTATAAAGTATATGAGATCACTCCTGAAAGATTCGGATTCGAGCGTTGCACGAAGGAAGATCTTGTCGGAGGCGATCCTGCTGAAAACGCACAGATCGTTCGCGACATCCTCGCAGGTCAGAAGGGCCACAAGAGAAATACAGTCCTTCTTAACGCAGGTGCTGCACTTTATATCGCAGGCAAGGCTGATACATTCGGTGAAGGTATCATGCTCGCAGGATCTTTGATCGATTCCGGTAAGGTTCAGGAGACACTTGATAAACTCATCAAGATCAGTAACGAGGAGATCTGATAACATGACGATACTTGACGAACTTGCAGCATACGCAAAAGAGAGAACGAGACTTAACAAGGAAAAGATCTCGCTTCAGTCCCTCAGGGCTGAGGCAGAGAGTATGCCTTCTTCGGGATTAATTTTCGAGAAGGCTCTCGAAAAAGACGGCATGTCATTTATCTGTGAGTGCAAGAAAGCATCACCGTCAAAGGGCATCATCGCTGAGGATTTTCCATATCTCGAGATCGCCAAAGAGTACGAAGCTGCAGGTGCGGACTGTATCTCCGTCCTTACTGAGCCGAAGTGGTTCCTGGGTTCCGATAACTACCTTAAGGAGATTGCTTCCAATGTAAGTATTCCTTGTCTTCGAAAAGACTTTACGGTTGATGAATACATGATCTACGAGGCAAAGGTCCTCGGAGCATCGGCAGTTCTTCTTATCTGCTCCATCTTAAGTCCGCAGCAGATCAAGGAATATCTCGAAGTTTGCGACAGCTTAGGTCTTACGGCCATCGTCGAGACTCATAACGAAGACGAGGTCTTTGAAGCAGTTGCAGCAAGAGCGAGAGTCATCGGAGTGAATAACAGAAACCTTAAGGATTTTACGGTTGATACGAATAACAGTTCAAATCTTCGTAAGATCGTTCCTTCAAATATTCTTTTTATCGCTGAGAGCGGCATAAAGACTCCTGATGATGTTAAGGCACTTAAGAGCATCGGCGCTGATGCGGTCCTCGTCGGTGAGACACTTATGAGAGCACCTGACAAGAAAGCAATGCTTCAGAGTTTAAGAGGTAACTTATGATCGTCAAGTTCTGCGGAATGAGAAGGAAAGAGGATATAGAAGCGATCAATGAGCTTAAGCCGGATCTCGCGGGTTTTATCCTGGACAGTACCAGGAAAAGATACGTAAGTCCCGAAACTATATCCGAACTTCGAAAAGACCTTGATCCTGACATCAAAGTCGTGGGAGTTTTCGTGAATGAAGAAATATCTGTTGTGGTAAAACTTCTTATAGATGGTATTATAGATATCGCGCAGCTTCACGGAACCGAGTCTGACGACTACATAAAGGAAGTCAGGGAGAAGACGGGAGCCAAGATAATAAAGGCCTTCGGAATAAGAGGCGAAGAAGATGTGCGCAAGGCGGAATCTTCGAGTGCAGATCTTGTGATCGTTGATTCTCCGGGCGGAGGAACAGGCTCGACATTTGACTGGGAACTTCTCAAGATGATCAAGCGTCCGTACATCCTTGCCGGAGGACTTAATAAGGATAACGTGGAAGAAGCCGTCAAAGTCTTAGATCCGTATGGAGTAGACGTAAGCTCCGGAATAGAGACAGACGGGTATAAGGATATCGATAAGATGAGAGCATTTATGGCTCAGATAAAGAAAGGATAATGAAAGTGGCAAAAGAAGGCAGATTTGGTGTTCACGGAGGACAGTATATCCCCGAGACTTTGATGAATGCGATCAATGAGCTTACCAAGGCTTATGAGTTCTACAAGAACGATCCTGAGTTCCAGAAGGAACTTTCAGATCTGTTCAATAACTATGCTAACAGGCCATCACTTCTCTACTATGCAGAGAAGATGACCAAGGATCTGGGAGGAGCTAAGATCTATCTTAAGAGAGAAGATCTTAATCACACAGGTGCTCACAAAGTTAATAACGTATTGGGTCAGGCACTTCTTGCCAAGAAGATGGGTAAGACACGTCTTATCGCTGAGACAGGCGCAGGACAGCATGGTGTTGCTACAGCAACTGCAGCAGCTCTCATGGGAATGGAGTGCGTAGTCTTCATGGGTGAGGAAGATACAAAGCGTCAGGCTCTTAACGTTTACCGTATGAGACTTTTGGGTGCGACGGTAATCCCTGTAACTACAGGAACCAGGACCTTAAAGGACGCCGTATCGGAGGCAATGCGTGAGTGGACAACGAGAGTTGAAGATACTCACTACTGCTTAGGTTCAGTTATGGGACCTCATCCGTTCCCGACGATCGTACGTGATTTCCAGGCTGTTATCTCCAAGGAGATCAAGGAACAGATCCTCGAGAAAGAGGGAAGACTTCCTGATGTTGTCATGGCTTGTGTCGGAGGCGGTTCAAACGCTATCGGTACTTTCTATCACTTCATCGAAGATAAGGATGTTCAGCTTATCGGCTGTGAAGCTGCAGGAAGAGGTATAGATACATTCGAGACAGCTGCTACGGTTAATACGGGAAGACTTGGTATCTTCCATGGCATGAAGTCTTATTTCTGTCAGGATGAGTACGGTCAGATCGCACCTGTATATTCGATCTCCGCAGGCCTTGATTATCCGGGCGTCGGTCCTGAGCATGCATATCTCCACGATATCGGAAGAGCTTCTTATGTGCCGATCACGGATGACGAAGCAGTTGATGCATTTGAGTATCTTTCAAGGACTGAAGGTATCATTCCGGCTATCGAGTCTTCACATGCCATCGCACATGCAATGAAGATCGCTCCTACGATGGATAAGGATAAGATCATCGTTGTAACTGTCTCGGGAAGAGGAGACAAGGACTGCGCTGCAATCGCGAGATACAGAGGAGAGAATATCTATGAGTAAGATAAAAGAAGCATTCAAGAACGGTAAGGCTTTTATTCCGTTCATCACATGCGGTGATCCTGATATTGAGACTACATATAATGTTGTTTTGGAAGCAGTTAAAAACGGAGCAGATCTTATCGAACTCGGCATTCCGTTTTCTGATCCGACAGCTGAAGGTCCTGTAATCCAGGGTGCCAACATAAGAGCGCTCGCAGGCGGTGTTACGACGGATAAAGTTTTCGAGCTCGTAAAAAGATTAAGAAAAGAAGTAACGATCCCGCTGGTATTCATGACCTATGCGAATGTCGTATTCTCATACGGTTCAGATAAGTTCATCAAGACCTGCAGCGAGCTCGGCATCGACGGACTTATCATTCCTGATATCCCATATGAGGAGAAGGAAGAGTTCGAGCCATACTGCGAGAAGTATGACGTGGATCTCATCTCAATGGTCGCCCCGACTTCTGAAGACCGCGTGACCATGATCGCAAAAGAAGCGAAGGGATTCATCTATGTTGTATCCAGCATGGGTGTAACAGGTGTCAGATCATCTTTTGCAAATGACATCTCTTCCGTTACGGCAAAGATCCGCGAAGTAACTGATGTTCCATGTGCAATTGGATTCGGTATCTCTAATCCTGAACAGGCCGCTAACATGTCCAAGATCGCAGACGGTGTCATCGTAGGTTCAGCCATTATCAAGATACTGGCAGAGCATGGTAAAGACGCTCCGTCCTATGTCGGATCTTTCGTTAAGGAAATGAAAGAAGCTATTATCTGATAGCGGACAATAGCCATAAAACAGCCTGTAACAGGGCATCTAACAGATTTGTAATATAAAGACTTGAACTATTGATTATCCGGTCAAGAGATATATATAATTAGTTCAAGTTTTTTATTTTGGGAGGAATAAGAGATGAGGAACAAAAAGATACCGGCACTGTTGCTGCTCGGTGCTATTGGACTTGGCTTGATTTCAGGTTGTGATAAGAAACCTGAGGATGATGCCGATAATGAAGAAACAACGATCACTGTTGAGATCCCGGTAAGCGAAAAGGATAAAGAGGAACCTTCTGAGTCTTCCGAAATCGCGCCATCTGAATTCTATTTTGAAAACTGGGAAGATGATTATGCTTTTTACAAAGAAGCGGCCAAGACTCTTTGTAAAGACATGGACAGACAGGTGATGCTCGGTTATGCAATGGCTCCGGGATTAAATAATAATTACGTACTCATCGCCTATGACACAGCTGACGGATTGATAGCATATAAGAATAATTTCGGATATCTGGCAGAGTACGATCTCCCTGATATTGAGAGATATAGGGACTGTCTTTTAACGCTCGAGTTGTTTGAAGATTATCCTGCCTTAACTGATTTCAGTTATATATTCTGTACCGACGGCGGACAGATCGATACCGCTGCATATACCAAACCGCTTCAGGACGGAGTTTATTACGCAGCAATCTATGCGATGTCAGCTGACTATAAATATATCTACGCGACAGTTTCAAATGTTAATGGATTCGGCATGTATCTCGATGAATTCGAGAATATCAAGGTAGGAGATACATATGCTTTTGATGCTCTCAACGTGTATAAGATTCTCGATATTACCGATGACAAGATAACACTTGAAAACGGATTCATGACTTATGAGATCATCGATGATATCTGGGTCGATCTTACTTTATACACAAGTCCTGATCAGTATGATGAATTCTGTAAGTTTGTGAAGATCCCTGTTTCCGATGAACTGGTATGTAATGTTAATATCCTCGAAGGATATGAGTCAGAGGAGTATACGGTTGTTGAAGATATCACACTTGATAAGGCTTTGGCGATGGATATCGTGAAGGAAGACGGAGGTATTCAATCATATGAAACAGGAGGATATGGCTTGTACCTTTGGACCGAACCGTTGGTAATCGAAAACGGTGAGGCGGTAAGTGCTGATTTTGTTGTTTATAAGGACAGATCATAGAAGATAAAAAAGGAGATGTTCACTGAACATCTCCTTTTTGTTTTGTCTGGCTATGGATTATTTGTAGTCGATCATAAAATTCTTGTCGGTGAATACATATGGATCGTCGGCAGCAGGCATTGTATCGTCGCTTCTGACGCCTATCAATTCATCTTCTCCTGTGCCGGTATCGTGGAATACGTAGACGTCATCCTGCGTTTCTCCGTTGATTTCGTTCGTTGAGTAATATGAGTCATATACGACTAACTTGTTTCCGTCTAAGTATACGAATTGCCATGTCACGTAAGCATACCCGCCGTTGCCGACATAATACAGGGTCTTATCAGCATTGACATAATATCTGCTGCGATCCCAGCATGATTCAATGTGATCCAGCTGACCATCAGTGATCGTATATAATTCCAGTATTTTATCAAACTGACCACGATCAGTATCATAAGTATTCATTAAGAGCAATTCGTCTGTGCCATTGTCATCAAGATCCAAAAGAACATACCAAACCTCTTTTAACGGTTCTTCATTATAATAGGCAATATCATGTAAGCCGGGACCCATATCAAACTTCAGATCAACCCAATCAGAGTCTTTGAACAATCCCGATTGGAGACCGTCATACAGATAATCCAATACTTCAACATATTGTGTTGGAATACCGCTTGTTACAGTCTGATCTTCGCCAGTGCTCTCAGGAAGTGAAGTGGATTCAGTAGTGGATTCTGTGGTGGAGTCTGTTTCGATCACTTTTGCCTGCTCAGTTGTAGCTTCGACAGTGTTTTCAGTAGTAGGATCTGCTGTTTCGTCTTTGGTTTCTTCAACAGCTCCGTTTTCTTCGGAAACTGCTTCGGTTTCCTGTTCAGAACCTTTAGTTGTGCCGGTGTCTGAGAATTGAACCGAGCATGCGCTTGCCATAAATGCAACAGAAGTTGCAAGGATCAATGATGCTATCTTTGTTTTATTGCCTTTCATTTTATTAGCCTCCATTACTTCAGAAGATCTTGTATCTCCTTAACTTAAGGCCATTCTACAAGTGTAGAACATCCTTGTCAATAGTTTTTTCTACAAATGTAGAATTTTTTTGAGGCCTCTCGAAAAAGCTGTCAGGAGTTAATGTCTTTCCTTTTATAATAGATAAAACCAATAATAATACCTACAAGCATCAGGATCATTCCCGGTATCAGATACTTTATCTCAAGCGTCTTGTTGTTGATGATATCCGATCCTTCCGTATATCCGAACGGAGTAATGTACTTAAGAGATTTCGCATCGTCTGAGATGTTTGCAACGATATTGAGGAAGTAGAATACGGAAGCAATTCCTATGCCGATACCGAGTCCGCTTTTTCGAAGAAAAGAAGAGATACCAAAGCAGATACCCGCGATCTCATACTGCATGAGAAGATAGGCCAGGTGGAACAGGATCATGATCTTCCAATCGAATTCTTCCCCGATTATGAGGATGGAACCGACGGAGCAGATGAAAACAATAATGTTGAGGATCGTGATGATCGCGAATACACTTAATAGCTTTTCTGCTACGACCTTTACTCTGGTAACAGGGTGAGTCAGAAGAAACTCTGCGGTCCTGTCTTTTTCTTCTTTAAGAAGGGCGGAGATTCCTGTAATTGCAGCAAAGAATGCGCCGCCTATAGCGAGGATATTTCCTCCTTCAACTGCGTAAAAGCCGGTGATGGTTCCGAAGTTCAGCTGATCCATTCCGAAGGCTGAAGTGAAGTTGCCCATTGACGAGAACATCTCGTTAACATCATCCATCTGCGACTTCATGTCAGGGAACATGAGTACGCACATTGCTATAAGAAGTCCTATGGAAAGACTCCAGATTATTATCGGTAATTTCTGAGA
Organism: uncultured Clostridia bacterium; assembly: GCA_947303255.1. Lineage (GTDB taxonomy): Bacteria > Bacillota > Clostridia > Saccharofermentanales > Saccharofermentanaceae > Saccharofermentans. Next base: position 8,801 of record CAMYXL010000007.1, on the reverse strand, counting down.
TCTGATCTCTTGTTTAAAAATATACATATCGTTTCCTCTTATTCGTAGTAATTCATGAAGATGTCTTCAAGGCTCGGTTCTGTGATCGTGACATCGATAGGATTTTTGGATGAGATATCATTAAGAAGTTCTTTGATGTCGCCCTTGAAAAGATACTCGTTTGTACCTTCGGAAGTCTTAACGGTTACTTTCTTTGCGCCTGTTTCCTCGAGCTTTTCGACCTTGTCGGAGATGATGATCTTACCGTCTTTTATGAAGGCAGCAGACTTACAATATGTCTGTACTTCCGACAGGATATGAGATGAGAAGAATATGGTCGCACCTCTTTGATTTTCCTCATTGAGAATACTGAAGAATTCTCTTTGCATGAGCGGGTCAAGACCGGATGTCGGCTCGTCTAGGATAAGCAGGGAAGGGCTGTGCTGAACTGCGCATACTATACCAACTTTTTTCCTGTTTCCGAGAGACAGTTCGCTGACTTTCTTATTCATGTCCAGATCCAGCCTTTTAGCCAGAGACAGCGCTTTATCAGTGCATTTGGCATTTCTCAGATCAGCCGAATACTTAATGACATCTTTAACTTTCATTCCGTTATAGAAGTTGATCTCGGAAGGAAGATATCCCGTGTTCTGAAGTATCTTTTTCGAGTCGGATACGATGTCATATCCCAGGACTTTTGCGCTTCCTGCCGTAGGACTTATAAGTCCCAGAAGTGTTCTTATAGTTGTGGATTTACCGGCTCCGTTTGGACCTATGAATCCGAAGAAATCACCCTGTTCAACTTTAAGGTTCAGTTCATCTATACCGCGTGCTTTGCCGTATTTTTTTGTTAGTTTATTTGTTTCGATTATGTTCATCTTTATTCCTCTGTTACTTAAGATAAATGCTCTTCCAGAAATCTATGATCTTCTTATAGTCTTCCACGATCTTATCTACGTCGATCTTGTCCGACTGTTCCAATCTCCACAGATATCCTTCTGAAGCCAGAAACATATCCTGATACATCATCTCGAGATCCAATCCCTCTTTGAACTTTGCAGGATCCAGTGGAGGGAGGGCGTTATATGTCTCAACCTTTTTGTACGGTGCGATTATCTTCAAGACATCCTTAGCCACATCAGGATCTTTCTCGTAATATGCCTTGATCGAGAACTTGCCCATATTCGGATATTGCCTCATGAGTTTTGCCTTCGTTATCAATCCCTTATACATGATATCGAAAATGTCCTCGCCGCCATACGCGCCCGACTCCATCAATGCCTTACTGGTCGTTTCTTCCGCAGTCTTGAGTAAAAACAGATAAAGTTCTTTCTTATTCTTGAAGTAGAAGAACAGCAAAGCCTTACTGATATCTGCCTCGAGAGCGATCTCATTTACGGGACTTTTCTTATACGAATTCTTCGCGAAAACTTTATATCCCGCATTGATTATCCTGTCCTGCTTTTCCTTTGGAAGTGCATAGAATTTCTCGTTCATTGATGATGCCTCCGCTAAAATGTTTCTTTCCCTGTTGACCAACTTGGTTAATACTAATAAACACCCATTGACCGTTTTTGAGAAGCCCCCCTAATTAACTTTTTCACTGTGATATACTTTGAGCAGAACGGAGGTATATAAAAATGGCAGAGATTATCAAGATCAATGACAACACTTGGCGTATTGATGACGACTTTGTCCGTTTCTACCTTTTCTGCGGATCCGATAAAGCACTCCTTATTGATTCCGGAGCATCCACGACTAACGCACGTGAGATCGCAGAGAGCCTTACAGACCTTCCGCTTTTTCTAATCAATACGCATGCTGACCGTGATCATGTAGCAGGTAATCATGCATTTGACGAAGTTTATATGAGCCCTAATGAAGATAAGAACTTCAAAAGAACCGGAGGACAGAATAAGGTCATTCCTGTCAAAGAAGGCGATGTGATAGATCTGGGTGACCGTCCTCTTAAGATAATCGATATTCCCGGTCATACACCTGGAAGTATCGCTATCCTTGATGAGAAGAACAGAGTTCTCGTAAGCGGTGATACGATCCAAAACAGCGATATCTTCATGTTTGGTGAATTAAGAAATATCGATGATTATATAAGAAGCCTCGAGCACATGTCTGAATACGAAGGAACATACGATACTATCTATCCGATGCACGGTTCATTCCCGGTTACACCTGATCTTATTCCTAAGCTTATTGAAGGAGCTAAGGAAGTAAAAGCAGGCACAGCAGAAGGTATGGAAGTTGATTTGTACGGAAATAAAGTAAACCTTTATAAATTCGACTATGCAGGCTTCTTCTATATTCCATAATTGCCCCAGAATTACGCGTAAAATTCCCCAATTACCGGGGTCTGCTTTGCTATAATCTTCGCAAGGTAGGACACCGAAAACGAGCCTAACCGTAATGAAACTTTAATATGTGGTTTACATTTGCGTGTTAGAATTGGTAATAGGTGAATTTATGAAAAAAACAAATAACTACGTAAAATATCTAATTTCTATTTTGGTTTCAGTTATTGTAACCCCAACTATCGTATGCCTTCCTTTGGGACTAGGTAATGGACATACTCCTGCATTTACTGTTCGAAAAGCATACGCCGCAACATTCCCGGAAGATCTGGAGGTTGAAGAAGATGAGGAGAACAATGACAGAACAGTAGGTGAAGTTGATGAGTTCATCCTTAACGGAGGAACGATCAAGGCAACCTATAACGAGGGATATGCACCTCCGTCAGAAGATACAAAATTCAAGGATGTTCCTACATTCTATGTCTACCAGAGATTTGACGAGGCGGGTCTTCCTATCGAGCAGATCGATCCAATGTACTTTACGCCTGATGAGACAACATACTATATCAAGGCTGCTGATTCTATCTTAAAAGAGTATCCTGATATGAGTTCAACCACATTGCAGACATTGTTTGTTACTCAGCAGGTTACACGTATCGGAATCGGTGATACATGGTCAAAGATCAGAACTGAGGACGGAGCAGAAGGATTTGTTCTTACTAATACCTTGTCCTATGAGATGGTATTTGAAGCGATCGATCGAATTGTTTGGGTTGATACCGGAAGTCTTACACTTCGTAAAGAGCCTTCCGTTGACAGTGAAGTAGTCGGAACTCTTTTAGATGAGACAAAGCTTCGATGTGTTGGTGTATCAGCAAAGTGGTATGAAGTTGTAGTAGCTAATGGTGCTCTTGAAGGCGAGACAGGATATGTTTATCTTTCCTATACGACAACTCAGGCTCCGCCGACACCTACACCTACACCAACTCCTACCAAGGTTCCTGCGGCCAGCAACAATGGCGGCGGAGGCGGCGGTGGAGGAGGATCATCCTCCGGTTCGAGTTCGTCATCTTCGAGCATCGATTACAGCAAGGTTGTTGATCCGTCTACTATCATCACAGGTAGTAACCCGGAATCCATCGGAGCTCTTGCAGAAGCAATGATCGGAGTTCCATACGTATATGGTGCTGCATCAGCTAGTGCAGTTGACTGCTCGGGACTTGTCTGCTACTGCTATTCGGAAGTTGCTGATCTAACATTACCGCACTACTCAGTATCTCTATGTAGCGTAGGTGTTGGAGTCTCAAGAGATGAAGTCCAGGTAGGTGATATCGTCTGCTGGGATAACAACGGTAACGGTGTATGCGGTCACGTTGGTATCTACGTTGGAAACGGACAGTGCGTTGAGGCTCGAGGCAAGCAGTGGGGTGTTGTTTACTGCAGCATTGACAGATCACCGATCATAACGATTAGAAGAATTTACAACTGATAAAGAAGTCATAGATTACTGATTAAGCCACGACAAAATTGTCGTGGCTTAATTTATCAGAAGTAGTCTTTGTATAGTTCTGTTTTTGATTCTGATGAATAATATGGAGAACCGTAGTGAGTCTGTATTTTTGAAGCAGCAGTAATGGCGTTATCATAATACTTTTTCGCACCCACAGCTCCTGCAATTGCAACTCCTGTTGCAGCAGCGGCAAAAGCGGCAGCCATCAATGCTGTTTTTGTCGTTTTCTTCATAAAAAAACACCTCCTGTGATCTTTTATATCAATACAGACGGTTTATTTTTCCAAACGTTACATATTTAGTTGGACTATTTGAAAACAGTGTGTTATATTCTATCTAACGAACGTTCGGTAGATAAGGAGAAATGTATGGGATCAGATGAAACTAAAGAATTGATCATGAAAACTGCTCTCGACATGTTTTCGAAAAAAGGCTATTCAGCTGTATCCATGAGAGATATCTCAGGTGCTGTCGGTATAAGGGCCAGTTCGATCTATTATTACTTCAAGGGAAAACAGGATATTTTCGATGCGATAGTGCAAAGGGCAGATTCCCTAACTAATGAACTTAAGGGGATGTTCTTTAAGGCTCTCGGTAATTCAACGGAAGTAAAGTGTGAAAGTTTCGTATTAGCGGGAAAAGCCTATGTTACAGGCTATCTTCATAATGAGAATATTGAGCCTTTGATCCAGATGCTTGAGAACGAGAGATTTCATGACAGCAAAGCAAATGATCTTTGGAAGAAGATGCTTTTCGATGCTCCTATCGAACATGAGGTATTGGTCTTTAAGGCTCTTTTTGAGAGCGGGATCATTAAGAATAAAGAAGCAGAAAAGTTGGCTGCTGAATATCACGGAATAGTCATGCTGGGATACTTTACGGATGATCTTAAAAGACTAGAAGATACGCTGACGGATTTTTATAAGAGAGTTTTCGAAGGAAAGTAAAGAAATGGTCAAAAAATACAGAAGTAAAAAAGCGGGAGAGAAGATTCTTCAGACTTATGATCAGCTCCTTAAGATATGGGGCTGTGATATTAAAGAACATGACATTGATACGACATACGGAACAATGCATGTAATCGAGACAGGTAAGGAAGACGGAACACCAATGGTACTGTTTCACGGTGTGGGTGATGATGCAGCGTTGATGTGGGTATATAACGCCAAAAGACTTGGCGAGAAATATAGGGTGTATGCGATCGATACCATGGGTGGTCCCGGAAAAAGTATACCTAACGAGAACTACAACAAGGATTTCGATGATGTGAAATGCATCGATGAAGTTTTTAGTAGTCTTGGTATTGATAAGGCTATAATCGCAGGCGTTTCTAACGGAGCATATCTGGTTCAGGCATATACTCTTAATCGTCCTGAGAAGGTGATAAAGGGTATTTGTATTGCAGGATCAGTAGCGGTTGGCGGTAAGAAAAAAGCAATGTTTGCTATCATGAAGATCTTTATGCCTGAAGCATTATTCCCGTCAGATAAAAACATGGTCAAACTGGTCAAGAAATTATGTGGAAGCCACTATAACGAATTCTCCGGAAACCCGGTTGTCATGGAGCATTTTAAGAGCGTACTAAAGGGCTTTAACAACGCGGCTATGGGATACCATAAGGTTGAAGGATTATCTCCTGAGCAAGTCGATAAGATCAGAGGAAAGATCACATATCTGGTTGGTGATAAAGATCCGTTCCAGAAACTTGGAGGCAGGGAACTTCTTATCGAAAACAATATGGATGCGATCTTCTATGAAGACGCGGGACATGCTCTTAACCATGAACTTCATGAAGAGATAAATGAGAAGATCATAGAGCTTTCTGATCTTGCTATAGCAGGAGGCTGACAGTATGGCAACAAAGAAATATATCTATAGTGAAAGAGCTCATTATATGTGTCCGAATATGCATTTTGGGATCATTGCGGATATCCAAAAAACATATAAAAAAGAGCTTTTAAAAGAAAGTATTGAAGCTCTAAAACGAGCACATCCTTTGCTGTCTAGCCTGATAACTGAGGAAAAAGATACAGGTAAGATATTCTATGATAAACAAGATAATTTAGATATACCGATCGAAGTTGGAAGTGACTGGCAATCCGACTATGACAAGGTGTCTAAGGCAGGATGGAATGTTCAAAAGGAAGCCATGCTTAAGATATTTGTTTATCCTTTGGCTGAAAGCTTCAAGATTCTTTTTATCACTCATCATCTTCTATGTGACGGAAGAGGTCTTTTGCAGCTTGTTGAGGAATTCGCGGAGTGTTACTCAAATAATGAAAAGCCAAAGTTTTCTGAAGAAAGATTGATCGAAAATATAAGTGATCTTCCTCAGGGAAGCGACCTTGGATTTATGAGTAAGATCATTATCAAGGATGCAAATAAGAAGTGGGGAAAAGAAGGTCATAAAGTAAGTTTTGACGAATATCTTAAGTTTGAGAAAGATTTTGATTCAAAGCAGAATGCAGTTCGTAATATCATGAGTTTTGACGGGCCTTCTTTGGAAAAGATTGTTTCTGAATGTAAGGACAATGAAGTATCGGTAAATGATTATCTCATCGCCAAGATGATGATTGATGAAAATACAACAAAGGTAATCATAGCTTCAGATATAAGATCAAAGATCAAGAACTATAATGAAGGCTCTATGGGAAATTATGCATCTGCTTTTAGCGTAGTAGTTAAGAAGAGATCTTCCAATGTTTTCGAGCTGGCAAAGATGGTCAGAGATGAGGTCAAAAAGATACTTCAATCTCCTCGAAAAGAGATGCTTGTCTTGGCATGCTATTTTACTATGGATCCTGAACTTTTGGATGCAGTTGCCATATCAACTTTGGGCGGTTTTAAAAGCAACGCAGGTAAGTTCGTCGGAAGCAAGATGTTCGGTTTTGAAGCACGTGAAGGGTATTGCATAACTAATCTCGGCAAAATAAAAAGCAGTTCCATTTCTGAAGCTGCTTTTATCCCGCCGGCATCTCCTGCAAACAGGAAAGCCTGGGGTGTTTTAACCGTTAATGACAAGATGAGGATTTGTTCCTTATATAGCGGACATTAATCGTCATCATCGTATCTTCTGTAGTCGTCATCCTCATCTTTTTTCTTGTCTTTTACAAGCATGCTTGAAGCTGAAACCGCTACTAATGCCGACCAGAATAATCCAAAAAGGATCACTGGTACTAATTTGACTATAATTCCCATGATCAGTGCGAAGATGCCGGCCAGGAAAAAGGGAGCCATGAATATTATCGAGAAGATATTGGATTTGTTTCCCGTGGATTGATTGGAAACAAATCCTCGTATGCCATCGTATCTGCCGTCTCCTTCTTGAAGTGGAACTTCCTCGTAATCGAACTGTCTTTCTTTGAATACGGATTTGCCCATTCCGATTATTACCAGTATGAAGATTCCTGCGATGACATAAATAGGAATCATTTTACCGGAAAATAAATAGTTCTTGGATAATAAAGTCTTGTCTCTATCATGCATGTTTTTAACGGCATTCGCGAAAACTTTGCCCGGATTTTGACCTTGGCTGAGACCGCTTTGAACATCATTAACGAAATGACCTTCCTGATAGAGGGCATCCGTATCATCACCGATCATGCTTTCCCACTCGAAATCCGGTCTTTCAAGTTCTCCGGAAATATATTCTGCTGCTTGATCTTTCGGGATAGCATATACGAACAGAAAGTGACGCTCGTCATCAAATTCATCGAGGTATTTATGGTATGCGAAATTTTCCAGGCTCGAAAAACTTCCCTTATAGTCTTCGATGTACATTGTATAAACGACAGGGCAGATTCCCGTTAAGTCATTGAATTCCTCGAAAACTTTTTCTACTTCGGCATCGTTATCGATGATGCCGATATTATCCATGATCCTTGTATTAGGTCTGGTATAGTTTTCCTTCAGCTTTCTTGGAATGTTTTTCGTAATACTAGGTAAAAATATGGAAAAACATAAGCCAAAGAAAAGAAGACCTATAATGATGGTTGTTAATCCTGTTTTGCGTGGAGTTGAATCTGAGTAAAAATATTCATCAGGTCTTCCGTCATGATAGTGACGGCAATACCTTCTTGACCCCGGAAAATAATCATCTGATATTCTGGCGCTGCTTCCGCCTGATGAACCTCCGCCACCGTGTGATCCTCCGCCTGATGATCCGCCGCCTCCGCTATGTGGCATAATAATCCCTCCCTTTTTCTCATTTCCTGAGTATTATACAATACTTCAATTATCGTACGTTATTGTTTTCGAAAAGAATAACAGAGCGTAATTTGTAAAAATGTGAACGAATTGTAAATTACTTTGATAATCAAATTAATACCTCATATTTACCTCAATTGTCCGTATTTCTTTTTCGAGAAAGGAATAAGATGAAGTCAGAAAGACAAATAAATTTGAAGTGTTACTTGCTGTCGGACCACAGGTTCAAGGCAGATCGGAGATAAATATGAATTATAAAATCTATGATAATAACTCAACTGAATGGGTCCTTCTGATCCACGGCTTAGGCGGAAGCATCAGGACCTGGAAATATCAGATCGAGGATCTTCACGATTACAATGTGATCGCTGTAGACCTTGAAGGGCACGGCGGCTCAGTATTTGAAAAACGTAAGAGACTTCTTACCAGATCAGCTTCAGACATCAACAGCATTCTTGAAAAAGAGAATATCCATAAGGTTAACGTTATTGCCTTGTCACTTGGAACTTTGGTAGCTATGGAATTCGCTTATCTTTATACAGAGAAGGTAAACTCCATTATCCTTGCAGGTTTCGTACTGAATATGGGCTTGGGATATAAGACCTTATTGGCTCTCGTTGAGGGGATTAAGTACATTGTTCCGAAGAAGCTCTTTTATCCAATGTTCGCCAACATTATGATGCCTCATAAGAATCATAAGAAGTCCAGGGATTTCTTCATCAGGGAATCAGTTAAGATGAAATCGATTGCATTCAGAAGATGGCTCAGTGAATTGTTCAGGACTCAGTTCAAACTGAATG
>CAMYXL010000006.1 GCA_947303255.1 uncultured Clostridia bacterium | reverse complement strand
GGAAAGGTGATTGTTTTTGTATAACTTTCGACGCGCACCCGCATAGCGGGTGGTTCTTTGTCTCGCACGCTTCGCGAGCTCGACGGAGTCACGTCTCCAAGAAACAAAAAAAAGACCCTCATGCCGTTGAAGCATGAGGATCCTTCGTGTTATTTGCTTAACTTAATGACATTGCCCAAACGGGAGGATTTTTTCGTTACAGAAAAACATTGGGATTTGTTATATTAATATAGTTGGTATATTATCTTTGAAAAAAACAAGGAGCAAACGCGGATGAAGGCATTGATCGCCATGAGCGGCGGAGTTGATTCAAGTGTAGCAGCATATCTTACGCAACAGGCCGGATATGAATGTATCGGATGCACCATGAAACTGCATGATGATCCGGGCGTTATAAAAGAAAACTCTCATACCTGCTGCACATTGGATGATGTCGAAGATGCAAGAAATGTTGCATTTAAACTCGGAATGCAGTTCTATGTCTTCAATTTCAAGGACGGCTTCAAGGAAAAGATCATAGATAAGTTCATCTATGCCTACGAAAACGGCCTTACACCTAATCCGTGCATCGACTGTAACAGGTTCATGAAGTTCGATAAGCTTTTCGAGAGAGCCGAAGTCTTGGGATGCGACCATATCGTTACAGGTCATTATGCAAGGATCATCGAAAAAGACGGAAGATTTGCTCTTTTGAAAGCACCTGATGAGACCAAAGATCAAAGTTATGTGCTTTATTCCCTAACGCAGGAACAATTATCACATGTGCTCTTCCCTGTCGGAGAACTTACAAAGACCAAGACAAGAGAGATTGCTGAAGAAAACGGATTTATAAATTCCCATAAACCTGACAGTCAGGATATCTGCTTTGTTCCTACAGGTAAGTATGCAGATGTCATTAAGGAGTTTACGGGGAAAGAATATCCTGAGGGAGATTTCGTTTATAAGGACGGAACGGTACTCGGAAAACACAAAGGTATAATCTGGTACACAAGAGGTCAGCGCAAAGGCTTGGGACTTGCTTCGGAAGAGCCTTTGTACGTGCTTCGTGTTGACCCGAAAACAAATAATGTTTATCTTGGCCGCGAAAAAGATCTTTACTCCAAAGAACTTATTGCAGGCGATTTCAATTGGACCAGCGGGATCATCCCTGATTCAGAGATATCGTGCAAAGCCAAGATAAGATACAGACAAAAAGAACAGCCGTGCAAGGCAATGGTTCTCGAAAACGGCGACGTTAAAGTTACATTCGATGAACCGCAAAGAGCAATAACTCCGGGACAGGCCTGCGTATTGTATGACGGCGACGAAGTCTTAGGCGGCGGAACTATAAAGATCGAAGAAGAGGTATAAACATGAAAACTATCACAAATGCTTTTATTTCAGGAGATATTAACAGCGGTCTGGCTGTTTTCGAATATGAAGATGCTATGTATGAGTTTGAGCACGAAGGTCAGACCTGTCACCTTAGAGAAGAGATCGTAAAAGATCAGGCGGACCGCAAGGTCATCAATTTCAATTTCGAGCTCGAAAACCCGTCCAGATTCAGATTGGACCTTTATATCCCTGAAGACTGCAAAAATGCACATATCGGTCTTAACGGCCGCGAGCTTATAAGCTTTTTCGATAAGGATTATGAGGTAAAAGATCCTGAGCCTCTTATCAAGGGCGGCTGCAATGATCCGCACAAAGTATCCACTCTTCACCCGGGTGAAGTTCAGGCATTGAACTTTAAATGGGAAAACGGCGATGTTATTACTCTCGCCTATTATTTCTGAGTTGTTGCAGAAGCCTCTGTCTCTTCAGTAGTATCGATCTTTTTGAGGGATTCTTCGTACTCGGCATGTGTCATACCGAAATCGGAACCCTTCTTCAAAGTACCCATGATACAGTATGAAACGTTATTGATCCTGATCTCCAGGATATCCTTGTCGTCTACGTTCTGAACTTCATCAAGAACTGTGGACGAGTCAAGCAAGGTACCTGCGATCTTGCCGTCAAATTCCTGAAGATTGAGGTTCTTGGTCTCTTTAACCTTATCTATTGATTCGAAGAAATAATCACCAGAATCAAAGAACACTATCGGAACATCGTGTGAATCGAAAACACTGTAGTCTGACTTGTTGAAAGATACTTCTCTATAGATATCCTCAGAACCGTCACCGTTAAGATCTATCTTCATGTTGGATTCATTGTAGTAAAGATTAAAACCGTTCTTGCTGGAGAGCATGTCATCATATGCAACGTCATATGTCTGATAGAGCTTACGTCTCATCTTGTAGTGATACTTTCCTTCAGTTGAAAGAGAATTAAGACCCGCACTCGCATAGACCTTGTCACCTGCGTAGATGCTGTCTATGCAGAACATGACCTCTATTTCCTTCTGCTCTTTGGATGAGAGCTTATCGAAGTACTGGGACGCTCCTCTGAAATCATCTCCGCCTGCTCCGAAAGCAACGATATCGATATCAAATCCGAGATCACCGTAATTTTTGATCTCTTTGGCAATAGTAACAAGACAGCCGACACCTGAAGCATTGTCGGAAATACCGTCGTATGTATAACCTTCAGGAACTTCATCAGCAGCAAATGCAGAGTCGTAATGAGCACCGATAACGACCTTTTTCCTGATGTCCTTAACGTTGCCCTTACCGTCAGGCTCAACAAATCCGCTGCCTTCGATATGAACGATGTAGTTTGCGGAATTACTTCCGTAGATACTGGTGAAATTCTGAGTCTCAACTTCGTATCCGAGTTTCTCGAATTCCTTCTTGATCATCTCGCCTGCTTCGGATTCTGTACCGGAATAAGCCTTACGATATGGATATGTCTTCGCGAGTTTTCGAGCAAAATCAGCACCATAGGTACCAAAATCAGCAGGCTTCTTCTGCTCTGCATCAGACTTGTTGCAGGCTACAAGATTAAGCAACAAAATAAGACATAAAACTATTGCAAAAAATCTCTTCATTTCTTTCCTCATTCAATGATCCTCTTAAGTCGGCTCTGAAGGACCTTCATCGCATCTTCGATATCATACTCGAAAACATTCCATTTCCCGCCGTCAAGGTCTACCATCTTGATCTTTACTGAACCCTTATGCTCAAACTGATCATTAAGAGTCTTTACGATCATCTTCTCGGTACAGCCTTCAAGTTTAACAGGAAGTCCCAAAGCCGCATATATCTTTTTCAAAGGCTCACGCTTGGACTCTTTTACAGATGCGAGCAGACTGAGTGCAAGTGCTTCACCTTCGGAATAATTCATAAATCTGAAATAGTTTTCGATACTTAGAGCAAGCTCATCTCCAAGGGTCAATAAAAGCGGATCTTTATCCTCAATCGCTACCCTGGCCTTATAAAGATCGTTTACGAAAACTCTGAAATCCTTTTTGCCTTCGATACCTGTCAGAAGATCAAGATCATAAAGAAGCGCAAGTCTTATAACGGAAGCATAACCGTTGGATCTGACCTTAGGCGGAACAGTATTAAGAAACAAAGGATCCAAGATGGAAACGGAAGGCGTGATCTCAACAGAGATCTCGTTTTTGTGGCCTGAAGAATTAAGGTAGGCTTTGGAAGAAAGAACGCTTTCTATCATGGAGTTAAGAGTTGTAGGTACGGCAAGAAGATTGATACCGCCGTTAAATACAGCCGCTACAAATCCGCAGATGTCAATAACACCGCCACCGCCTAATGCGATAAGCCAATCTTCTGATCTGAAATCAAAATCAACAAGTGCCTTGAAAAGCTGATCGGCAGAAACAAGTCCCTTGTTCTTGGTTCTTGCATCTACAGAAACGAGAACCGGCTTAATGCCGAGCTTTAAGAACTGCTCCTCAAAGCGGTTATAGTAATATCCGCTTACTTCCCTATCGGAACATATAATGATCTTAGGGGTATTCTCACCTGATTTACGCACAATAAAAGGAGCAACGACTTCAAAAGCAATACCGTTGCCGCAGTAGTAATCTGCAGGTCTGTTGATTTCCAATTTATCCATACTTTTGAATTATACCACTAAAAATATTTTTTTATGGTAGAATACAGTTCGTATTTTATTATTAATAATATAGGTGATTCATATGAAGATCAGAACAAGATTTGCACCAAGTCCTACAGGATTCATGCATGTAGGCAATCTGAGAACAGCTCTTTATGAGTTCTTGACGGCAAAACATGAAGACGGTACTTTCGTCCTCAGGATCGAGGATACAGACCAAGAACGTTATGTCGAAGGTGCAACACAAGTTATATATGATACTTTGAAGCTCGCAGGCCTTACACATGACGAAGGTCCGGACATCGGCGGTGATTTCGGTCCTTACGTACAAAGTGAGAGACTCGGATTATATAAGCCATATGCCGAGCAGCTCGTTAACGAGGGCAAAGCATACAGATGCTTCTGCTCAAAGGAGCGTCTCGAGGCACTTCGTGAGCAGAGCGAGTCAGGTTATGACCGTCACTGCCGTGACCTCTCAGCTGAAGAGATCCAGAAGAATCTCGATGCGGGCACACCTTACGTTATCAGACAGAAGATGCCTCTTACAGGCGTTTCCACATATACTGACCTGGTTTACGGTGAGATCTCCATTCCTAACGAGGATATGGATGACCAGGTTCTCTTGAAGGCTGACGGCTTCCCTACTTACAACTTCGCTAACGTTATCGATGATCATCTCATGGGTATCACACACGTTGTTAGAGGATCTGAGTATCTTTCTTCAACACCTAAGTACAATGCTCTGTACGAGGCTTTCGGATGGGAGATCCCGACATACATGCATCTTCCGCTCATCATGGGTAAATCCGTAGACGAGGAAGGCAACGAAGTAATCTCCAAGCTTTCCAAGAGACACGGAAGCACAGGCTTTATGGATCTCGTAAATGACGGTTTCCTTCCTGAGGCGATCATCAACTACATCGCACTTTTGGGATGGGCTCCATCTGACAACCAGGAGATCTTTACGATGGAAGAGCTTATCAAGAACTTCGATCCTAAGGGCATCTCCAAGTCCCCTAGTGTTTTCGATTACGATAAGCTTGAGTGGGTCAATGCCGAGCACATCAAAAATATGAGTTTTGATGAATTTATCTCTCATGCTAAGCCGTTCTTTGATCAGCTTGGTATCGGTGAAGCAAACTACGCTATGCTCGAGGAGATCTTGAAGCCTCGTATTACAAGATTTACTCAGCTTCCTGAAAAGCTCGAGTTCCTTACAAAGTTTGAGGACTTTGACTTAAGCCTTTTCGAGCATAAGAAAAGTAAATCAACTCTTGATTCATCCAAGGCTATCCTTACGGACATCGTTCCTAAGCTCCAGCAATGCGACTGGACAAGAGAAGCAATAAGCGAACTTCTTACCGGATATGCTACTGAGCACGAGATGAAGAACGCACTTGTAATGTGGCCTGTAAGAATCGCTGCTGCAGGAGTTGCAGTTACACCTGGAGGATGCGCTGAGGTACTTATCCTTCTCGGTAAAGACGAATCACTTAGAAGGATCAACATCGGACTTGAAAGACTTATGAGGAGTTAAGTTATGGAAGAATATAAGCATTTTATTCATGAAATCATAGACGAAGAGCTTAAGGAAGGCGGACGTTGTTACGGACAGAAAGTACACACCCGTTTCCCTCCTGAGCCGAACGGATATCTCCATATCGGTCATGCAAAGGCTCTCGAGATCGACTTTGGTACAGCCGAGAAATACGGCGGACTTTGTAACCTTCGTATGGATGATACAAACCCTACAAAGGAAGACGAAGAATACGTAGATGCTATTAAGGAAGACATCCACTGGCTCGGTCACGACTGGGACGACAGATTCTTCTATGCATCTGATTACTTCGACAAGATGTACGAGTACGCAGTTGAACTCATCAAGAAGGGCTTGGCTTATGTTTGTGAGCTCACACCTGAGCAGATGAAAGATATGCGTGGTGATACGACAACACCTGCACAGAGCCCGTTCCGTGATCGTCCTATCGAAGAGAGTCTGGACCTTTTCGAGAGAATGAAGAACGGAGAGTTCGAGGACGGTAAGCTTACACTTCGTGCTAAGATCGACCTGGCTTCAGGTAACTTCAACATGAGAGACCCTGTTATCTATCGTATCAACAGGATTCCACACCACCGTCAGGGTAATAAGTGGTGTATCTATCCGATGTATGACTTCGCTCATCCTATCGAGGATGCTCTTGAGGGTATCACCCACTCCCTCTGTTCCCTCGAGTTCGAGGCACACAGACCTCTTTATGATTGGGTAATCAATAATGTATCCGTTCCTTGCAAGCCACGTCAGATCGAGTTCGCAAGACTTGGTATCACACATACTGTATTAAGTAAGCGTAAGCTCAGAAACCTCGTTGAGTCAGGTCTTGTTGCAGGCTGGGACGATCCTCGTATGCCTACTTTGTGCGGACTTCGCCGTAGAGGTTATACACCTGAGTCTATCCGTGCCTTCCACGCACGTAACGGCGTATCCAAGGTTAATGCTGTTGTTGATTTCGCATTCCTCGAGTACTGCCTGCGTGAAGATCTTAATACAAACGCTCAGCGTGTAATGGGTGTTGTTCATCCTGTTAAGCTCATTCTTGATAACTACCCTGAGGGAAAGAGTGAGACTTTCGAAGTTGAGAACAATCCTGAAAAGCCAGAGACAGGAAAGCGTGAGATCACATTCTCCAGAGAACTTTGGATCGAAGCTGAAGATTTCATGGAAGTACCTGAGAAGAAATATTTCCGTTTGTTCCCTGGTAATGAAGTCCGTCTTAAGAGTGCTTACGTTGTTAAGTGTGTAGGCTGTGACAAAGATGCTGACGGTAACGTTATCGCTGTACATGCTACTTTCGATGAAGAATCAAGAGGCGGAAACACAGCTGACGGAAGAAAGATCAAGTCAACTATCCACTGGGTAGATGCTGCTACAGCTCTTGATGCTGAGATCCGTCTTTATGACAGACTCTTCACTGTAGAAGCTCCTGACCTTGCTGATTGTAACTATCTCGACTTCATCAATCCGGATTCACTCGAGATCGTTAAGGGTGCTAAGGTTGAAGCTTCCTTGAAGAACGCTAAGCCGGAAGACAGATTCCAGTTCTTAAGACTCGGATACTTTTGCGCAGACAACAAGGATTTCACATCTGATAATCTCGTATTTAACAGAGCCGTTTCCCTTAAGGACAGCTACAAACCGGGAAACTGATCAAGTTATTAAGCATAAGATAAGACCGCTCATGTGAGCGGTCTTTTTTTTCCTTACATGGGTGAAGCCGCCCGAGGGAGCGGACGGCTTCTGCAAACAGAAAACAGTATTTCATCAATACGAAAGTGTCTTAATAAATTGTAGTATTTAAGCATATGTCATAGTGAAAACTAGTCAGACTATTCTGAACAAAAAGAGAACCGACACCATTGCCGAAATAAAAAGCTCTTACCTAGCGGTTGAGCATGTCCCGATGTTTACAAAAAACACAAACTCAATTTAACATCATGGACATCAGATAAACCTAGATAATCTTGCCAGACTTAATGCTCCTTCTCATGTCATATACCTTCATGAGAAAATACTACCAAACTGTTCACAATTTTGCAACAATTTGTTTACAAAGTATTAATAATTTTTTAGCCGATATGGATCTTTCCTTCCGGATATACCTCTCCGATCTTACGGGTATCGCGCATTGCAAGGCTAAGAGCAAGGGATATAGGACCTACTCTGCCAAGGAACATAGCCGGAATCAACAGGGCTTTGCTGACAGTCAAAAGATTTGGTGTTCCGAGAGATGATACACCAACAGTAGCAAATGCTGATGTTACCTCAAAGACTACATCTATAAAATTGAAATTACCTGCCATAATGGCATTATGCTCAGTAATGGATAAAAGCAGCGACAAACTGATAACTACTGTTATACCAATAAAGAAGATAGCCACTGCCCTTCTTACGATCGCAGCCGACAAGGTGTGTCTGTGCGTGATCGTATCCTTATTACCTTTTATCTCACTTACAACCGAATAAACGATAATGGCAAATGTCGTGATCTTGATACCACCACCGGTAGAACCTGATCCTGCACCTATGAACATCAATAAGATGCCGACTGTCTTGGATGGATTTGTAAGTGCACCAAGGTCAATGGTATTAAAACCTGCCGTTCTGAATGTAACTGACTGGAAGAATGAAGCAAGTATCCTTTCAACGAAGTTCATATCACCCATCGTTGCCTTATTGGAATACTCCAGAATAAACATTGCGATAAAACCAACAAGTACAAGTCCAAGGGACCATTCAAGAACGATCTTTGAATGAACCTTGAGCCTGTTTTTCTTATGATTCTTTATCTTTCCGAAAAGGTCTACCCACACGGTAAAGCCAAGACCGCCGATAAGGATAAGACCGCAGGTCGTAAGAACAACGAGCGGAGAACCCATATAACCTGTAAGAGATGAATACGGACCGAATTCGGTATTACCCATCAGGTCAAAACCAGCATTACAGAAAGCAGAGATACTCTGGAAGAAGGCCTTGGAGATTCCGTGGAACCATCCGTAAATAGGAACATATACGAGACTTAATAATACCCCGCCAACAAATTCGCAGCCGAAAGTAATGCCGAAGATAAACTTTAACAGAAGCGGAGCTTCTTTGAAACTGAAGCTGCCCGAGGTTTCAAGAGCTACGAGACGTGTGCGGAAATCCTGTTTTTTTCGAGTAAAAGAAAAGATAAACGATGTGATGGTAATAAGACCAAGACCGCCGATCTGGATCAGAATAATGATTATTATCTTGCCGAATATCGTAAATGTCGTTGCTGTATCGGCTACGATGAGACCGGTAACGCATACGGCAGATACAGCCGTAAACAAAGCCTCAAAATAATTAAGATGATGACCTGAATATGTCGAGAACGGAAGGAATAATAATATACTTCCGATAAGAATAACGAACAGGAATGAAGATATGATCAGTCGGCTCGGATTCTTGAATACCCAGTCAAGGACTCTATGTACAAAGTTTCTCTTAACAAGCATCGGTTAATTTTTCACCATCGCTTCCCACAGATCTTCAATACGGCGCTTCGTACATACCATGAGCATGTCATCGCCTGCGTGCATGACGGTAT
This sequence comes from uncultured Clostridia bacterium, assembly GCA_947303255.1. Lineage (GTDB taxonomy): Bacteria > Bacillota > Clostridia > Saccharofermentanales > Saccharofermentanaceae > Saccharofermentans. Next base: position 57,868 of record CAMYXL010000006.1, on the reverse strand, counting down.
CACCTTGTGGAGTGATAGCCTTGCCGTCGGAAGAAGTTATAACAACTACCTTGGCATCCTTGACGAATTTGTAGTCCATAAGTTTCTTCTCACATGCAGCTGAAGACGGAGACAACTTAAACTCAACGATAACGTGATCGGTACCTTCGATCTTGGTAACTATCCTCATGCCCTTAAATTCGATCTCATTGTCAACCAGATCAACGATGATGTCAGTTCCGCAGAAATGCTTATCAACGCCAAACATAGCTGCTATGTCATTATTCTTAGGATTGTTGATCCTGGAGATGGTCGTAGGGACTTTATAGTACTTCTTGGCTATCTGACAAGTAATGAGATTGTTCTCATCATTGCCCGTAAGAGCGACAAGAATATCTACATCCGTGCACACACTTGATAAGCCCTGTACGGTTGATGCATCAGCGCATACAGTCTCTACACCGAGAGAATTAGCGATATGCTCACAAGCCTTTTGTCTTACATCAACCACGGTAACTTTCTGGCCCTTTGAAACAAGCTCACTTGCCAAAAAGAAACCAACTTTACCGGCACCAACGATTACTATCTTCATACAAATATCTCCCGCTTATTCGTAAACTTCAGCAACGATGACCTTATCTCTTAAGGCCAATTTAAAATTCGGATCGAAATTATGGAGTGATCCGTCACGCATAACACCTACGACAATACCGCCTTCAGTATCAGCGACATTCTTGAGCTTAACTCCGTCAAGTTCGTCTTCGACCTTGAACATCTTAAACTTAAAGTTATCACCGAAAAGATTAACAAGCGAAACGCCTATCCTGTTTTCAGGCTGCTCATTGCTCTCGTGGATTGCATTGATAAAAGCATCAACCGTAAGATCCGTAGCTGATATCGGATAAACTCCCACATTCTCGAACATCTGGAACTCTTCCGTATCATAGGTACAGGCAATGACCTTCCGTACTCCGAAAATGTTCCTGGCGATCTGCGCTGCAACAAGGTTTGTGTTCTCTTTGTCACTTAACGCACAGACTACATCAGCGTCCCTGACGCCTGCCTCTTCCAAAATAACTGTATCAATGATAACGCCGTCTACCGACTGAACATCCAATTTATGATAAGCAGCCTTCTCGCTCGCATCGACATCAACGAGAATAACATCGTGAGTCTTGCAAAGACGTCCGGCCAAGATTATCGCATTAGTAGAAGTACCCAAAACAACTATCTGCATATTACGTCCTCTTAGTTGACAAAATATATCCGATGATGGATGCCGCCGACGCCGCATTAAGCGACTCAGCTTTACCCTGCATCGTTATCTTAACCATTGTATCACAACGTGACGAACATGAATCAGTAAGTCCGTTGCCCTCATTTCCTATGAAATAACAGCTCGGAAGCGTTATCTCAGCCTTCTCGATCGGTGCTCCCTTAAGATGAGCCGCAAGTGTCCTTATATCATGCTTTTTACAAAACTCGAAAACACTGTCCACCGAATCGACCTTCAGTATCGGTAAATGCCATACGGAACCCATGGAAGCTCGTAATACCTTCTCGTTAAACGGATCAGCCGTTCCCTTAACAAGGATCACCGCCGTAAAGTCAAAGGCATCTGCAAGTCTTATGACAGTTCCGAGATTTCCCGGATCCTGAAGTTCCTCCAGGCAAAGGTAAATATCATCTTTTCCCCTGAACGGAATATCAGATCCCATATCGGGTTCTCTTACGACCATGGCTATTCCCTGCGGATTAACGGTTGAAGCTACCTTTTCGAAGCACTCCTGAGAAAGAACCGTGATCTCACATGAGATATCATACTTACGGATCAATTCATCAGCCAGGTCCTTTTTGTTTTCGCAAAAGACAAACGTGACAGGCTTAACACCCGACAAGAGCGCATCCTCACAAAGCCTTGTTCCTTCAATGAATACAAGACCCTCTTTCGCGGCTTTCTTTCTGTCGTGGAGAAGTGTCAGTCTCTTGACCTTTGAATTGTCCTTACTTCTGATGATATCCATAATACCATAAAAGAAGCGTCTGACCACAGACGCTTCTTAATATCGTTTTTATCGATCTATCATCCGTTATTAGGATTATTCGGGATTAATTCTCCTTGAAGCTGTTCCGAATCAACGAGAGGATCGGCACTCAAAACAACTATGTCCAGTTCAGGTACTAAGTATTTTTCTTTATTATCCATATTTCACCCTCCATCAATAACTGTATCTCTTCCAGTACAGGATGAATGCATCTGCAAGTTTATGTGCCTTTGAAGAATATGTCGAACCGATATCATTTCTGATCCAGAGCAAATAATTGATCGGTTTGCTGTTAAATTCTATCTCTGCTTCTTCAGAACCGTCATATGTTACGGTAAAGTGGATCGTTCCGCCAAACTGATACATAGACAATCCGCTGAACTTAACGCAGTAATAAGATCCGCTCGTCTTATATATCTGGATCTGATCTTCATCATAATATATTGAAACATTAATATTTATCTTATCCATATCAGCCTTATTCGGAACGTAGAAATAGTATTTCACGGAAGGTTCACCCGAAAATACCATCGTCCAGCCGTAGAATGAAACATGATCTCCCGAAGGAACGTAGTACGGCATATTTCCTTCATTAGGAGTGTAATCGTGTATGAGATTGGAGATTTCCCAATCTCTGAACGCCGTATTATTCTTCATTTCTTCTGTCAGGTTCTTATCCGCAAGATCATCGGTCCTGAATCCGAAGTATTCCTGTGAAGCGGCACCATAAAGAGCAAGACTTACGGCAGGATTGCAGGAACGAAGATCATATTTGCGATAATCCTTACAGATCGCATCAATATAATCCCTGACAGTAAAACCTTCCATGGAATCAACCAGTATATCGCCTTTATATAGCTCAAACTTAAGAGGAACCGTCATATCAGTCGGATCCACGTAATAAGTGAATGTTACGAAATTACCGTCTCTCTCATACTTATCAAGCTTAAGAGTCTGCTCGTTAGTTCCGCGAACATAAAGCGGATCGGAAACAGCGCTTACATTAGCCGTCCAGATATCATTACCTTGGGAACCGATATCTTCGTTCTCAGGAATATATACATGGAACTTGATACCGACACCGGCACCGCCTGTCAAAAGTGAATAACCTTTGAGCGCAACAGGATCCGATCCGTCTCCCTCTACGACGATCATGTAGCCTGCTGTACCTTCTGAGTCCTTCCTGACCGGAAGCAACTTATATTCCGAATTTTCAAAGAAGATAGCATTATTCAGGTCTTCTTCGTAAGACTGGTGATAATAGTCTCCCCTGATTATTGTGTCTCCGCTGTCAAACCCGGTTCCGGTAACACCGATCCGGCTTGCGTGAACCCTGGACATATCCACATAAATACAATCATAAACCCCGCCTTTGTAGTTAAGATAAACGTCATTATCCCCGCCGCCGTATTTGTTAAAATTGCCGCCAATAAGTGTGCATCCGGTGATCTGCAGTTTGTATGTCATCTGATCGGTATCGGATTCAATATAGATTCCTCCTCCCAAACCTTTTTCGACACAATTACCAAGTATCACTGTGCCGTGGTCTGCTTCGATGGAACTATACTTTCCTTCTGCGCAGATCGCTCCGCCTCGGTCTCTGGCTTCACAATCCTTTATACCGTATTTAAAATCAGAAGTCTGACTATCATAATCATAGTTACCTGAGATCCTCATTTGTCCCTGTAGGTAAACCGCGCCGCCTGCATAAGCATAGCAATCGGTTACAGTAGCCTTTTCAAGAGTAAGACCGGCTCCGTAAGTATAACCGCCGCCGTCCAATTCAAACTTTGATCCTTCAACATAGAACGCGCCTCCGTATGGAGCCGAGAAATTTCTGATCACACAGCCGTTTCTGTCAAAGTATGCACTGAATTGTCCGTTTCCTACAAGTTTAACGGCACTGTTCCTGACATCGGAATAAACGGACTTATATCCGCCGATAAGATCAACATCCCTTATAGTAACCGAACTGGTATAATATCTCTCGCTTCCGGCAGTGAACAAGGTTGCTCCATTAGGAGAATAGACTTGACCGTTCGTATAAGGGACATAACTGTAGTCATATGAATTATAAAGATCAAGAGAGACCGGAGCATTAGTTATTCCGTCCCACATTATTTCATTATTATCAGAAGGATTAAAAGTAATCTTCCTTCCCTGCATCATAATAGAGATCGTCGTATGATAAGGAACTGTCAAACCTTTGGAAACCGTTATATCCTCGCCGAGATAAAACCTAGTCGTTCGGGACATATCCTGTCCTTCCATAACATAATAAGGAAGAGTTCCGCCGAATTTATCGACCAGCCCCTGATCGATAAGGTAGTATGGTGCGCTACCCCAACCATTATTCAGATCAGCAACATAAAACCCCATATCGGAATCATAAACGAATTCATAACCGTCAATTTCTTTAGTTTCTTGTTCACCATAAGCCTTGAGTCTCTGACTTGGGAACAGGCAAAAGATAATAGCAACTGTAAGGAAAACTGCTGTAAGTTCAATAAGTGACTTTCTTCTCATATGTTTTTCCCCCGATTAAAGAAGCACATGACACTAAATACAACAATTATTATACCACCAATCTAATATATTTGAGAAATAGTGTATTATCTGATCAGTTACAGTTTTCAGGGAACAAAAAAGGTGCCCCAACAAACAGGGACACCTGAAAATTCAAATCTATGTTTTTCCAAATTAGAGAGCTGCCTTAGCCTGCTCACAAAGCTTTGCAAATCCGTTTGGATCGGAGATTGCGATATCGGAAAGAACCTTACGATCGAGAGCGATATCAGCCTTCTTAAGTCCGTTCATGAACTTGCTGTAAGAAAGACCATTGATTCTTGCTGCTGCGTTGATTCTTGCGATCCAGAGCTTTCTGAACTCTCTTTTCTTTGTACGACGATCTCTATATGCATAAGCACCTGACTTCATGACAGCCTGATTAGCTACCTTGAAGAGCTTGCTCTTGTGACCAAAATATCCCTTAGCTGCCTTCAATACCTTACGATGACGAGCTCTTGTGCGAACGCCTCTTTTTACTCTTGACATTTTATTTTCCTCCTAGTCGGTTTCAATTCTAATTCAGATCCTGAAATTACATATAAGGGATCATTTTTCTGATTACTTTTGCATTAGCTTCAGAGCAAACTGCTGTGTGACGAAGATGTCTCATTCTCTTAGTAGGTCTCTTGCTAAGGATGTGACGACGGAAAGCCTGAGAGTACAAAACTTTACCTGTACCTGTTACCTTAAATCTCTTCTTAGATGAGCTGTGTGTTTTCTGCTTAGGCATTTTACTGTTCCTCCTTGAACTTGATTTGCTTAATTCTTCTTAGGGACAAGGTACATGACCATATTACGTCCCTCGATCTTAGGCTGTTTATCAACCTGACCGAACTCGGCGATTCCTTCAGCGAACTTCTCCATAACTGCAAAGCCCTGCTGCTGGTATGCCATCTCACGACCTCTGAATCGGATGTTGATCTTAACACGATCGCCGTTCTTCAAGAACTTGATAACGGCCTTCTGCTTAACCTCGATATCATGAACATCTGTTGTAAGCTTGATTCCGATCTCTTTGAGCTCAGTCTCTTTCTGCTTTTTCTTGGCTTCTTTCTCTCGCTTCCCCTGCTCGAAAAGATACTTGCCGTAATCCATTACTCGGCAAACCGGGTTGTCAGGATTAGGTGATATGCAAACCAGATCAAGGCCTGCTTCATCAGCTGCTGCCAATGCCTTCTCAATCGGCACGACTCCGACCATCTCTCCTTCACTAGTGATAAGACGAACATTGCTGAATTTGATCTCTTCGTTGATCATTTGATTTGATGTTGGTTTAGCGATACGAATACACCTCCTTAAACAAAAAAAGAACGGTCATGCAAAACCCGTTCCTCTACAAAATACATCTATATAGTAAGATGTTTTAAGTATGTACCTCTTAACTGTTCGCTTGAGGTGAGAAACATGTTCTGCTTTTTGTGACTAGATAATAATATACATTCGCATTTCAAAAGTCAATAGTGATTTTCTTTTGAGCGATTTTTGACATTTAGACGACAAAACTTGTTTTTTTGCGACTTTTTTCGTTGTTATTATACACCCGTTTGACATTTTCATATGATAGAATATCTGCGGAAGAAATAAAAAAATGATTTTCAGGAGGCTTTCATATGAAAAACTATTTCGATCTTACAGGACAAGTTGCAGTTGTTACAGGTGCTTCCACAGGTTTGGGCCTTCAGATGGCTAAGGCTTTTGCCAGCCAGGGCGCTAACCTCGTTCTCCTCGCTCGCCGTCAGAACCTTCTTGACGAGAACAAGGCAGAAATCGAGAAAGAGTACGGTGTAAAGTGTCTTGCTTATGCATGTGACATTACAGATACAGAAAAGGTTAAGAGTGCTGTTAAGGCTACAATGGATACATTCGGCCGCGTAGACATCCTTGTTAATAACGCAGGTACAGGCGCAGTTGCTCCAACAATCGAGATCTCTGACGAGACATTCATGAACGAGATCAACGTTGACCTCTTCGGTACATTCACATGTGCTCGTGAGTTTGCTAAAGAGATGCTCAAGGCTAAGTACGGCCGTATCATCAACATCTCTTCCATGTACGGTCTTGTTGGTAACATGGCTGCTACATGTGCTCCTTACCACGCTGCTAAGGGTGGTGTAGTTAACCTCACACGTGCTCTTGCTGCTGAATGGGGTAAGGAAGGCATCACTGTTAATGCTATCTGCCCGGGTTACTTCTGGACTCCACTTACAAAGGATACTCTTGAGACAGATTGGTTCGCAGCATACGCTAAGGGTGCTATCCCGATCGGACGTTACGGTAACGAGGGTGAGCTCGATACAGCAGCTTTGTTCCTCGCATCCCCTGCTTCTTCCTATGTAAACGGACAGAACATCGCAGTTGACGGCGGTTATACAGCAATTTGATCGAAATATGAATATATAAGAAATGCCGGTGAGATCTCACCGGCATTTTTGTTATACAAAATTATTCGCTTTTTCCAGGGTTTCCGCCTTGCCTGTAGTCAGATTACTTCTGATAAGCTTGATCGTAAATATAGTGAATGAAAAATCTGTCTTTCTATTCATTTAACCGAAATCAGGAATTATCGGAAGTTTAATTATCGCTTCATTGTTTTCGAAAACAAAAGAACCCATTGCCTCCGTAACAATACCTGATATCTTCTCTATTTCATCATCCTCGAAAACCATGTTATCGCCGGTGAATACTATTGATGCAGCAAGTTCGGATCTTACTTTTACGTTAACACCTGAACCGATCTTATCGGTTATCTTCTCTATCACGTTGGAAAGAAGATTCATGTCGGACATGACGGTCAGTTTTTTATCCGGTCCTTCATAGTTCTCGATCAAGAGACGGTTCATCTCGGACTCGACAAAACCTCCAAGTTCAAATCTGGTAGTATGCGGTACCAACGGCGAAGTATCAGGAACAGTTTCACCAGAATCCTCATGTTCCTTCTTGGTCCTTTCTTTTTGTATCAGCATCTCTATAGCCATATTCAGTTTTTCTTTTTGAGCTTTATTGTTCCTGAGTTCACTGAAAAGCAAGATGCCGAATACTATGGTCATACCGGAACTTATTATGAGAACTATAGTAAGTATCTCGTTAAAAAGAGAATCATCTTTCTGCTCTACTTTAGGGCTTTCCTGATCCTCTTCAAGAAGGCCGTTGATCTGCTGATCACCCAAAGCATACATCATTGTCTTACTCTGCATATTCATGAATAACCTAACGCCGAATGTAAAAAGGACGCCGATAACGATCATGAATGATATGAAGAATCCGACTGCTTTCTTGATCATAGGTCTCTTCCTTATAGTTTTCCGAGCATATTCTCCGGATCTTCAGCTGCTTTTACTTTGTCGTTAGCCATAACTATGATGCCGTTTTCATCAATAAGATACGTTGTTCTTACAACACCCATCGAAACTTTGCCGTAGTTCTTCTTTTCCTTCCAGACATCGTATGCCTCGATTACTTTTCGATCAGGATCAGAAAGAAGCGTAAAACCGAGGTTATAATTGGTCTCAAACTTCTTGTGGGATGCTACAGAATCCTTGCTTATTCCGAGAACAACAGCTCCCTTTGAGATGATCTGAGGATATCTTTCAGAGAAACCACATGCCTGCTTGGAGCAGCCTGGAGTATTGTCCTTCGGATAGAAATAAAGGATAACTCTCTTACCCTTATAGTCGGAAAGAGAATGCATATCACCGTTCTGATCAGGCAATGTAAAATCGGGAGCTTTCGTACCAACACTTAGCATATATCTATACCTCTTTTTAAATTCTGATATCAGAGTATAATACTTTATTATGACTTTCAAGGAGTACAGAATATGATCTCATCACATATCAAAGAGAAGCTCCAGTCGGGCTCTCTCATCAGAAAGATGTTTGAAGAAGGCAACAAGAGAAAGGCTATCTACGGTGCAGAGAATGTTTTCGACTTCTCCATAGGAAACCCTGACCTTGAGCCTCCAAAGGAAGTAAAAGACGCTCTTAAGGCTATCGTTGAAGAGGATGTTCCTGGCGGACACGGTTACATGAGCAACAGCGGTTACGAAGCAACACGCGCCGCTATCGCCAAGAAGCGTTCCGAGGAATCTTCAGTAACAGTTGATGCAGGTGCCGTATGTATGACAGTCGGTGCTGCTGCAGCTATGAACGACGTATTCCATTCGATCCTTGATCAAGGCGATGAAGTTATCCTTCTTGCTCCTTTCTTCATGGAATATAACAACTATATCGATAATCACGGCGGTGTACCTGTCATCGTTCAGACGGACGACAAGTTCATGCCTGACGTTGACGCCATCATCGCTGCTGTTACACCTAAGACAAAGGCTATCGTTATCAACTCACCTAACAACCCGTCAGGTGTTGTCTATTCTGAGGAGCTCCTTAAGTCTCTTAATGCAGCTCTTCTTAAGTGTGATCACGTTATCCACGTAATCTCTGATGAGCCATATATCGAGCTTGCTTACGATGGAATTAAAGTTCCTTCTGCTCTCGACTGTTTCGATAACCTCATCATCTGCTATTCATGGAGTAAGGCTTTGTCTCTTCCTGGTGAGCGTATCGGCTACACTCTCGTAAGCCCTAAGCACGCTGATTACGAAGATCTCACAGCTGCCATCGTTCTTTCCAACAGAACACTCGGAAGCGTTAATGCTCCTGCTATTTGGCAGAAGGTTGTTGAACGTGCTCTTTATGCAAAGGTAGATGTACCTAACTACGAGCACCGCCGTAATCTCCTTTATGCTAACATCGTAGAATCAGGTTTTGAGGCTGTTAAGCCAAACGGAGCTCTTTACATCTTCATGAAAACTCCTAACGGTCTTTCCGATTCAGAGTTCGGTGAAATCTGTGCTAAACACAATCTCCTTTTGGTACCTGGTGCAAGCTTCAGCCGTCCTGGCTACTGCAGACTTGCATTCTGCGTATCAGAGCAGACTATCATCAACTCAAGAAAAGCTTTTGAAGCTGTTGCAGCTGAGTTGGGACTTAAGTAATCCGATTATTTGTCTAAACAGATCAAAGGGCAGTTCACTTCGATGAACAGCCCTTATCTTTTGTCTTATTTTTCTATTTGGCAGCTTATACTTTGTCAGTTATGACAACGAGTAATTCTCCCGAGTCAACAGATACTGAAAATGAGGATGATCCTCTCGAAAGTTCATTGCTGTTTGTAAAAGAACTGCCGCGGACTATAGTTGCATCATTAAGAGGATAATAAAGTCCATTTGCTGTAACACCTGTGACTTCATCTGAAACAGGAATAAGAGATATCGCTTTATAAGAAGGATCCAACACTTCATCAATGTTGATCTCATCTTTACCGTATAACGGGATAATATCCGTATGTCCGTCAGAACAGATTATGCTTCTTCCCTCACGTCTTAATCGGGAGACTAATAATATATTGGTAAGAACATGATCAGGACGTCCCTGCAAAGAGCAGATCAGCAATATCTCGGAAGACGGATCACAGCTTCTTATTGCAAGTTCGGTATCAGTCATATCTTTCTCGACGGGGAATGTCTTCAAAGGAATGCCGCTTACCTCAATAAAGTTCTTTCCCTCAGCTGAAATGGAATCAAGATCGCCGTAGACTTCATCAGGCCTGATGCTGTTGGCGATGGCATAATCAACTCCGCTGTCAGCACAGACAACTCTATCTCCCGGCAATATCAAAGAAGCGGCCTCGTCAAAGATGGGACCGCCTGTTATTACTACTGTTCTTGTCAGAGCTTTACCGCACATATAAGATCCTCTACGGCTTTACCGTGATCAGGAGTATCAAAGACTGCACTGCCGGCAACAAGAAGACGAGCTCCTGACTTAACTGCAGTCTCGATCGTCTGTGTATGTATTCCGCCGTCAACGGAAAGAAGAGCCTTGGAACCAACTCTGTCGAGTTCTTCACGGATAGCCTTTAAACGTGAAGGTGCATCTTCCATGAATTTTTGACCGCCGAGGCCCGGAATAACAGACATAAGAAGCACGATCTCCAGATCCTTAAGATAAGGGAAAACCTTCTCAACAGGTGTATCAGGATGAATGGCGATTCCTGCTTTCTTTCCCAATGAATGGATCTTATCGATAAGAGCTTTAGGATCATCAGTGCATTCAATATGGAATGTGATCGCATCAGCTCCGACCTTTGCAAATTTCTCGACGAATTCTTCAGGATTGGTGATCATGAGATGAACATCAAAGATCATATCCGTATGAGGGCGAATCTTATTGATAACCGGAATACCAAAGGAAATATTAGGAACATAGTGTCCGTCCATAACATCGATGTGCAGGTATTTGGCATGTCCCTCAACTTGTTTGATCTCGTCTAGGAGACAACAGAAATCCGCTGACAGGATTGACGGTGCAATCTCGAATTTCACATCACTGCTCATAATAAAACTTCTTCCTTCCGGTATATTCGTTTCTCTTTTGGTAGAGTTCCTCTTCGAACTCGCGATAACGAGAATATCTTCCCTCATCTATTGTTACGCCGACATTTTCGATAACGGCACAATCACGTTCGGATGCATGTCTGCAGTCATCAAATCGGCAATTAAGACCTTCTTTGGCGATCTCCGGATAACCTAAGATCACACTCTTATACTCTACACCCAATTCTAACAAACTCAAAGATGTAAAACCCGGAGTATCCATTATAAAACCGCCGAAAAAATCAAACAATTCGACGTGTCTTGTTGTGTGTTTTCCTCGTTTGAGCCTGTCGCTAATATCACCGACTTTCATGATGTCGCCTTCAAGAAGTCCGTTACAAAGCGTACTCTTGCCGACGCCAGATGGCCCTGCAAATCCGAAGATGGCATTCTTGCCGCCTACCTTGATGATCTCCTCAGGGTCTACATCTTCATCTATTCCTGATCGAAAACAATCAAATCCTGCCTTGGAATATGTCTCAAGAAGGCTTTGTCCGTATTCGTCATTAAGATCGCATTTGGTAAAGATAATGCACGGCTTGATATCCAAAAGGCCGCAGATAATGAGCATCTTATCAAGAAGCTTAAGGTCAGGCTCCGGATCCTTTACGGCAAAACAAAGGATAAGCACATCAATGTTTGCTACAGGCGGTCTTACGAGCCAGTTTTTTCTCTTCTCGATCTTGTCGATAACGTATTCGACATCAGGATCGCCTGAGGGAGAAATGACTACATTATCTCCCACTGTAGGCGTTATCTTTGCTTTTCGAAAAATACCTCTGGCAGAAGCACTGACAGTATCACCTGATGATGTGCGGACACTATAGATTCCGCCCAGACCTTTGGTTATCTTACCTTCCACTCAGAATCCTCCGTTATTATTGTCACCCTGGTTTCCTGGATTCTGGTTAGGATCCTGTGGCGGTGGTGGCGGAGGCGTATTATTATCAGGCACCTGTGTTGGTGTCGGAGTAGCTGTCGGACTTGGCGTCGGTGTCGGAGTCGACGTAGCTGTCGGTGCCGGTGACGGCGTCGGCGTAGGTGTCGGCGTTGATGTCGGATTAGCCGTAAACACTGCTACGAAAATATGGTTATTCTCCGTAACGATAAATGTGTATTCTTCCTTTACGGATACAACATTACCGAGACTATCCTGCCAATAATCAAACTTGAATCCTTCATCCGGAACAGCCTTAAGGTTAACCGTTGTCTCAGGATCATATTCACCTGATCCCTCGACTTTACCTGAACCTACGATCATAGGCTCGACCTTGATCTTAGGAGGTGTCGGAGTCGGAGTACCGCCGCGCTGATAATCTTCCTGTGTACCGAGCCATACCTTGATGGTTGAGTTATGAGGTACAGTGGTACCCTCTTCTGGATTGATCTGGATTACGATCTGCTCTGATTCAGGGAGATCAAATACTTCAGGAGCTGCATCAAATGATGCCGTAAGACCTGCCGCTTCGATGGCAGACTTAGCATCAGACACGTTCATACCAACGATACTTGGAACTGTACTGCTGGTAGGTTCTACAGCATAATAAACGATTACCGTACTTCCCGGAGCAACTGCTGTTCCGTCAGCCGGATCAGTACGAAGGACGATATCCGAATCGACTTCAGTCGATATCTCGCTTATCTTCATCGGAACAAGTCCCAGAGCTTCAAGCGTTGTACATACATCGTTATAGTTAAGTCCCGTATAGTCAGCAAGGATTATGGAATCCGATTTCTGGGATATACTGAGGACTATTGTCTTAAGATTGGAACCTGATGCGATCTTTGTTCCAGGTTCGATACTCTGATCGATAACGATACCTTCAGCCAGAGATTCATCGATTACGAACTTAAAGTCGTGCTGAATATTATTCTTCGTAAGGATTGCATCGACCTCGTCTCTGGTCATTCCTTTATAATCTTCAACAACATATTCGACCTTTTTCTCGTTCTTCGTAAAACCTGACAACAATTTCATCAAAAGCGCAGATCCACCCACAAGAACTCCGACAATAACCAAAACAATAAGTGAAGTTAAAATGATCGATACGATCCTTGCCTTACGTCTGCTCTCGATGGTCTTTTCAAACTCATCGATCTTGTTGTAGCTAGGGTTCTGTCTGAAAGAAGAATTGATCTCTTCTTCTGCCGGCTTACCCGGGTCAGTATTGATAACACCGAAAACACCGTTAGGGTCAACCATCAAACCGTCGAGTTCCTCGACCATCTGACGCATTGAAGAGTAACGTCTCTCAGGGTTCTTCTGCATACACTTAAGGATGATGGAATCAAGACCTGCAGGAATTCCTGACTGAAGGCTTGACGGGACCGGTGGCTTATCCTGAAGATGCTTAAGAGCAACCTCAACATCAGTATCACCGTCAAAAGGAAGTCTTCCCGTAACCATCTCGAAAAGCATTACACCCATCGAATAGATATCGGAACTAGGACCTACATTACCGCCTCTTGCCTGCTCAGGTGAGAAATAATGGACTGATCCCAAAGCTCCGCCGGAATTCATTGTGATCGTATTAGAAGTAGCCGCACGAGCGATACCGAAGTCGGTGATCTTTGCTATTCTCTCTCTGTTGATGAGAATATTCTGCGGCTTTATATCTCTGTGAACGATTCCGTTCCTGTGAGCGTGCTCTACTGCCATTCCGACCTGGATAGCGATCGGTACAGCCACACGCCAGTCAAGATGACCGTTCTGATTAATGAGTTCTTTTACGGTAATTCCCTGAACATACTCCTGGATGATATATCTGTAGTTATGCTCATGACCTACTCCGTAGACCTTAACGATATTAGCATGATTCAATGATGAAACAGCACGAGCCTCGGTATCGAATCGTTTAATGAATTCGTCGTTGTTTGAATATTCAGGTTTTAAGATCTTTACTGCGACATTGGTTCCCGTAGACATATCTACAGCAAGATAGACATTGGCCATTCCGCCCTTGCCGATCATCTTGGTAATCTTATACTTACCTGCAAACAACAAGCCTTCTGGTCCCTGTTCGTTCATAATGATATAAACTCCTTTTTATCATCGGGTCTGTTATGTGCCAGTATAAGTGACACATTATCATTGGCCCCGTTTTCAAAAACTTCATCTATTAAGCTTTTGGCACACTTCTGAAGATCAGAATGTATCCTCAAGAGAGATCTCATCTTATCCTCGTCGATATAGGCATAAAGCCCGTCTGAACAAAGAAGGATCAAATCTCCATACATTACATTATACCTGTAAATATCCGGAGTGATAAAAATGTTTTCTCCGAGGTACTTTGTGAGCATGTTTCTGGCAGCCTTATACTCTTCCTCACTTATGCCCGGTGCGTTGCTCTTTATGAGCTCTGCAGCATAGGTATGGTCAAGCGTAAGAACCTCAAGTTTGGATCCGTGCAAAAGATAGGCACGGCAGTCACCCAAATGGGAAATGATAAGACGCTTATCGTTAAGGATCGCACATGTAAGAGTCGTGGACATGCCAATACATTCTTTGTTGTAGCAGGCACGAAGAAGTATCTTACTGTTGATCTTCTGGTAACTTCCTTCAAGTATCTCAACGATAGAAGATTCATCAAAGTTGATGAGCTTATCAGAGTTTTCGCGAAGGATATCCATCATACCTGTGACGGCGATCATACTGGCGATTTCGCCCTTTTCCTGTCCGCCTAGACCGTCTGCTACGACCATGCAAAGAGTATCGCCGAACTTCTCGCAGGCGATGCTGTCTTCGTTATTGTCTCTTACGAGACCTTTGTCTGAGATAGCAAAATACTTCATTGCTCCAGTCCTCTTCGAAGCTGTCCGCAGGCAGCCATGATGTCAGTTCCCATTTCTCTTCTTAATGTTGCATTTATCTTGTATCGTTCTAGAGACGATCTGAATGCCTCAATATGTTCCTTACGGCTTCTCTTGTACGGACTTCCCGGGAATTCGTTAGCCGCGATAAGGTTAACATGGCAATGAAGTCCTCTTAAAAGTCTATAGAGTTCACGGGCTGATTCAGGTCCGTCATTAACGCCGTCAAAAAGCGAATACTCGAAAGTAATCCTTCTGTTAGTAGCTTTAATATATTCATCACAAGCCTTGATAAGTTCATCAAGACTGTACTTATTCGCGATCGGCATGAGCTGCTTACGAAGCTCGTCGTTAGGTGCATGCAAAGAAACAGACAGATTGACCTGTGACTTCAAAGCGGTAAATTCCTTCATCTTAGGAACAAGACCGCATGTCGAGACTGTTATGTGTCTGGAACCAAGGTTGTTTCCCTCTTCGCAGGTAACGAGTTCAATAAATCGCATCAGATTATCGTAATTATCAAAAGGCTCACCTATGCCCATGACAACGACACTTCTTATTCTCTCGTTCATTCTCTTCTGTGAAAGAAGGACCTGACCGAGCATCTCACCGCCTGTGAGGTTTCTTCCGAATCCTGCATGAGCAGAAGCACAGAATGTACATCCCATCTTGCAGCCTGCCTGTGAAGAGATGCAGATGGATAATCCCTGCTTATATCTCATGATTACGGTCTCGATGATGTGACCGTCATACATCCTGAACACAAGCTTAACCGTACCGTCTATCTGAGAAACAAATTCATGCTCTATCTTCATTCCCTCATCGAAAATGAAATCTTCACTTAAGGAAGCACGCATATCCTTAGGGATATTGGTCATGTCATCAAGACAGATAACGCCTGTGGAGAGCCACTTAAAAAGTTGGTCGGCACGATAGGACGGAAATGACTTTTCCGCGCACCAATCCTTGATATCATTAAGATTCAGATCAAGACAAAATCTCTTATCCATCAGGCTCTCCTTTCCATCTTACAGATAAAGAAACCGTCGCATCCGTCGGTATCCGGGAACAGTGTAAGCATACCATTCCTGCAAGATTCTTTTCTTCCTTCATCCATTATAAGAGACGAAGGCAATATATCAGTTATATCACATGGCACAAAATCGGGGCTGTTCGCGAGGAAATCTTGTATCGTTTCTTCATTTTCAGCCTTATTCATCGTGCATGTACTGTATATGAGGAAACCTCCCGGTCTAACGTACTCCGAAGCATTCTTAAGGATAATCTTCTGACGCGGCAAGAGTTCCTCTATCCTGTCATACGAAATAGTAAGTCTGATATCAGGTTTACGTGCCATCAGACCAAGTCCGCTGCAAGGAACATCACAAAGAACAAGATCAAAACTCCTGTCACCCAGTGAAGCTTTAAGATCAGTGCTGTCAGCGCACATCGTCTTAACTGAGCTAAGTCCGAGACGCTTGGCGTTATCATCGATGAGCTTTAGTCTGCTCTCGTTGATATCAAGAGACAGGATCCTGGAGCTGTCATTACTTAGTTCCGCAAGATGCGTGCTCTTTCCTCCCGGAGCTGCGCAGCAATCAAGGATATCCGTATCCTCGGAAGGATCTGCCACGATGGATGCCAGCTGTGCGGCTTCATTCTGAACAAAGAACAATCCGTCTTTAAAGCTTTGGAGATTCTCGATATTGGTTCCGTCTATGAGGAGAGCATCAGGGATCAGCGTGGAATCCGAGATACTTGCTACCTCTTCGAGCAAAAGCTTCCTGAGTTTTTCCTTATCAGTCTTAAGCCTGTTAGGTCTGATAGCGATGTTCGGTCTGTTTAAAAGAGCTTCGCCGATGCTAAGGGCTTTTTCTTTGCCGTAGCTTTTTTTGAGGATGCCGAAGATCTCGCTTTTTAGAGAAGTACGGATCTCAGGTTTAAAAGAATCTATATCGATATCAGCTGACGCGAGTTTTCGAAGAATAGCATTAACAAAAGAACTGCTCTGGGGCCTATACTTCTTGCAAAGCTCGACTGATGTATTGCATGCGGCAAATGTCGGGACTTTGTCAGAAAAGAGTATCTGCCAGGCGCCCATGCGAACGATAGTCCTCGTTGAAGGATCCATATCGTTCACGTCAGTCTTAGTTACGTGCTTGAGGATAAAATCAATGGTCACGGACCTAAGGATCGTGCCATAAAACATGGCAGATACAAATCCCGTAGTCTCGTAATCCTTGAGGACGAGATTACTGAAGCCTTCTTTCTCGAAGACATCATAGAGCATTTCATATGCAATCTCGCGATCTGAGATCATACACCTTCACCGAGCATAGTTCCGACCTTGAAGTTATGGGCACAATCGATAGCCTGAAGGCGCTTGCCGCCTGCTGTCTGGAGCTCGTCAATTGCAAGGTAACCTTCGCCGCACTTGACGAAGAGATCCTTTTTGTGAGCTTTGGCTATCTGACCAGGCTTAAGGTCAGTATCTTCAAATTCCGCAACGTGGGTCTTATATATCTTGAGCTTATTTCCGTCCAGGATAGTAGATGCACCAGGCCAGTTAGTAAGAGCTCTTACCATATCGTGGATCTTCTGAGCACTCCAGTTCCAATCGATAACGCCCTGATCCGGCTTTATCTGACCGCATACAGTAGCTTCATCGTTATTCTGTGCATGTGCGAGGATCTCGCCGTTAAGGTACTTTGGAAGAGTATCGATAAGAAGCTTACTTCCTGCTACCGCAAGTTCACTCATCAAAGTTTCAGTATCAACGTCATCTCTTATGGCTACTTCAACCTTATCGATCATGGCGCCGGTATCCATGCCCTCGTCCATCTCCATGATAGTTACACCCGTAACCTTATCACCGTTCATGATGGCATACTGAACAGGAGCTGCACCCCTGTACTTAGGAAGGAGCGAAGCATGAACATTAACGCATCCCATCGTAGGGATGTTAAGTATCTTCGATGGAAGGATCTTGCCGTAAGCAGCCGTGATGATAAGATCCGGTTCATACTTTGAGATAGTCTCATAAGCCTCATCCGTTCTCATTGAATCAGGTTGGAATACATCAATTCCTTTTTCCTGCGCGAAAACTTTAACCGGAGGGGCTGTGATTATCTTCTTACGGCCAACAGGCTTATCAGGCTGGCAGCAACAAAGAACTACCTTATATCCTTCGTTTACCAGTGATTCCAAAACAGTCCTGGCAAAGTCAGGTGTACCCATAAAACAGATTTTCAGATCACTCATGAATCGGACTCCACTTCATAGATCTCGCCGTTTATTGCCTTATCAATAAAAAGGATTCCGTCGAGATGATCATATTCGTGACAGATACAAACAGCCAAAAGACCGTCAGCATCAAGAGTAAACTCTTTGCCGTTTCTGTCGAGAGCCTTAACTGTTATCTCAGCAGGTCTTTCGACCTCTGCGTTCTTACCAGGGCAAGAAAGGCAACCTTCGGTATAAACCTGAGTTCCTTCTCTTCTTGTGATCTCAGGATTGATAAACTCGATAAGACCGTGATCATCACCTACATCAACGATAAATACACGTCTTAAAACACCTACCTGAGGAGCAGCTATACCGATACCTCTGTTCTCGTAGTACATCGTATCAGCCATATCATCGAGCAATGTAAGGATCCTTGGTGTGATCTCATCTACAGGTCTGCTCTTTTTACGTATAAGTTCTTCATTCTCTAAAACTATATTTCTTAATGCCATGTTATAAAACCTCATTCATTAATCTAACAATGTATTATACCACATCGAAAACTGACATATTATAATATATGATACATGCTGCAAACATCATTTAACATGTAAAGACTCCTTACGACCCGGATGATCATAAGGAGTCATTTATTACTTGTCGGAATCAACAGAGATCGGATATCTCGTATAATCAAAATCTTCGAAAACCTGTTTAAACACCGCGTTGAGCGAAGACTTGTTCTTTGCCTTTATATTGAAAACATTTCTGTAGTTTCCGCGAAGCTCATATATCGCAGAAGGTATCGGTCCGTATAGTTCAAAACCGAAGTCCTTGCTCTGATAACTTAAGTAATCTCTCAAGTACTTCGCGAGGTCATCGGATATTCTCATAAGTTCATCTTCATCAGATGACTGGATCATGATCTCTCCGGATGCCTTAAACGGCGGCAGATTCATCGCCTGTCTGTACTCGAGCTGTGCATCAAAGAAGCTGTCATAGTCCTGGCATGCCGCGTACATGATAAGCGGATTATCAGGCTTATATGTCTGTATGAAGACCTCACCCGGATCGTTGTCTCTTCCGGCTCTTCCCGATGCCTGGGTTATAAGCTGGAAAGCCCTCTCAGATCCTCTGTAGTCAGGGCTTGCCGCGATGATATCCGTATCGAGTATTCCTACTACGGTAACCTCAGGAAAATCATGTCCCTTCGCGATCATCTGCGTTCCAATAAGTATCGATGCTTTTTTCTCTCGAAAAGCACTTAATATCTTCTCATGAGCACCTATTCCCGCAGTCGAATCCTGATCCATACGAAGAACAGATACACCCGGGAAAGTAGTCTTAACCTGCTCCTCCAACTGTTGCGTACCAAATCCTATGGAATCAAGTTCCTTACTTCCGCAGGCATTGCACTTTGCCTCCGACACAGGGATCGCATAACCGCAGTAATGACAGATCAGAAGCTTTTCCTTGCTGTGCCTGTTCGTATGAAGAGTCATACCCACAGAACATGAAGGACAGTTCAAAGGCTCACCGCAATCCTTACAGATAAGTGTTCTCGAATAACCTCTTCTGTTGAGGAACAGTATTATCTGTTTATCCTCATCAAGAGCCTTGAGCATCTTGTTCTTGAGCGGTATTGAGAAAAAGCTTCCCGCACCCTGCTTGATCTGCTCTTTCATATCTACAATGGTAACCTTTGGAAGATGCGCATTAGGATTAGCCCTCTGCGTCAGCTTCAAAAGTTCATAGTAATCATTCTTAGCCGCATAGTACGTCTCGATAGACGGAGTAGCAGAACCCAAAACTACAGTTGCACCTGTAAGCTTTGCACGGGCAATCGCTATATCCCTTGCACTGTACTTAGGATGCTTATCCGATTTATATGATGAATCATGTTCCTCATCAATTATGATCAGCTTAAGGCCATCTATAGGAGCAAACACGCCGCTTCTTGCAGCTACGATTATCTTAGCTTCTCCCTTTCTGATCTTATCCCACTGCTCATATCTTTCTTTGGACGTGAGTCTGCTGTGTAGCACAGCTACTTCCCTGTTAAATCTTCCGGTGATCCATCTTATGGTCTGCGGAGTAAGAGATATCTCAGGAACAAGATAAAGAACACTGTGTCCTTTCTCGAGATAACTTTCCGCACACTTAAGAAATACTTCCGTCTTACCTGAACCCGTGATTCCGTGAAGAAGGAATACCTTATGATTCTTCCTTTCTTCGCAGATCCTGTTTACGGCATACTGCTGTTCAACATTAAGATCATGCACAGGTCCTCTTACATATTCAGCCTTCTCGTCAACAGTCTCTGTCATATCTTCTTCCTTGAAGATACGGATAAGTCCCTTATCAACAAGTGCATAAAGATTCGCATTTGAAGATGACGTAACAACAAGAAGTTCCTGAGCCTGTACAGGGCTTTTCTCGAAAAGGGATTCAAGTATCCTTATCTGGTTTATGCTCTTTATCCTATTTGAAGCCAGAAGTTCTCTTGCCTTCTTTTCATCAGTAAGTTCAACACATCTTACCTGTGGATTTTTATGTTCTGCCACAACAGACGGTACCATCAAAGAGAGGGCATCGCCTTTGCGGCAGACATAACGTTTCTGAATATATTCAATGAGAGCAATCTGATCAGGCTTCATTACAGGAAGCGGATCTTTTATGCTCTTAATGGATTTAAGTCTGAACTTACCTTCATACTCTCCGTCTTTTACTGACAATACAAGAGCGTCACGTGTTCCGTTATGCATTCCAAACGGAACATCGACGAGCATTCCGGCAGAGATCTTGCCCGCGAGATCATCAGGGATCTTATACGTATAGATAAGATCCGTATTATCCACGCTGTTACGCAAAATTACCTCAGCAAGAAGCATTCTTACCTCCAATATCACATCATCAGGTCAAAAAGACTTACCTGAGCAGACTCCGGCATACCTTCCAACAGACCATAATCAGCAAGTTTATTGATAGCAGAATCACCAATACCGCTTCTGGACTTAAGATCTTCTCTGTTCTTAAACGGCTCTTCTTCTCTGGCATTAACAATACGCGTAGCCATACTCTCAGAAATAGTATCAATAACATCAAGAGGAGGTCTTATGACGCCCTTCTCGACCTTAACAAACTTAGTAGCATCTGACTTCTCAAGATCGATAGGAGCAAAAGTAATACCACGGGCATACATTTCCTCTACTATCTCACAAAGATAGAACTCACTCTTGATCTTCGGGTTCGGATCTCTGTGCATTTCTTCAGCCAGGAACTTACGTCTCTCAATAAGTACATTCTTATCAAGACACATAGTCTCAGCATCAAATTCTTCACCACGAATCGAGAAGAATGCGCAGTAATATTCTTCAGGATAATAGACCTTGAACCATGCAACACGCAAAGTAGAGATACAGTATGCAGCAGCGTGAGCTTTC
The DNA here is from genome assembly GCA_947303255.1 of uncultured Clostridia bacterium. Classification (GTDB taxonomy): domain Bacteria; phylum Bacillota; class Clostridia; order Saccharofermentanales; family Saccharofermentanaceae; genus Saccharofermentans. The sequence goes on along the minus strand of CAMYXL010000006.1, from coordinate 36,365 downwards.
GGGAACATGTACTTGATCTTTTCACAAGAACCGATGTACCAATCAGGCACATTGTTATCCTTCATCATCTGCTTCCACTTTTCCCACTTTTCTGCAACAGCACCCTTAGCAACTTTACCCTTACGGACATTCTCCATGATGTCGAATGCATCCTTATTTGGAAGTCCCCAATAAATCAGTGTAGTCATGATAGAGTCACGACATCCGATAACAGAGTTAAGGTCACAGATACCGTCTCTGATGAGATCCTGTGCGTTACCACTCCATACGTCAGTACCGTGTGAAAGACCCATGAGCTGAACGAGATCATAGAATCTTCTTGGTGCAGCTTCCTTGATCATTCCACGGGCCATGTTCGTTCCAAGCTCAGAAAGACCAAGCGTAGCTGATCCGGCATCCGTTTCAGATACATCAAATCCCAATGCATCCGTTGATTCGAGAAGGCTCATTACCTTCGGATCAGGTATCGGAATAGTAGTTACATCGATATCCGGCAAAACCTGAAGCATACGTAGTACCGTAGGGTCAGCATGGCCAAGAATATCGAGTTTCAAGATCGTATCATGCAAAGAGTTAAAGTCAAAGTGCGTTGTTATCGAGCTTTCTTCCTTATCTGCAGGATACTGGATAGGAGTAAACTCATAGATATCCTGTTCCTGAGGAATAACGACGATACCGCCAGGATGCTGACCTGTGGTTCTCTTAACATCGATAATGCCTTGTGACATATATTCAAGCTGAGCTCTTGTATATGTGATTCCAAGATCTTCTGCTGCTTTTCTGGCAACACCTTCAGCGTTTTTATCAGCGTAACCACTTATCGTTCCTGCTCTAAATGTATGAGTCTTACCGAACAGATACTCAACGTACTTATGTGCTCTAGGCTGATATTCACTACTGAAGTTAAGATCGATATCAGGTGCTTTATCTCCATAGAATCCAAGGAACGTCTCGAATGGGATATCTTGACCGTCACAGATCATCTCAACTCCACAGTGAGGACAATTCTTCTTTGGAAGATCAAAACCTGAACCGTATTCACCTGTGTTATTGAACTCAACAAAATTACACTTCGGACATCTATGATGAGGCGGCAATGGATTAACCTCCGATATACCACACATCGTCGCAACAAGTGAAGATCCGACAGAACCTCTCGAACCTACGATATAACCATCGTTATTGGACTGCTTAACAAGACGGTAAGCGATATAGTACATGATCGCATAACCGTTACCGATAATAGACTTAAGTTCTTTCTCAAGTCTTTCTTTAACGAACTCATTAAGTACACCGTTATGTCGGTACATCCTGTTAGCTTTTGTCCAAGTAAGATCCTGAACATCAGATGCAGCAGTTGCAATGATAGGCGGATAAGAACCATCCGGGAACGGCTTGATTCCGTCCTCGCACATATCAGCAAATTTACATGTGTTTGTGCAAACAACTTCAATTGCTTTTTCTTCTCCGAGATATGAGAATTCCTCGAGCATCTCTTCCGTTGTCCTGAAGTAGAGATCTGCCTGCTGTGTTGCATCTGCAAATCCCATGGACATAAGAAGATACATACGGTATTTTCCGTCTTCTTTATTGAGGAAGTGGGCATCACAAGTCGCACAACAAGGGTATCCGTATGCATCTGCAAGCGCTACGATAAGCTTGTTGATATTAAGGACATCATCCTTATTTAACCTTGGCTCAACTTCTTCTCTTGTTAAGAACATATTGTTAGTCAAAGGCTGTATTTCGAAATAATCATAAAGCTTGATCATTTCACCAAACTTAGGATCATTCTTAAGGAATTCCAGAGTACCCTGGTAATCCTTATTAAGTTCTCTGTACTTGTTAAGGATAGCTCTATATATCTCACCTTGCTCGCATGCGCCTCCAATGATAAGACCCGATGAGAAATACTTAACAAGACTTCTCGGTGTTCTCGGACGACGATAAAAATAGTGAACATTGGATTCAGATACAAGTCTATACAGATTATAAAGACCCATATTATTTCTGGTGAGATAGATAATATGGAACGCTCTGTTCTCTTTGCTCTTTATCTGACTTAACGGATAATGGCCTACCTTATCATTGATCTCATAAGGATCAACTGTTCCTGTCTCCTTAAGATAGTCGATGATCTCCTGAGCTACTTCTGCACACTCAGTTTCAAGATCAGGATATTGCTTATATAATTCCTTGCCGCTAAGCAGTCTTATATCATAAACACTTACAACTGGCTGAAGGAATTTATGTCTGTAGTACAGGTGATCCTCGATATTGATCGCATATCCTGCCTTACGCAAAAATCCCATAGCCTTGAAGACGTCATTACCGCAAAGGTAACCGTCTCCAATAAACTCAACGATCTCACCTGCTTTAAAGTATGAATCAACAGGCTCATTTCCCGGTACCTGCCATACATCACCCGTAAAGAGAGTTCTGTACTCAGAAACGAATTCATACTCAATGCCCTCAGGAATAACAGGATCATCTGTTCCCGTATTTCCGAGTGTCATTGAATCAATTTCATCGCTGTTTTTGATACTAGACCAGAACTTCTCGTCATAGTCCTCTTTTACATAACCTCTTGCCTTAGCAGGTTCAATGGAAAAGTCCTCGTATTCTCCTTCTGTCCAAAGAGATCTGTCGATATCTCTTTCAGAGAATTCACGAGCAGCCTCAGGATCTTCTCCCTCTCTATAAGGCCTTGGAGAAACATATCCCTTAAGATGATACTTACGAAGACATATTTCCTGCATCGTATCGGTACAACAATCATCTCCGGTTGTCTTTACGGCAACGGAAACGATATAACCGATAGCTGATCTTTCCGGCTTTTCAAAAGGAAGGTTGTAGCAGATCGTAGGTCCGTCATCTACTACGTAACCCTCATCACCAAGGATAGGCTTGAACTTCTCGTCGGAATCTCCTACCGTCAATTTCTTTGCAGTATTAAACACTTCAGGGAATGCCTGAACAACACCGTGGTCTGTTACAGCACAAGCCTTATGACCGAACCTTGCAGCCGTCTTCATAAGATCAGCAGGAACGATAGTTGCATCCTGTGCACTCATCTTTGTATGGGCATGAAGCTCAACTCGCTTGTATTCGCAGTTCTCCATACGAGGCTTCGGCTTTTCTCTCTCGAAAATACCCGACACCTTGATACCGAACTCACCTCTGTTATCGGTAGGTTCTCCCTGGAATCCTGCGTATCCGCCCTTTTCAAACTTCTTTTCAAAAGCATCAGCTTCTTCAGGCTTAACGAACATAACGCAGCTTACTCCGCCCGTCTCATCGAAAACCTTGAAGTTCGCGATTACACACTTACCGCTCTTGGCAAGTCTTAATCCGTCCTCATCAAGCTTGATCCTTCCTTCGAAGTTGACTTCACGTTCACTTACATCAATATCCTTGATGGCATAGAACGGAACATCCTTCTTTACACGACCGAACAAAGACTCAGCATTTGCCTTACGGAAGTTCTTCTTATCGCCTTCGTTCTCCTTCATGAGCTTCTTCTGCACTTTAGCCTTATATTCCCATGAATTCTTATCAGTTGAAGATACTTTTTCCTCTTTATCTTCAGTCTTTTTCTTCTTCTCTTCAGGCTCCCAATATTCTTCAGGAACTTCCTGAGGAGTATCGTAAGTCTCAAAGTCATCTGACGGGATGTCTGATGTAAAATATGCCGTCTCGATCTCATCTACAAACTCATAGGAAAACGCCTCAGGTCTCATTCCAGTATGAGACTCGAAGATATCCATAAATGTTCTTCCGTATGAATTAAGAAGCATATCTGAAAGTTCTCTGTTCATCGAATCAGATTCGATCAAGAGCTTGTTATCCGTTATGGAAAATCTCGATGATCTGGAGATCTGACAATACTCATAGTTTTCGAGAGACAGCTCGCTTACGATAAGATCCGAAAGACACTTCATCGCATAACCCATGTCCGTAAAGCCCTGGAAAATGAACTTTACGTCACAGTCAAACTCAGCCTTAGCCTTGTATTCGGCCAAAGCGAGCAAATTTTCCTCAGATAAAAATTCACCACCGGACAAATAGATATCAAGTCGTGAAGTTTTTTTGTTAAGGTTTATTTTTTCAATATTCAAAAAACATAACTGTTCTTTTTCCTCAGGCTCAAGGAAGTCGAACAGATCCGTCAATTTACCTGACATTATTCTTTTCTCCCAATTTAATCACTTCTTCAACAAACTCATCCACCGCATTTTCAGCCTTAATGCGCCTAATGGTCTCACCCTTTTCGAAAAGAATGAATTCATCTATCCCTCCGGCCAATCCAATGTCAGCATCTTTTGCCTCTCCAGGGCCGTTAACGACGCAACCCATAACAGCTACCTTAAGGTCATAAGGAAGCTTACAGATACGCTTCTCGATCTCTGAAGCAAGTTCTATCAAAGGAACTCTGGTTCTTCCGCATGTAGGACAGGAAACAAAAGTAATTCCTCCTTTTCGAAGATCAAGAGCCTTAAGGATACCGATACCAGCAAGAACCTCATCTACAGGATCACCTGTAAGTGAAACTCTGATGGTATCACCTATTCCGGATGACAACAAAGAACCGATTCCGACAGCTGATTTGATGATGCCCTCACGAACTGTTCCTGCTTCCGTTACACCAACGTGCAAAGGATAATCAGTCATGCCCGAAAGCATCTTATATGTCTCAATAGTAAGTCTCGGACTGGAGGATTTAATGCTGATGATGATGTCATCAAAATCAACATCCTCAAGAAGCTTAACTGCACCCAAAGCACTCTCTGTCATGGCTTTAGGGCATACCTTTCCGTACTTTTCCAACAGACGTTTTTCTATTGAACCTGAGTTAACACCGACTCTTATCGGAATATTTCTCTCCTTACAAGCTGATGCAACTTTGAATACATTCTCACTGCCTCCGATGTTACCCGGATTGATCCTTATCTTAGCTGCTCCGTTCTTAACTGCTTCAAGAGCCAGCCTGTAGTCGAAATGAATATCTGCGACAACAGGTATCGGAGATCTTTTTGTTATCTCCTTAAGAGCTTCTGCTGCAGCCATATCAGGTATTGCAACTCTGGTAAGATCACAGCCTGCCTCGTAAAGATCATTGATCTGCTTAAGGGTTGCTTCCACATCCGAAGTCTTGGTGTTGTTCATGGACTGAACCGCGATCGGATTATCACCGCCGATCTTAAGACCTCCGACATTGATTACTCTTGTACCTTTTCTACCGTAAAAGTTATCCATGTTACCAACCCTCAAATACGATCTTTGCTATATCTGATGCAAACGCCAACAAAACCAGTCCCAGAAGGACAAAGAAACCGATAACCGTGATTGCATTCTCGGCTTTCTTCGGCAGTTTTCTGCCAATGACCATTTCTACAACAAGTATAATGACCTGAGCACCGTCAAGACCAGGCAAAGGAAGCATGTTGGAGATCGTAAGTGCAACGGAGATCATTCCTGCAAGCATTACGAGAGTGCTTACCTTTATACCGGTATTAACGTTCTCATTTGCGACCACGGTGTCTACTACATTAACAACACCTACAGGTCCTGATATAACATTGTATATCTCAACTTTACCGCCAATGGCGTTAGAGATAACAAGTCCTGTCAATCTTAAGATGGAAACAGGCATCTTAACTGCATTTCCAACTGCACCGAAGAACTCACCAACACTTCTGACACTATGTTCCTGCAAGATAATACCTCTGTAATTGGTATGATCGTACGCAAATAAAGGAACTTCACCTGTCTGCTTCTGGCCGTTTCTTATATACTCGATAACAACAGTGTCATCTTCAGATTTGGAAGATACGTACTCGGATATATTCTCATCCATCGGTTTGCCGTCGATAGTAACGAGAATATCGCCTTCCTTAAGAAGATCAGATTCTTCGTTCCAATTGGCAGCTATAACCCATCCTCCGGTTTCAGCATCCAGATCTTTCAATCTGTTAATACCGAGCATAGTCTGTCTCTTGATCTCAGGAGTCAAAGTAATGTTGTACTTCTCACCTGTTTCTTTGGACTTAATAGTAAGTTCTACAGGATCAACATCATTGATGAAGTTGAAAGCAATGTAAAGCTCATCATAGGTATATACTCTTTTTCCGTTAAGAGCAACGATAGTATCGCCTACTTCGTAGTGCTGCTCATAAAGCTGTGTTCCCGGTTCTGTAGAATCAAGATCCAAAGATGTGTATCCGGTAGCACAGAAGAACACGATAAAGATGAGGATACCCAAAATAAGGTTTACAAAAGGTCCTGCAAGAGCAATGATAAGTCTTTTCCAACGTGGCTGATTCAAAAGCAATGTCGGATCATCACTCTCGATAGGCTTGCCCTCGTTATCTACTTCGCTAAACCTTACATATGCTCCGATAGGAATGCATCTTATGGAATAGTCCACATCTTTTTTTCTCCATTTAAAGAGCGCAGGTCCTACAAAGATAGACACTTCATAGGCCTTAACCTTCATTAATCTGGCAACAAAAAAATGTCCCAACTCATGAGCTGCAGACAAGATTCCAAGCACAAGTAATACAGTAATTATGCTGATAACGACTGACATTTTAATCCTCTGTTTCCATTAATCTGGAAGCAAGTATTCTTGCTTCTTTATCCGCATTCAGGATATCTTCCAATGATCCTGCCTTAGATGCGGAATTAGTTTTCTCATATTCATTCATGACACCTGATACGATCCTCTCGATATCAAGGTATCCGATCTTGCCGTTCAAAAATGCATTAACGGCAACTTCATTTGCACCATTCATGACAGAAGGCAAAAGTCCCTTCTTTCTTCCCGCATAATAAGCGAGTCCCAAAAGTCCGAAGACTTTGGTGTCGCACTTTTCAAAATTGAGTGTATTCGCTCCTTGCGCAAACGGATCGAACTTCTCCATAAATCCGGGACCTCTCCTCGGATAATAAAGTGCAACCTCAATAGGCATCATCATATTCGGTTTGCCCATCTGAGCCAATACCGAACCGTCTTTGAGCCTGATCATTGAATGAATGATGCTTTGCGGATGAACAACAACATCGATGTTATCTACTCCGATAGAGAACAAATGACTTGCCTCAATGATCTCAAGACCTTTGTTCATCATAGTCGAAGAATCGATAGTTACTTTGCCTCCCATCTTCCATGTTGGATGAGCGAGGGCTTTCTCGAGCGTAACATCCTTGAGCATATCCTTTGTGTAACCTCTGAAAGGTCCGCCGGATGCAGTAATGAGGATCCTGTCAAGACTACCCTCCGGTTGTCCCCAAAGGCACTGCCAGATAGCCGAATGTTCGCTGTCTACGGGCAACAATTTGATGCCCTTCTCCTTAGCCAAAGGCATTACGATATCGCCGCCTGCGACCAAAGTCTCTTTGTTCGCGAGCGCTATATCCTTACCACAGTTAATGGCATCGATAACAGGTCTTAATCCGCTTACACCAACCATTGCACCGACAACGATCCGGACGTCATCGATGGTAGCTACTGCGGTCGGAGCGGATTCTCCGACATAAACTTCCGCATCGAGGTCCGGAAGTTCAGTCTTAAGTCTGTCAATAAATTCATTGGCCTTTTCTTCGTCGGATATTCCGATTACTCTTGGTCTGAATTCCTTGACCTGCTCGAAAAGGAGTTCGATGTTTTTACCGCAACACAAACCTGCGACTTCAAATTCGCCGTCGCTGTTTCTGACGACTTCCAAAGTCTGTGTTCCGATAGAACCTGTAGAACCCAAAATAGATATCTTTTTCATCAAATCACCATCAAATATATAGACTTAAGATCGCGATACCAAGTGCGATAGGAAGTGTGAAGAACACACTGTCAAATCTGTCGAGCATACCGCCGTGACCAGGCATGAATTTACCGTAGTCCTTGATACCGACTGAACGCTTAATAGCAGAAGCAAGCCAGTCTCCTATCTGAGACATAGCAGAAATAACGAGTCCAAAAAGGAACATAATGATCATGAATGGTATTCTGTCCAGTTTAATATCGTCGATCATATAAACTATGAAACCAAAATAAAGAGCCAGGAAAACACCACAGAAGAAAGCTCCTCCAATACATCCTTCCCAAGTCTTCTTAGGACTGATATGCGGAACGATCTTGTGTTTTCCAAAAAGAACACCTGTAAAGTAGGCACATGTATCAGATACCCATGAAGCAAAAAGACCTACTATAAGGTAAAGCCATCCATGCTCAAAGAACAAAGCCATTGCACAAAGACAGTACATCGGGAAAGCGATATAAAGCATCGCAGCAATGGATGTGACCGAATCCTTAAGTAAAGCTTCAGGTTTTGCGATCTGAGGGAATATAGCCATTCCAAGACAATACATGAGCATTATCAAGAAAAACAGCGTAGAAGTAACAAAGATACCCAAATTAAAGAACCAGCCGCAAAGAAGAACGGCAAGACCCATGACTTCTCCGATTATCATAAGGACATTAGATGGTTTGTAGCCACCGCTCTTAAGTGCCTTTATGATCTCGATCGTCGATACGGTACCGACTATCAATGCAAGAATGACAGCTACAAACGGAACAAAATAGAAGCCCACTACAAAAGCGAGCATTACGATCAAAAAGATCAAACCCGTGATTACTCGTTGCTTCATTTATTGTCCTCCTTAGAAAGACCGCCAAATCTCCTGTCACGGTTTGTATAAGCTCTGAATGCCTCAGTCAGCTCATCAAATCCGAAATCAGGCCACAGACAATCTGATACCCAAAGCTCGGAATATGCAGATTCCCACAAAAGGAAATTCGACAATCTCTGCTCACCGCTCGGTCTGATGATAAGATCAGGATCCGGAACATCAGGAAGATAAAGATTATCGGAAATGGTCTCTTCTGAAATATCTTCAACGTTAAGCTTGCCTTCCTTAACAAGTCTGGCAATGTTCTGACAACTGTGGACTATCTCTCTTCTGCCGCCGTAATTGAATGCAACGATAAGCTGCATCTTCTGTCTGTGCTTGGATCTTTCCTCGCCTTTTTTGCAGACTTCTTTGATCCTGTCAGGAAGAGCATCGATATCACCTGTAAATCTGACTCTTATACCCTCCTGCTCAAGTTCCGGATCGTACTTTTCCCAGAACTCAACAAAAAGATCCATAAGAGTATTAACTTCATCGGTCGGTCTCGACCAATTCTCAGTGGAAAAAGCATAGACTGTAAGATACTTAACTCCATAGTTACCACAGTTCCTGCAAAGCTCTTTAAGATTCTCTGCACCTGCTCTGTGACCTGCACTTCTAGGAAGCATTCTCTTCTTGGCCCATCTGCCGTTACCGTCCATGATGACGCCGAGAGATACAGGTATCTTGAGTTGTTCGTCTTCGTTAATTGTATTCTTCTTACCGAAGCCCAAAATTGCCATTAAACTTTTTCCCCTTCATCAAAATAAAGGGCGGAAGGTCGTTCCGCCCTGAATAATCGTGATAAGATCAGATCTCCATGAGCTCTTTCTCTTTGACTTCGCATGCCTTCTCAACATCTTTGACATACTTATCTGTGATTTTCTGAACTTTCTCTTCGTAATCCTTAAGATCATCATCTGTAAGTTCTTTCTTCTTGTTGACTGCACGCATCTTGTCGATAGCATCTCTTCTTACGTTACGGATAGCAACCTTTGCTTCCTCACCGTAAGTCTTAACTACCTTAACAAGTTCCTTACGTCTCTCCTCTGTAAGGATTGGGAAGATAAGTCTTATGATCTTACCGTCATTTGTAGGATTGATACCGAGATCAGATGACTGAATAGCTCTCTCGATCTCTTTAAGCATTGAAGGATCCCAAGGCGCAAGAGTGATCATTCTTGCTTCAGGAACCTGGATATTTGCTACTGCGTTCAAAGGAGACGGTGCTCCGTAATAATCTACAGTGATCTTGTCGAGTACGTGTGGATTAGCTCTTCCTGCACGAATAGCATTGAAGTTCTCTGCAAGATTAGACATTGTCTTATCCATCTTTGTCTCAATTGAATCATAATCTGCTTTTGTGATCTCGATCATAGTAAATACCTCCGTATCTTTTTCTTTATTCTACCAAAGTACCAAGATTCTCGCCCTTTGCGATTCTTACGATATTCTCAGGGTCTTCCATGGAGAATACGAGGATCTTTGTCTTATTGTCTCGGCAAAGAGCTGCTGCTGTTGAATCCATAACCTTAAGATTGAGTCTGAGAACTTCATCATGGCTGACTGTCTCATACTTCTTAGCGTCCGGATAAACCTTAGGATCTTTATCATAAACACCATCGACCATTGTAGCCTTAAGGAAGATATCGGCACCGATCTCAGTTGCTCTAAGGGCTGCACCAGTATCTGTAGAGAAATAAGGGTTACCGGTACCGCATGCAAAGATAACGATCCTGCCCTTCTCCAAGTGTCTTACGGCCCTCTTTCTGATATAAGGCTCACACATCTGTCTGATCTCGATGGCAGACATAACTCTTGTAACTGCACCGTGCTGTTCAAGAGCATCAGAGATAGCAAGAGCATTCATTGTCGTAGCGAGCATTCCCATGTGGTCAGCCGTTACTCGGTCCATAGCTTCAGAGGATCTGCCTCTCCAGAAATTACCTCCGCCGACTACTACTGCAACCTCAACTCCGAGATCCGAAACAGCCTTGATCTTCTCGGTTATATTCTTCAATACCTCATCATTGATGCCCTGCTTTTTATCGCCGGCCAGAGCTTCTCCTGATATCTTGAGAAGCACTCTTTTATACTTTAAGTCACCCATAAAGTTACCTCCGTCTATACTCGTTCTATTTTATATTTCTTTTGTTAATAAGAAAAGGGCAAAGGTGTGATATTTTTCGAGCAAGGCCTGAAACGTCCTGGTATCAGGGCAAAGAAATGCCCTACCGCTCAAGAGCGGTAAGGCATCGGCATTTCAGGTTATCAAGACTGGACTTTGGCGGCCAGGATATAGATAAACGGAGAGTTCCAATAGATTGCTACCTCGTTTATCGAATAAGCAGTGTCATTGTCCACGTAACAAAGGGCAGCCGGTGTATCGTAAAGAACACTCATTGCATACGGATCAGCAGGATCTCCGTTCGGACCGCCTACGACCATACCAGGTACCGCATGACCGTTAAACTGTGATGGTCTGTGGTGCGGGAACTGAGCCGCGTGCTCGCCAAATCCGGTAAGGAAGCTGTAGCCGCAGGCATTCATACCCATGATATAGTCAACCTGGTAATACATAAGTTCTTTGTATTCTTCGTTACCGGTCAACAAATAACCGAGGTTATAAAGTATTCCGTTATTACTGATAGTAAGATTACTTCCCCATGGGAAACTGGACATCTTGTTAAAGTAGCCCTCACGGTTGGCAAGCATTACAGATTTATCCATCTCTTCAATGATGCGGTCCTTAAGTTCCTTGGTAAAAGCGGTATCCTGAGCTGAAGCATCGGAAAGAAGATATGTGTGGATTCCGTAAAGACCCATCTCGATCCAACCTAATCCGAGTTCCATGTTGTTGTTATAAAGCTCCTTGGCTTTATCAAGATAAGACTGCTCACCTGTAGCAACGAACAACTCGATAGCAGCCCAGAAGAATTCATCCTGGTTAACTGCATCAGAATACTCACCTGTTGCAACATCAGTTGGATTAAGATATCCGGTCGTATCTGAAGCTGCATTGCTCAGCATATAGTCATATGCTTTCTTGGAAGCTTCAAGACACTTAAGCGAGAACTCCTCATCAAACGGAGCGTAAACAACTGATGCACGGGCCATAACAGCTGCAAAGTCACCTGTAGCAGTTGTTGATACAGGCATAACAAGAAGCTCTGCTGTCTCATCCTGAGGCATTACTGTATCAGGGAAATTAGCACAGGTTACCTTGTGATATACTCCGCCGTTTTCATCCTGCATCTTGAACATCCACTCGAGTTCATAGCGTGCCTCATCAAGAAGATCAGGGATCTCATTACCGCTTTCAGGAATTCCGAGATCATCAGCATCAAAACCTGTATCTGTATATGTCATAAGAAGATCTGCAATAGTCTTAGCTCCAGGAACTACATAACGACCATAGTCTCCTGCATCATGCCAACCGCCTGTTACATCGATCTTCTTATCAGTTCCATAAACAGTTGCTATATCTGTATGACATGCAGGATGAGCGAAATCCTTATATTCTTCTCCGATATCAGCCGTTACTTCACAACCGCAACGCTGTGTATAGATCATCAGGATAGAAGCACGCAATGCATCATCGTAAACATTATCTGCGATGGTAAACGAATATGATTCACCGCTGTTAGCAGTCTTTACGATGTATGTACCAGGCTCCTTAAAGTCGCTAAAGTTACCTTCTGCAACTTTGTAGCTAGCAAAACGGCACATATAAGGATCAGACAAAGTACCTGTATATACAACCTCACCCGAATCAGCTTTTACGATATCAAATGAAGTATCAGACGGAGATGCAATGAAAACTGTCTTAGGATCATTAGGACGATAACCTACCTGATTAAGCGCAACCGGATTCGGTGGCTCAGGACCTTCGATAGCAACTGCATTTGAACAGTTAAGTACCTGCATTGTAAGATTATCGATGTATACGTTATGAGCTCCGTCGCCTGCTGCTCCGAGGTTGAAAGCAAAACGAGGTGCAGGATCACTTGGCTCATACATTGTAAAAACAGCAGTAATATGTGTTGGTTCTGTTCCCATGTGGGCTGCTTCCTCAACATAGTATGCATGATAGTCACTGCCGTTTATCTGGATACGCCATTCAAAGTCTCTTTCCACATCTCCCCAAATGTCAAAATCAACCTGATATTCTGCATTCTGATAGATCTGGAAACCGTCATGATAGACTTGACAAGAGTGCTTCTTTACACCAGGATTCTCTATCTTGGCGATCATCTTTCCGTCTTCACATACCAAGGTCAGAGCACCGCCTTCAGTATATGTTGTCCACGGGAAATTCTCAGGATCTTCAAATGTGTAATCCAATGCATATGCACCGTCAAAAAGTTCCGTTGTCTCACGGAAACCTGGTGCCTGCGGATCAACAACTTCAGTGGTAGATTCTGTCGTTTCCTCAGTAGTCTTTTTGCATGCTGCAAGACTAAAAAGGAAAGTGACAGAAAGCAACAAAGCCACTATCTTTTTCATAATACCCCTCCGTATTGATGTGTTTTCTGTTTGAATAATCTCATTATAACGGATTTAAAAGCATTGGAAAGGAGTATGTAAAAATACTGATATTTTTTCAGGGAGCTTAATACATAATTAAATAGTTTTTTCGAAGATAAAAAAAGGACGATTCCAAACGGAACCGTCCTTATTAATTGATCTGTCTAAAGAATTAGAGACCAGCCTGCTTCATAACCTCAGCTGCAAAGTCGTCTTCCTTCTTCTCAAGGCCTTCACCCATTCCGAATCTTGTGAAACGAGCGATGGAGATGTCACAACCGAGAGCCTTAGCTGTATCAGCGATGTAGGACTCAACGGAAGCACCGTTCTCAGACTTTACGAACTCCTGCTGCAAGAGGCAGTTGATGGAATAGAAGTTCTTGATCTGACCAGGAACGATACGCTCCTCAACGATCTTCTCAGGCTTGCCTTCTGCAAGAGCTTTGTTCTTGATGATCTCTGTCTCACGCTCGATAGCGTCTGCAGGAACGTCTTCCTTAGCAACCCATGTTGGGTTGGAAGCTGCGATCTGCATTCCGATATCCTTAGCGAACTGCTTGAACTCGTCCTTAGCAAGAACGTCATCGTTGTCTGTAACGATCTCAACGAGAACACCAACACGTCCACCAGCGTGGATGTAAGATGTAACTGCACCGCAACCGTTTACTTCGTACTTAGCGAAACGACGGATGGAGATGTTCTCTCCGATATCTGCGATAGCTTCCTTACGGAATGTATCAACATCCTTGCCGTCGATTGTTGTCTTAAGGAGAGCCTCTGCATCAGCTGCATCCTGGGACATAACCTGAGCGGAAATAGTATTTACGAACTTAACGAACTTCTCTGTCTTAGCTGCGAAGTCTGTCTCGATGTTAACCTCAACGATACAACCCTTCTTACCGTCAGCATCGATATTGGATGCTACAACACCCTCAGCTGCTGCTCTGCCGGACTTCTTCTCGGCCTTAGCCATACCCTTCTCACGAAGCCAGTCCTTAGCCTTCTCGATATCACCGTCGCACTCTGTAAGAGCCTTCTTACAGTCCATGATACCGCAATCTGTTAACTCACGAAGTTCCTTAACCTGCTGAGCTGTAATTGCCATAATTGTTTCCTCCTAGAAATAAATCGAAATAATTAGTTTATGAATTATGCCTCTGCTGTCTCTTCAGACTCTGCGATCTCTTCGATTGAAGCGTCCTCTGAAACCTCAGCTCCCTCTTCGGAAACCTCAGCAGTTACGTCAGTGAGCTGCTCGCCCTGACGAGCCTCGATGATAGCGTCAGCCATCTTACCAGCGATGAGCTTAACTGCACGGATAGCATCGTCGTTACCTGGGATAACGTGGTCAACTTCCTCTGGATCGCAGTTTGTATCAACGATAGCGATGATCGGGATGTTAAGTCTTCTAGCTTCTGCAACAGCGAGGTGCTCCTTCTTTGTGTCAACTACGAACAATGCAGCAGGAAGACCATTCATTCCTACGATACCGCCAAGGTTCTTGTCGAGCTTCTCCATGTCGAGCTTGAGCTTAGCAACTTCCTTCTTAGGGAGAACATCAAATGTTCCGTCCTGCTCCATCTGACGGAGCTCAAGAAGACGATTAACTCTTGTCTGGATTGTCTTGAAGTTTGTGAGAGTACCACCGAGCCAACGGTTGTTAACATAGAACATACCGCAACGCTGTGCTTCTTCTGCGATGGAATCCTGAGCCTGCTTCTTTGTACCAACGAAAAGAATGTCTCCGCCCTCAGCAGCAATGTCTCTCATTGCCATGTAAGCGTCGTCTACCTTCTTAACTGTCTTCTGAAGATCGATGATGTGGATTCCGTTACGCTCTGTGAAGATGTACTCCTTCATTTTTGGGTTCCAACGACGTGTCTGGTGACCGAAGTGTACACCTGCTTCCAAGAGCTGCTTCATTAAAATTACTGGCATAAAAATATTCCTCCTTGTTAATTCTTCCGAGCCGTTAACCCTTGATTTTGGGCACAAAAAGATACGGCACGTGTTTTTTATGCTCAATAATACTAGCAGAAAGATATTGATCAGGCAAGGATTTTTTTCGAAAATCCCGTATAAATATTATATTTAATAGAATCAGCCTATCATTTCCTTGAACTGATCCAGCGTTTTGGTCGTATAAAGACTCTTCTGATTTCGAAGTTCCTCATCGATCCTGCTATTCTCTTCCTCCGAGATCTCAATAAGAGAATCGGTTTCAGGATCATAGATATAATTGTACCAGACTCCTTCTTCGTATTCACCTGCTTCGATCGCTTCCTGTACATTGCTGTACTTAGTGCGGTCATATGCGTATGAGCAGTATTCTATGGTTTCAAGGATGGTGCAGTCATCACTCATCATCCAGTACATGGAAGAGACTGCAGCACCTGCATCGGAGATACCACCACCTGCACCGATCATGTTTCCTGCAGGAACGTAAGTGATATCTATCTTATATCTGTACATGCTGTTTCCGAGCTTGATAGTCTCATCATTGGCATATGTGTAGATATTGATCCATGATGTTCCCATGTCTTCGTTAAGACAGCAGACCAGTTCAGGGATCTGATCGTCATTGATGAATACGAGATCATAACCCATGGTGTAATCATCTGAGATCCCCATCTGACCGTTACCAAAGTCATCCTTGGTAAGTGAATCGATCCTTTCAAGATAAGCAGCTTTCCAGCCGTTATCCTCAAGTGTTCTAAAGTCTACATCACCTGTAAGATCAACAGTCTCAGCAGATACCTGCTCTGTCTCAGAAGTATTATCAGAAGCATCCAATGTTGTAACGCTTCGGCTGATGAAAGACCAGTAATACTTGCCGTCGATCTCCTTAAGAAGCATCACGTTAAGATATTTAGTACCGTCTTCCATTGGATCATAGTTAGGATCGCTAGCCGTAAACATCATGTCATAAACATTGCTGATCACATAGTAGTACTCTCCATCGAAGGTGATCTTAATGATTTCTTCGGAAACACTGTCTCCGGCCTCGCCTTTGGCCATATAGATATAACCGTCGGAATTAAGGTAGTGTCCCCATCCAGCTCCGTATTCAGAAGGCACTTCTTCGAAAACGTTGATTCGCTCGATATCCTCCGAAGAGATATTTAAGATATTCTCCTCTGTCCATACCAGGTAGTCATAATTTACCTTTGAACAGTAAATCGGATCGAAAAGTCCCAACGGATCTGAAACACCTTTATCGGAACTGTAATCATCGAAGTATGTGGAAAGATCGATCATGATCCCGCCATCCGTGAACATGAATTCATTGATAAAATCATCCGGAACAGAATTGCAGTCGTAGTTTGGTATATCAAACCGACCGATCAAACGTGTAAGCTGATCATACTCAGGAACTTCATCTGTATTAAGTTCAACAGGCTCGTCATAGATAACGACTGTCGGCTCTGTTTCTTCCGAAGGCTCAGAAGTCTCAGTAATCTCTTCTGTCTCTTCATTCTCATATACTTCTTCATCATCGGCTTCCTTCTCAGAATGACGATTTGATCCGGGTTCATCCATCTTATCGATAATTGTCTTAACAACAATGGTACCTGTAGCAAGTACGACGATAGCAGCAGCACCGACTGCGATCTTGCCTCCGATGGTCGAAATGAAAGTCTTGCCTGCCGTTTTCCTTGCTCCTCTTGTAACTGCCTTACGAGCGACCTTGGTATTTTCATATGGTCTTTTACCTGAGGAAGGTCTGCGAGCTGTGAGCTTAACCTGCGGAACATTAAGATTTCTCTCGATCTCCATGAAGAACTTAGCAAGGAACGGTACCCCGGTAAATGCTGCGAAGTAATCCTTATTCTTATCCTCGTACTCTTCAATTGCTGCCTTGATCTTGATCCTGGAAGACTTAAGTCTGGTCTTGACTGTTCCTTCAGGACAATTCATGAGTTTGGCGATAGTCTCGATCGGCAACTCATCGTAGTAATAAAGAAGGATGGTCTGATATTGTACATCGGAAAGTTCCCTTCTTATGATCTGATTCAATATATCCCTCTTAGTCTTTTCCATGATATAGGCATCAGGAAGCGATTCAAGATCATCGTCTCCTTCTGTTACCGGAATTTCATCATAGGAGATATCACCGCGCTTTTTGCGGTACATATCAAGAGATTTGGAAGCGGCAACTCTTTTAAGCCATCCGAGAAACTTACTCTCGTCACTAAGCTCATCTATCTTTGTAAAGACTGTCATGTAGGTTTCCTGCATGGCGTCCTGTGCATCTTCGTTGTTATTTAAGATTCCATAGCACGTTGCATATACAAGTCGCTTGGATTTATTGTAGATCTCATCGCAGGCGCCCTCGTCCCCGCTCTTGATCCTTCTTACCAGCTGTGCATACTCTGCAAAGATCTTATCGTCACTCATTGTTATTGTCTCCTGCTTCATCATTTTCTATTTTCTCACTTTCTTCGATTTTGTTACAACCTGTTTTATTCTCGTCAGGCAATTCCATGTCCTCTGCTACCGCTTTGAAAAACCTCGTCAGGAACTTGATTCTTTCCAACACATCTTGACCTCCTTATCAGCGTCTTATAACCAATAGACGTAAGGAAGTTTGCTCAGGTTCATTTTTTCGAAAAAAATTTTGAAAATATTTTTAGGCGTCTTCTTTGTTGACGATATTTTTGACCCATCGATACCTTTTGTAGTACCAATAGACCACAGGGATCTTGACCATCTCATCGAGATAAAGGAAGAAGCAGACCCAAACTACAGGTATCTTAACGACGAAAGCAAGAAGTGCTCCGATAGGAACGATAAAAGCCCACATAGTGACCGTATCGCATATCATTCCGAACTTGGTATCTCCGCCTGCTGCAAGAATGCCTGATATAACGACCGAATTAATAGATCTTCCGAGGATATAGTAGGAACACATGATGAGCATCCACATAAGGTAATACTCAGCCTTAGGAGTAAGACCTACTATACGAAGGACAACCGGTGTTGACGCAGCTGTCAATAATCCGAGAATTATTCCGCTTATTATCGAGATCTTGAATATCTTATCACCGTATTCTTTTCCGTGCTTAAGATCACCTGCTCCAAGTTCATTACCAACTACGATAGAGCCACCCGCTGCAAGCGCGAAACAGAAACAGGATACGAGATCTTTTACGACTGCTGCGATAGCATTTGCCGCAACAACATCGGAATTAAGATGACCGATGATAACGGAGATCATGGTAAAACCGATTCCCCATGAGATGTTATTAAACAGGAGCGGACCGGAGTATTTACTGAAGTCCTTACGCATATCAAGATCAGTCTTAAGAATATCCTTAATGCGGATCTTGATCGTTTTCTTTACGAGTATCAGGATAAGCGCACTGATACATCCGATCGCCGATGAAATGGTAGTAGCAAGCGCCGCACCTCTGGATTCGAGCTTAGGAGCTCCCAGAAGACCGTAGATGAAAACGGCATTAAGAAGCACATTCGATATGACCATTGCAACACTTATCACAGTACTCCAAATAACAAGTCCGGAATTCTTTAAAACATTTCCGAATATCTGAGCAAGTCCGGTAAAGATATATGCAAATGAGACGAATCTGAGATACTTCATTCCGTGAGCGATGATAACGGGATCATTGGTATAGATACGCATGACTCCCATCGGATTAAACATTCCCAAGCCGAAGAAGACCAACAGGATCGGAAATGAAAGTTTCAAAGAATAACCTACCATCTTCTCGAATGATCTGATATCACCTTTACCCCAGTATTGAGCTGCGAAAAGACTCATTCCGCTTACTATTGCATAAAGGAAAATGTTGAGCACGAACATAGCCTGCGCTGCAAGAGAGACAGCAGACATCTGATCCTGATCAAGGTATACGAGCATCATCGCGTCCGATATCGGGACGAGAGAAAACATGAAATTCTGTATTGTTATCGGCAAGATTATCTTTATAAGCTTGCCTGCAAATCCTTTTTTCTGATCCATAGAGTTAAGTTATAACATAAGTTCGTAACAGATGTATCCTAAGAATCAAACATTTATCGTATAATTGTTTTTACTAAACTAGATAGAGGTTTACATATGAAACTTACCAAATCAAATATCGACTTCATGTCTGAGATCATATCCATAAGAAGCGTAGGATCCGATCCGGTTCCGGGAGCTCCATTCGGATTGAAGAACCGTGAGGTACTTGAAGTATTTCTTAACAAAGCAAAGTCTCTCGGATTTGAGACAAACGTATTTAACGACAAAGTCGGATACATAGACTTCGGCGAAGGCGAAAAGACTGTAGCGATCGTTTGTCACCTTGACGTTGTTCCTGAAGGAGACGGATGGGAAACTGATCCGTTTACATTGACAGTTAAGGATGATGCTTTTTACGCCAGAGGAATCGTTGATGATAAGGGTCCTGCTCTCGCCTCTTTCTTTGCACTTTGTAAGCTCAAGGAAGAAGCAAGAGATCTCGGTTGCAGGATAAGACTTATCCTTGGAACAGATGAAGAAAGAACATGCGACTGCATGCACGAATACGTTACTAATCCTGATACTATAATTCCTGATTGCGGCTTTACACCTGATGCTGAATTCCCTGCTATCTTTGCCGAGAAAGGAATCCTTCAGGCAACGTTCCAGACTTCCGGTGTAAGCAATGTAAACGTTAACGGAGGAAGTGCCGCTAACATGGTTCCTGCCATTTGCAAAGGAACGATCGACGCTAATGAATTCGAGAGCATCGGTAAGCCTGCTCATGCTTCAAAGCCTGATCTCGGAATCAACGCGATCACTAAGTTTGTAGATGAACATTACTTTAATTGCGAAGTATTCGATTTCATCAAGTACTATTTTCTGAATGATAACATAAAGGAACTAACCGGCTGCGATATTACTGATCTTTCAGGCGAGCTTACTTCAAACGTCGGCATATTGAAAGTTGATGAGAAATGTCAGTCAGTAACGATAGACTTCAGATATCCGGCAACTTTCCCGAGCGATAAGCTCATCGACTCATTGAAAGCAGCAGCTTCCAAATTCGGTCTTGTCGGAGAATACGATAAGCATCACATGAAGCCTATTGTTTTCGAGAAAGATTCACCTCTTATAACAGCAGTAATGGAGAGTTGGAACAAGAACAGATCCCGCTTCACTGGTTATAAAGAAGAGTACGATAAGTATAACGAAGCGATCGCCATAGGCGGCGGAACTTATGCAAGGCATGTGCCGAACATCGTTGCTTTCGGACCGCAGACTCCATGGAGCGAAGATCAGTGTCATCAGGCTAACGAGCATATAAGCGTAAACGACTTTGAAGTAATGATCGATGTTATCTACGAATCGATAATCAAGCTTTCAAAGTAACACCAAGATCAAGACAGACTAAATGCCGTATCGCTATAAGCGGTGCGGTATTCTTTTGGCGTCATTTTCACCTGTGCCTTGAATGTTTTCGTAAAGTGACTTTGGGAACAAAACCCGAGCGACAGTGCGATATTAGAATAACTGTAATCCGTCCTCGAAAGAAGTGCTCTTGCCGAGTCCATCCTGAATCGCGTCAGATATTCTCCGAAGGGTACTCCGGTTTCTTTCTTGAACAATGACGCCAGATAACACGGCGTAAGTCCTGATACTTCCGACAGTTCATTAAGCGTGATCTTTTTATTGAAGTTTGAAGTTATATGATCTATGCATTTTTTAACAGGTCTTGAATACTTCTTTTCTTTTCGAGAAGCACGGATCGTATCTACCATCTTTATCCAGAATTCCCTGTTAAGATTCTTGATCCCTTCAATCGTGTTTTCCGAATCAGACCTTTGTATATACAGATCACTCATGGAATAGACCAATTCCTGAGGCGCACCTGCTTCTATCGCCGATCGTGTCGCAAGTCCCGTATTAACGATAAAAAGATATCTGTAGTTTTTCACAGGATCTGACGAGAGTGTTCCCTGAATATCCGCATTCATCATCTTCATAGATTCATCGACTGCAGCATAATCACCCTGCTCGAGAAGATAGAACCTCTTGAGTTCCTCCCTGTACGCCGTATGCGCAAATGAATGCTCTGCATTCTTATACATCAGCTTTCTGATCTCATCAGCATTGATCAGGATCTCAGTATCTTTTCTCATAATGCTCCTTTTCGAAAACAATATCATGATACAAATCGTAAGATTATTATATTCCTGTTCCGACTTAATTTGTATAATCAAACGAGAAATAAGGAGACAGCCATGGATATTTTATTTACACCTGATTCAGATAAAAAAGTTACGGAACTTTCCGATAAGACAATAAAGGATCTTGCCATCTCAGAGCTTTCCGAGCGCATCTGCTCGATCAAGGAAGAACGCGACATCGTCATGAAAGTCCTTTCCAAGATACCGCATAACATCAGCGACATCGAATACAGACGAAGCATCCTTTCCGACCTTCTCGAAAACGCCAAGCTCTGCGAAGAACTTTCCGAATGCATCGGTGATATCTTCGTCCTCAAAAACTACAGCGGCACTTATAAGAATCTTCGTAAACAGGATGCTACTTTATTCTCTCTTCTTGAAGATCTGAGAGAATTGGAAGTGTACGCAAAGACAACAGAAAAACTAGCCGATTGTTTAGGCGCGCATGAACTTAAGTCCGAAGGTCTTAAAGCATTCAGAGACGAACAGATAAAGATCGTATCATCTCCTGATTTCAAAGTGCTTAAAGATGATCTCGAACTTATCATCAAAGACCTTTCTGTTGTAAGAGGATGCATTGTCGGAGTTAACTTTACTCCTGATCTGAACATAAAAGAAGTTGCAGCAATGGAATTCGTTCCTTATCATTTCAGACCGAAATACAGTCTTGCTGAAAAGCTTACAACGACTACTTTGTTTACACCTGAATCCACAGGCTTCAGAAGATCACATAATCTCGTTGCAGATCCTCTTCTTGCCCAGATGGCTCCGAAGCTCGAGAAGCATCTCAAGCATAACTATTCTGATATAAAAAAGATATTCCACAAATATGCTGATTTCGATTCCAAATCCATAACCGAAAGCTACGAGGGCCTTACCTACTACCTCGCAATGGCCAGGTTTGGAAGAAAGCTCCGTTCGGATAACTGTGATATCTGTTTCCCTACTTCATCGGACAACAAGGATTTCTCGATAAAGGATTTCTATAATCTGAGACTTGCTGTCGCAGGTGAAAAAGACATAGTAAAGAACGATTTCGAATTCAGTTCTAATGAGAGGATCTTTATCCTCACAGGACCAAACCGCGGAGGAAAGACTATCCTCGAACAGGGACTTGGAATATGCGTGCTTATGGCTTCATTAGGATCATTTATCACTGCATCATCTTGTACGGGAATGAATTTTACTAATATCCTCACCCACTTCCCTATCGACGAGAATCTGACCATTAACTACGGTCGTCTCGGAGAGGAAGCAATAAGAGTAAAGAGTATCGTTAACGAATCAGATGAAAAGACACTGATCCTGTTTAACGAGACATACTCCACAACATCTATGGCTGACGGACTTTATCTGTCGAGAGATCTCATAAGGATCCTCAAGGAAAAAGGTTCATACGTTATCTTCAATACTCATATCCATGATCTTGGAAGAGAGACCTCCGAGATGGATAAATGGGACGGCGAAAGCAACATAATAAGTATCGTCATGGAAAGAGTAAACGGACAAAATACTTTCAAGGTAAAACGCGATGCACCGGATACCAGTTCCCATGCCAAAGCAATAGCCGAGAAATACGGAATAACATACGAACAGATGAGCACAATAAATATCCACCGGCATAGCCGGTGGTTTTTCTTTTTCGGGCACAGCCCTAATACTACTAGCCACACACAAGTGTGTTTTTTGAGGGCCTGTCAGCCACGCGACGGGTTACCTGCTACCCATTAATGGGTTGTATCTTTGCCACTCTCAAATTTGTCGATATCAGCTACATGATACTTTGATATAGCACCTTTTCAGATAAGCCACGGGTATAATTATTTATGATAAAATTTTGTGTCGGTATTTTTTCCTGACACATTTCTCCTGATGTTTTGCGTAACTGGCAGGTCACGCACATACTTAACATCAGGAGATTTTTGTTCACCGCTTAAGCTTTATGGAACCACGCGACTATCGCGTGGTTTTCGTTTCACAAAAAAAGTGTCGCCCGATTGAGCGACACTTTACTTTTTACGTTAATCTTCTGATCGATACCACATCTTTAAGATCAGAGAAATTACTTGTGATGACTCCGGTTGTTGAAGTCGATGCGTGAACTACTGTTCCGCCTCCTATATACACACTTACATGATCGATGTATCCGTCTCCGTTATGGTCGTTACATACAACGTCACCGACCTGCATCTCATCGCTTGTTACTGCATAACCCATCTGGTAGATAGAATCCGCACTGTGCGGGAGTGATATTCCGTACCAGTTGGCATATACGTACGATACAAAACCTGAACAGTCAAAACCTGACGGACTTGCACCTGCATAAACGTAAGGACATCCTACATACTGCAAACAATATGATGCGAAATCACTTACTTCACCGGATGAACTCTCTTCAGATGATGATTCCGGAGCCAGCTCCGGTTCAGCAGGCTTTTCTGTTGTAGTCAGAGATGCCTTGATATAATTTCCGTTAACCGTCTTATACCAACCGTTCGATGTCTCAGCAACAACTGTGATCTCGTCTCCGGCATTAAGTACTCTTACAAGTTCAGCTCCGGTACTTGGGCCCAAACGCAGATTTGCTGTGCAGGAAGCATAGACAGTAACGTTTAATTCAGTTTCCGATACAGTTTCTTCTTTTGCAGGCTCTGGAGCAGTATTTGTAGTTGTTTCTTCTGCCTTAGGCTCAGGAATAGGCGTCGGCGTAGCGGTAGGTGCTGCAGTCGGCGTAGGAGAAGGTGTCGGAGTTGCGGTAGGAGCAAGTATTTCCGAACTGGAAAGAAGATTGCTTAATATATAACCTTCTGTTCCGTCCTCCAACCTAATCTTAGACCATGATGAGCCATAAGAAAGTCGGATGACCTTATCGGCATAAACTACATCTGCGAGCTTATCGGATTCAACCGATGGTTCCAATCGGACATTTGCCTGATTACAGGAAATCCAGTTATTGGATCCGTCCGGAGTAAATTCCTGAGAAGCCAAAATTTCCACAGGAATACCATTGTCGTCAGTAGACTGCTGAACTGTAAATGTGTTCGCTTCAAGGTGTGCAGCAAGTTTATTAGGTTTTGAATATGCAACACCTGATATTCCCTTGGCACCTGTATTAATGACTTCACTATTAGTAGTTAGAGGATTCTTATCCAATTGGATAGTAATGTCATCGGATGCACCGCAAAGGGAAACGCCAAAGAAGCTCACAGTAATAATTCCTGCGACCAAGATACTGCTCACGCGGACAGTATTGTTGAGCGTTCTGTCCGAAACGTGAAATACGATTTGTTTGTCTGTTTTTTTGAACATGACTAGATTATATCATTGAAAAATCCCGAAAATGCGTGAAAACAGGTGTTTGTAGCATATTTGTAATCTTTGAAAGTCAAAGTTTTTACCCTTAACAAATCGTTTTGAGATTTATCTCCGTCTATATTTCATGTGTCCTTCCCTCGAAAACACCCACCTTTCATCTGCTCATTTTTCTTTCCTTTTTCGAAAAAAATTGACATCTGCTCTCAGGTAAAATTTCTTAAAAATTGTCCAGATTAACACTATAAACGCTCATATTTTGTTGATTAATGCAAAGAGTCTTGTTGCCTTGCATCTGAACCCGATGATAAAATCTTAGAGAACACACAGGCCTTTGACTATAAAAGTCATTCTGAAAGAAAAAGGTATATCCATGATGAAATCCAAATTTACAGCTCTGCTCCTGGCACTGTTTATGGTATTCATGCCGCTTGCGGGAATTGTCAGAGCAGACGAAAAAGATGATGGTGCAAAGAACTTCGTTAACAGATGTTATCAGATCGCACTTGGACGTGATGCTGACGAAGACGGTTTCAATTTCTGGCTCGGACAATTAAATGACGGCAAGCTTACCGGAACAGGTACTGCCCTTCTTTTTATCACCAGCGAGGAATACCAATCCAAGAACACTTCCGATGAAGTTTATATCAATGACCTCTACACTCTTTTCATGGGGCGTAAGGCGGATACGGAAGGATACGAATTCTGGAAAAAGAATATAAGCACGCTTGGCCGAAACGGAGTCTTTGACGGCTTTGCAAATTCCGAAGAGTTTTATGAACTGTGCATCCAAAACGGAATCACTCCTGGTTACTACTCTTCTTCCTACAACTTTGACAAACTTCAGAAAGTAAACATATTCGTAGACAGGTTCTATGAATGCTGTTTCAACAGAAAGGGCGACAAAGGCGGCCAGCAGTACTGGGTCCAGAATCTTCTCGACGGTAAGATAACAGGCGTTGACTGTGCTTCTTTCTTTATCTTCAGTGATGAATATATCTCATTGTATTTATCAAATGAGGATTATGTTGAGTCCTTATATAAGCTTTTCATGGGCAGAGCTTCCGAAGAAGGCGGCAAAGCTTTCTGGCTCAGTGAACTAAAGAAAGGTGTTACAAGAGAACAGGTTTTTGCAGGATTTGCTTCAGCTCCTGAATTTCAAAAAATCTGTGATACGTATGGTATCCCTAAGGGATCTTTCACACCGATCGGACGAAAAGATCCTAAGAAGCCAGTTGATACTACTACTCCAACAACTGCAAACCCTACATCAACCAATACGACTACTCCGGTTCCAACAGTTGCAACAACAACGCCCGAGCCGACTTGTTCAGTAAAGATGCTTGAACTCGATGGTAACAAAAATACATGGGTTACTACTACTGAGCCATGCTACTTTATAACTGAGTATTCGTATGTATTTGTCGACAAGGGTATCCCTGTAAGAGGAGATTCGGCAAAAGTAATCGATGACATATTCAAAGCAAATGAGAAAAACACGGGGCTTTCATATTCAGGTGATTTCCTTACCAAATCATTCGGAGCCAGTTTAGATATGCTCGACGATTGGGGATTGGTAGATGATTGTTATCTTAATGGTGCTTTTAAGGATGTTCCAAAGCCAACTTCCAAGTTTTCCATCTTTGTTGCAGACAATTGTGAACCAAGCGCTTACGGCAGAGCCGTCATTGTTAACCCATGTGATATAGACTTTAACGATGAATTGGGTTACAACGGAGGTAATTGGGCTCTCCCTCATGAGCTT
Organism: uncultured Clostridia bacterium; assembly: GCA_947303255.1. Classification (GTDB taxonomy): domain Bacteria; phylum Bacillota; class Clostridia; order Saccharofermentanales; family Saccharofermentanaceae; genus Saccharofermentans. The sequence continues at coordinate 9,919 of CAMYXL010000006.1, read as the reverse complement.
TTACATGTGCTCAATTGCAACAACGGATACTACTTCTGTTCCATTCTTAATGAAGGCTTTACTACTGCATTTACTTACGACTGCATAAAAGCCGTTGATAATATGGACACTGATGAAAAGCAATATCATTACAACTACTGTTATATCAAATATGAGATTAATGAAAGCAATGCTGAATCTCTATTTATCCAGGGATTTGAAGACGGTTGGGATGAATATACATACGGATATAGATTTATGATATATCTCAAGACCAAATACGGCAGCGAGTGCTATAAAAAGATCCTTACTGCTGCTAATGATTTCCAGCCAAAGGAGGGATATTCAGACTGCTTATCACGCGAGGACTCAGCAGCTGCCGTTAAGAAAGCATACGGTGATAATGTCTTTAAGGATTTTGCAAAATGGTACAAAGCGAATGAGTCTATGTTTGATGAGCCAATCTGATCATAACAAGAAATAATTAACACAAAAAAAGATCACTTCATTACGAAGTGATCTTTTTCGTTAACTGATTAATTACTGAGATTACTCAGCTGCAGGAGCCTCAGCCTCAGCAGCAGGTGCTTCCTCAACAGGAGCCTCCTCAACTGCAGGTGCTTCTTCAGCAGCAGGAGCAGCATCTTCCTCAGCGATAGCGTAGATATCCTCATCCTCTGTTACAGGATCGATAGGAGCTACTTCCTTGATGCTGATGGAGATTCTTCTCTGATCCTTCTTAACATCGATAACCTTAGCCTCGATCTCCATACCTACTGAAAGAACATCAGATGGCTTCTGAAGTCTTACTGTAGAGATCTCAGATACGTGGCAGAGTGCATCGAGGTTTGGCTCAAGCTGTACGAAAGCACCGAAGTCAGTAAGTCTAACAACTGTACCCTTAACGATAGAACCAACCGGGATTCTCTCTTCAATATTGTAGTAAGGATCATCCTCTTCCTTCTTATAGCCCAAGGAGATCTTCTTTGTTTCCTTGTCGAAATCCTTAACATATACATCAACTTCCTGACCTACGGAAAGAACATCAGAGGATCTCTTGATTCTCTTCCAGGAAATCTCGGAGTTGTGAAGGAGTCCGTCTACACCGCCGATATCGATGAATGCACCGAAATCAGGAAGGCTTCTAACGATACCCTTGTAGTGCTTGCCTACTTCGATACCGGACCAGAGAGCGTCAGCCTTTTCCTTACGCTCGTTGGAGATGATAGCACGGTGCGAACCGGAGATTCTCAAACGATGTCTAGCATCTGTATCCATCTTTGTGATGATAACGTCGATGTTCTGTCCCTTGTAGGACTCGAGATCGATATCCTCACCGCCAGCCATCTTAAGCTGTGTCTTGTGAATATATACGTCAATGTTACCTGCGTAGTTACCGATTACACCGTCTTTAACAACGTTTGTGATCTTAAGTGTAACTGGTGTCTTATTCTCGAAAGCATCCTCGATTGCTTTCTTATGCTTGTCCATATCTACCTGGGACTTAGAAAGGATGATCTCCTTGCCCATATCGGAATTACGAATGCTCTTTACGATAGTCGTAACTTCCTGACGCTCTGCAATTGCTTTCTCAAGATCGAAGTCTGGATCATTATCTACTTCTCTTCTTGGAATCTTTCCTTCGGATTTGTCACGAACATCTACATAAACGTAATCTGCGTCTGCCGAAGTTACAGAACCCTTAACGGTAGCTCCTCTCCTTAGTTGTGGAATACTATCGATATAGTCCCCAAAATTGATATCAGTCTGTTCCTGATTCGTCATAACTTCGTTCTCGCTCATCTCGCCGACAACCTCCAAAATAATACATTGAGGCGTAGAAGCACCAGCTGTTACTCCGACTCTGTCAGAGGAAGAAATTGATCCTTCCTTTATAAGTTTCCTTACTTCAGAGGCGTCAGAAACTAGGTACGTTCTTACGCAATGACTTCTGCAAATATCAAAGAGTTTACGGGTATTGGAACTGTGCCCTGAGCCTATGACTAACATGACATCAGAATCCATGGATAACTGTAAAGCTTCTTTTTGCCTGCTTTCCGTCGTAATACATATTGTATCAAAAATGCAAGATTTTGCAATTTGATTTTTGACATTTGCACAAATTTTCTCGAATTCTACTGTTGAGAATGTAGTTTGTGACACAATAACGGCACTGTCGAGAGGAAACGGAATGTCCGAAATCTCCTCTGCAGAGCTTATTACGAACACTTTGTCAGCCGGAGCTTCACTACAAATACCGACTACTTCCGGATGACCTTTTGCTCCCGTTACAACTATGTTTTTTCCGTTATCGGCTTGTTCTTTTACGATCTTGTGTATCTTGTCTACAAACGGACAAGTGCAATCAAGCACTTCGCAATTGAGTTTTTTGAGTTTTTCTTTTACCTCGCAGGTAACTCCGTGTGCCCTTAAAAGAACAAGGCTCCCTTCTGTCGCCTCCTCAGGGGAATCGATCAGAATGAAGCCTTTTGAAATCAATTCATTTACAACAAAATCATTATGAGTAAGCTCACCAAGCATGTAAAGCTTTCTGTCCTTGATCGTCTCAACTGATCTGTATGCAGTATCAACCGCATTCTTGACTCCAAAACAAAAACCTGCCTGCTTAGCGACCTTTATTTCCATGCTTACTCCTTAACCTGTGCCAGAAGAGCCTCGAGTGTCTCCTCTATTGTTATCTTTGAAGTATCGATCTCGATAGCATCTGCAACCTTAACGAGCGGAGCATTGGATCTTGTGGAATCCTGTTCGTCTCGCCACTTGATATCCTTGAGGACTTCCTCGTAGTTCTGAGAAAAATCACCGCGCTCGTTTAACTCCTTGACTCTTCTTTCTGCTCTGATCTCAGCAGATGCAGTAAGGAAGAACTTGTATTTAGCATCAGGAAGAACGTTGGAACCGATGTCTCTTCCGTCGAGAACGAAACTCTGCTCTTTGGCGATCTTTCTTTGCATGTCGACCATCTTGCTTCTTACGACAGGAAGTGTGCTGATATTTGAAGCTGCTCTGGATACCTCAGGTGTTCTGATCTGGCCTGTTACGTCCTCGCCGTCGATGATCATATGCTGCTCACCGTCTTTGAATTCGATCTTGAGATCCATCTGATCCATGAGTTCTTTTACCTTAGCCTCGTCCTTAGGATCAACGCCCTTCTTTATTGCATATAAACCGCATGTACGATACATTGCTCCGGTGTCGAGATACATGATACCGAGTCTTTTCGATACACCCTTTGCAAGAGTACTCTTTCCTGAACCTGAAGGTCCGTCGATAGCGATCTGATAAATATCCATTTGCATTCCTCCTTAGATTGCTCTGTGTCCGAGACCTATAGCGATCTCGTTAAGATTCAACATTCCTATTCCAAAATAACAACATACGCTTAAATGATTACCGTATCTTGCAACTGCGATCTTGCCTCCGACGTTAAGACCGATCGCCTTTTGTGAGATCTGTGAAACTGCTTCTCTTGCGGCTCCTGCAACTGCTCCTTCCTCGTTATGGGAATCTGAGATGATGCCTGCTTTCTGAGAAGTAACGATAGCTTTTTCGATTATTTTCGAGACGGATGAAATAAATTCACCTCCGAAATCGACTGCGGCACACTTGATGTTCTGTGCCTGGAACTTTGCCTTGAGCTCGTTTTCCTCTTCTCTGCTCTCGGTGATGGCGAGCATGATGACAGCGGATGAAGTGAACTTGCTTTCAGGGATATTACTCATTATTATCCTCCTTCTTTACGCGGTCGCCCTCATATACGCTGTACTTGGACCAGAGGTTCTCGAGTGCTTCAAAGGAACTCTTGATGTGGTCTTTTCTGTGCATTCCGAGAGTAACAAGAAGTGCATTGATAAGTGAAAGAGGTGCAGAAAGAGAATCAACGAATGACGCCATGCTGGATCTAGCGAAGAGTTTTATATCTGCATTCTCTGTAAGTGCCGTGTTGTCCTTATCGGTAATTACGATAACCTTGGCGCCCTTGTCCTTTGCATAAGCCATGGAGTTAACGGTACGTGTGGAATATCTCGGGAAAGAGATTCCGATCATTACATCGTCTTTTGTTATAGGCAGGATCTGCTCGAAAACTTCGTTGGCGCTGTTACTGTGGATATGGATGACATCATCGAAAAGAAGTGTCATATAAAAATGCATGAACGATGACAGCGGAGAACTGGAACGAAGACCCATGAGATATATCTTCTTTGCTCCGAGGATGGTCTTTACTGCCTGCTCAAAAGATTCGGTAGATACTTCATTAAGAGTTGCCTTAAGATTATCGATATCAGCCTGCATGATATCTCTAATGGCTGTGGCATCATCAGCGAAACGCTCAGTAGCATCAAGACGCTGTACGGAAGTAAGCTTGCTCTTAAGTTCTTCCTTAAGAGTGTTCTGGAAATGAGGATAGCCGTCAAAACCAAGTTCCATCGTGAATCGTACTACTGTAGACTCACTTACACCGGTAGCCTCACCGAGCTTTGATGCAGTCATGTAAGCTGCTTTATCGTAATTGTCGAGGATGTATGAAGCAATGGCTTTGTGGCCCTTACTCATGGAATCCATTCTGTTAGTAATCTCGTCAAAAATCAAACTCATAACGTGACCTTCTTACTTCTCGTCAAAATCGCTTTCCGGGAATTCTTCCTTCCCTTCATTTTCATCCTCAGCCTTCTTTTCTTCAAGAAGTCCGTCAATGGAAATCTGTCTGTTATCATTTGCTCCCGCAGCATCCTCAAGGGACTGCTCGAGATCTCTGATAGTCTTATAGCTCATAAGCTCCATGGATGGCAATTCATCGATGGATTTTATGCCGAACTCCAAGAGGAACTGTTCGGATGTCTTAAAAAGCGTTGGTCTGCCCGGAGCATCCAGGTAACCTGCTTCTTCTATCCATCCCCTGTCCAAGAGCCTTGAGATGATGCTGTCGCTCGATACTCCTCGAACTGCTTCAACCTGAGCTCTTGTTACCGGCTGGTTATAAGCTACGATAGCCAGTGTCTCGTAGGAAGCCTGAGAAAGCGGAGCCTTCATCCTAGGCATGAACATTCTCTCCAAAACCTTCTTCATTGAAGGCTTAGTACACATGATATAGGAATCCTCGGCTTTTCTGATCAAAAGACCTCCCCAAGGATTATTCTGATACTCACTTATCAGTTTGTCCATCGCTTTAACGATAAGTTCCTTATTGATTCCTGTTATCTCTTCAAGTCTTGCAAGAGAAACTGACTCACCGCTTACGAACAGGATCGCTTCAAGCGCACTGGAAAGTTCCTGGATCGGAAGTTCGAAATCATCCACGAGATTATCGGACTTGGATTTTTTCGGCATCTTTTCCTGCTCGAAAAATCCGTCCAAGGTCTGCTCGCCTTCGATCGGAAGATCTTCTGCATTGTAGTCTTTCTTTACGTCCATTATGTTTCCCCTGCTCTTTTCTCTTCAAGAAGTATTACGTCAAACGGTTTCTTCTGTTCTGCCTTGATACTGTTGTTTCTCAAAAGTTCGAGTACGGCAAGAAAACCGACGATCCTGTCGATCTTCTCGACTTTTCCCTTAGGAAAGAGTTCGTGGAAGAAGCATTTGCCTCTCTTGGTGATCGACTTGAAAAGTGACTTCATCCTCTCTCTTACAGAGAGCTTGTCTCTTTTAAGGATGTGAGTGATCTTGGCGGAGATATCTGCGAATCTTATCTCGTTACGCTTACATATGACATCAACTGCTTCGTTGAAAAGTTCCGGATCGAATTCCTGAGGTGGAGCCTCAAACTCGATATCCAGGGATTTGGCTGTCATTGGAACTCTGTAGTAGCAATTCTGGAAGTCCTCATGTCTTACCTTAAGCTCACCTGCAAGGAACTTACAGCGCTTATAGCGCAAAAGACTGATAACGAGTTCTTCTCTCGGATCTTCTTCCTCTGTCTGATCTTCCGCTTTTCTGTTCGGAAGCATCATCCTGGATTTTATGTGGACCAATGTGGCGGCCATGACAAGGAACTCTGAAGCGACCTCCATGTCGAGCTGCTGCATTTTTTCGAGATGGTCCATATACTGCTTTGTGATATCGGATATAGGTATATCGTAGATATCTATGTCGTTTTTTTCGATCAAATGAAAAAGCAGGTCGAGAGGACCTTCAAAATGCCTGATCTTCAATTCAGGCTTCTGATGAATAGTCTCTTCCATCTGCTTTCTCCTTTAAAATAGTTTGGCTACAAGTTCCATTATCCAAAATACGACTTTCTGGAACGGCCACTCGATAATAGTAATAATTCCTGAGAAAAACGATATATTGGACATAGCTCCGATAACGATCAATCCGAAAAGGATCATAGGAGCATATGTTGCATACCATTTGAAGAATCCCGTATATCTTAACTTTACCGGAAGCAACTCATAGATTACCCTGAATCCGTCAAGAGGCGGGATCGGGAGAAGGTTGAATGCCAAAAGTCCGAGATTGAGCGTTATGCACATTTCCAAAAAACTGTTTATCATCGGTAAGAACTGGAAGTCCTGAGGGATAAGCTCATACGCCAAAACATAAAGTATTCCGGCAATAATTGCCAATATGAAATTGGCTGTTACACCTGCTATTGAAACAAGGATAATAGATAACGATCTGCTTTTTAACTTAGTAAGTCTTGAAGGATCGACCGGTACAGGTTTACCCCAACCGAATCCCATGAGCAACAAAGGGATCAATGCCTTCAGATCGATATGTGCCAAAGGATTTAAAGTTACACGACCCATGTGTTTGGCAGTATCGTCACCAAGTTTCAATGCCGCAAAGGCATGTGCAAACTCATGACACGCAAACGCTACGGACAGCGCGAGAATGTACATCACGAGGATGTACAAAATCTCTTTCGGGTCACGAGTCGCACGTATAAGATAAAACAGCATTTACTATTTCCTCTTAGGCCTTCTCAACGTTGAAGAATACCTTCTCACCGTTGATGGACCATTCCTTCATATTTGAACCTTCGCCTTCCTTGATCTCAGCAGCGAGAACTTCAGAAGCGATGAACTCCTTCTTCTTCTCGATGATCTCAGCAAGCTTAGCATTACCGCTATATGATAATACTATTCTGTCGATAACCTCAAGACCTGTCTCCTTACGCTGAGTCTGGATCTTGGAGATCATCTCTCTAACGAAACCGTCTTCGATAAGGTCATCAGTAAGAACGATGTTGAGGGAAACCGTGATGCCCTTGTCTTCCTGAGTGGAAAGACCTTCAGGCTGGATAGTCTCAACAAGGAAATCTTCCTCGTTCATCTCGAAGTCCTCACCGTCAACAGTGATGGTCACAGGGCCTTCCTTAACCTTAGATACGATCTCCTTACCGTTAAGGTTAGCGATTACTTCCTTAGCAGCGTTGAGCTTAGGACCGAACTTACGTCCGCAAGTTCTGAGCTGTGGCTTGAGCTTATAATCTACGAGCTCGCCTGCATCCTCAAGGCACTTGATGGTTCTTACGTTAAGCTCTTCGCATACGATCTGACCATACTCTTCGTCAAGTTTCTTATCAGCTACTACGAAGATCTCAGACAATGGCTGTCTGTTCTTCATGTTAGCCTGAGCTCTTGCAGCACGGCCGAGAACAACGATGTTCTGAACGAGATCCATCTCCTCTTCAAGGTTCTTATCGATAAGTTCTTCCTTAACCTCCGGGCAATCACACATGTGGATCGACAAAGGTGCATCAGGATTAACTGTTCTTACGATGTTCTGATAGATAGACTCAGAGATGAACGGAACGAACGGAGCGATAAGTCTTGTGAACTCATCAAGAACCGTATAAAGGGTCATGAATGCATCGACCTTATCCTTTGTCATCTCGCCGCCCCAATATCTCTCACGGCCTCTTCTTACGTACCAGTTGGAAAGCTCATCTGTGAAATCCTGGATGAGTCTTGCAGCTGTTGTGATATCGTAACCAGCCATCTCCTCGTTAACATTCTTGATGAGAGTGTTAAGTCTGGAAAGTACCCATCTGTCCATTGCGCAGAGGTTCTTGGTATCAAGAGTGTACTTAGTAGGATCGAAGTTATCGATATCAGCATACATTACGTAGAACGCATATGTGTTCCAAAGTGTTCCCATGAACTTTCTCTGGCCTTCATTAACTGCAGCATCAGAGAATCTGTTGGAAAGCCATGGTGAGTTAGCGCTGTAGAAATACCATCTAGCAGCATCAGCACCCTGATTATTAAGGATATCCCAAGGACTTACTACGTTACCCTTGTGCTTACTCATCTTCTGACCGTTCTCATCCTGAACAAGACCCATAACGATACAGTTCTTAAACGGAGCTTTTCCGAAAAGAACAGTACTGATAGCGATAAGAGAATAGAACCATCCTCTTGTCTGGTCCAAAGCCTCGGAGATGAAGTCACACGGATAGTGGGACTCAAAGAACTCCTTGTTCTCAAATGGATAGTGGTACTGTGCAAATGGCATTGCACCGGAGTCGAACCAACAGTCGATAACCTCTGGAACTCTGGTCATCTTGCCGTCGCACTTAGGGCACTTAAGATGAACATTGTCGATATATGGCTTATGAAGCTCGATATCATCCGGACAATCATCACTCATGCTCTTGAGTTCTTCGATAGAACCGATGCAGTGTCTGTGGCCGCACTCGCACTCCCATACAGGAAGTGGTGTACCCCAATATCTCTCACGGGAGATACCCCAGTCGATTACGTTCTCGAGGAAGTTACCCATACGTCCGTCTCTGATGGTCTCCGGATACCAGTTGACCATTCTGTTGGAAGCAAGAAGTTCTTCCTTCTTTGTGCTCATAGCGATGAACCATGTAGATCTAGCATAGTAGATGAGTGGTGTATCACATCTCCAGCAGAACGGATAGTCATGCTCATAAGGCATCTTCTTAAGAAGCTTAGCCTCCATGTTGAGTTTCTTGATGATGATAGGATCAGCATCCTTAACGAAAAGACCCTTAACCTCACCGCAGCACTCAGGCATTGTACCGTCTTCATTAACGAGCTGGATGAAAGGAAGATCATTGTCTCTACCTACTCTGGCGTCGTCTTCACCGAAAGCAGGAGCGATATGAACGATACCTGTACCATCGCTCATTGTTACGTAGCTGTCAGATACAACGTAGTGGCTCTTCTTCTTAGTTGCTGCAAGATCGTCTGTAGCATAAGGAAGAAGCGGCTCGTATTCCATACCGCAAAGGTCAGAACCCTTCATGGATTCCAATACTTCAACCTTCTCGAAAAGGGATGCTACAAGCTCATTAGCCATGTAGTAGTAAACAGGCTTAGCTGTTCCGTCGAGGTCCTCGTCAACCTTGATCTTTACGTACTCGTCTGTTGGGCTTACGCAAAGAGCAACGTTTGAAGGAAGTGTCCATGGAGTTGTGGTGCATGCTGCAAGGTAAGTATCTTCCTGACCTTTAACCTTGAATCTTACGTATACGGAATTCTCCTTTACGCACTTATAACCCTGAGCAACCTCATGGCTGGAAAGAGCCGTACCGCAACGTGGGCAGTATGGAACAATCTTATGACCCTTATAAAGAAGGTCCTTATCCCAGATCGTCTTCAAAGCCCACCACTCGGACTCGATGTAGTTATTGTCATATGTAACGTAAGGATGCTCCATGTCAGCCCAGAAGCCTACGCGGTCACTCATCTGCTCCCACTCGCCCTTGTACTTCCATACGGATTCCTTACACTTCTTGATAAAAGGCTCAACACCGTAATCCTCGATCTGAGGCTTACCGTTGATACCGAGCATCTTCTCGACTTCGAGCTCGACAGGAAGACCGTGTGTATCCCAACCGGCCTTAAATGTAACATTTGCTCCCTTCATAGCATAGAATCTAGGGATCAAATCCTTAATTACTCTGGTCTTGATATGACCGATATGCGGCATTCCGTTAGCCGTTGGA
>CAMYXL010000005.1 GCA_947303255.1 uncultured Clostridia bacterium | reverse complement strand
AAGCGCGACTCAAGGCGAAAAAGCAGCGCTTGTCAAAGAACTCAAAGACTCCGGACACAAACTGAATTTACTCTTAGAAGTATTGGATCTGCCCAAATCAACTTACTATTTTGAACCAAACAAGATAGATGTAGATAAGACCAAGAATCAGTGCATTATGGATGAGATAAGAGAAATATTCGAGACCAACCATGGACGATATGGAGTTCGGCGAATACACCAGGTTCTGATTTCAAGAGGCTATAAGATCAACCACAAAAAAGTTCAGCGTCTTATGCATAAGATGTCCTTAAAGGGACATCGACCTAAAGAAAAATACCATTCTTATAAGGGTGAGGTTGGAAAGATCGCTGATAACATAATCAACAGAGACTTTTCAGCAACAGCTCCTTTGCAAAAGTGGACTACTGATGTCTCCCAATTCAATTTGCCGTGGGGTAAATGTTATTTGTCACCTATCTTGGATATGTATACGAACGAGATTGTTGCTTACGACCTGTCCTTGCATCCGACCTTGGATCAAGTCAAACGCATGCTAAAAAAGGCTTTAAGACGATTTCCCAATACTCAAGGTCTGATCTTACATTCAGATCAGGGATGGCAATATCAGCACGCATCTTACAGACAGATTCTAAAAGAAAAAGGTATTGTGCAATCCATGTCTCGCAAAGGCAATTGCTACGACAACTGCATAATGGAAACATTCTTCGGAAGGCTTAAGAACGAGATGTTCTATGGCAATGAGAAAACATTTGCATCGTTCCAAGATTTTAAGAAAGCAATAAACAAGTACATTGACTACTACAACAATAGTAGAATTCAATTCAAAACTAAATGGATGCCGCCTGCTGTTTACAGGAAAGCATCCATCTGTTAAAACTAATTCAATTATCTATGTGTCCAGGATTCTGGGTACATATCAAAGTTGTTGTTCAACTTTTGGGGTTCACTACAGATTGGTTAGTTTTTTCGAGTCGAAAAAAACGCCCTGTACTTACCTAAAGTTTGAATATCGAGTCTGGGGTTAGTATTTTATTTCATTTTGTCGAAAATAATGCTAACCTCACCCCCGGTTTTCTTCGATTAGGTTAGTACGCAATGCTTTTCAAGCCTAAAAAAATCTAACCCTTTTAGCGAATAATCAGGTTTAGGTTAGTACGCGGCTTTTTCTCGTGAAAAAGTGAGGCATATATTCGCGGGGATCAAACATTTTCACTAATCAGAGGAAAATGCTTGATTGCAAGGAAAAATATAAGGGCTGCCTCATGGAAGTGAGACAGCCCATTAATGGTCGGTAATATCTTGTGTGTTATTCGTATTCACCAAAACCGATCAACAGTCCGTCAGGGCAGACCATAAACTCGATCTCGTAATTGTTATCGGCATCGAGAAGACTGATGTATGTGCCGGTGCCATCGTCCTCGAGTTCATAACCGGTCTCCTCTGCTAATGAGTAAACATAATCGACAGCGTCATCTGTATTCTCGAACTTGTAGCAGTAGGTTGTCTCGAGATTGCCGTCAGAGTCGAGCTTTGTTGCCTCGAATCCTTCTCCGGCATTCGCAATGGTGTAGCTCTTGTCTATAACGGTCATGCCGTCATAGATGCTCTGCTCGTAGTAGACCTGAACACCGGAATCCTCGTAAACGATCTCAGGTTCTGCTTCTGCTTCGACATGCGGAAGAGATTCGGTAGTTCCGTCAAGCACGGTATATTCCATGAAGCCGTCGCCGTCGACGGTGCCTTCGAGCTGATTGTCGTGGAAACCGAACATGGTCTTGTGATTGGAGTTGGAAACATAATATGTATCAAACTGCGGGATCCACACGTCATGGAAAAGATCATAAGCTAAGTCAGGATCGGTGAACTGAGCACATACGTACTCGTTTCCGTCTGCATCGATCGCTCTGAAACCCTCAACGAAGATGGATTCATCTGCCATCAGGAAAGAAGCGTCGATCTGTTCGATGTCGATACCCTGATCCTTGAATTCATCTGCCTTGGCCTGAACTCTTTCGGAGGAAATGCTGACTGCTTCAGTTTCTTCCTCTGTCTCTTCTTCAGACTCTTCCTCAGTTGTTGTAGTAGTTGTTGAGGACTTGGTCTCGTCTGTGTCCTTGGAATCGCATGCGGCAAACATCATCGAACTTCCCGCCATTGCCATCGTAAAAGTGAGCGCGATAAGGACTCGCTTCATTTTTAAATTGCTCATAGTATCACCTCATTCTATAAAGATATGTAAATCATAGCATATTAACTCAGGGGCTAAACTACCCCGGATGGTAACTTAGGGCTGGCTATTTTTTAAGCGTTCCACTTGTAAAGGCCTGCGTAGACACCATTTTGGGCCATGAGTTCCTCGTGGGTGCCGCTCTCTTCGATGCCTTTTTCAGTAAGGACAAGAATGCGCTCGGCGTTACGGACAGTGGACAGACGGTGAGCGATTACGATGGTTGTCCTGTTCTTGGCAAGCTTCTCCAATGATTCCTTAACGATGTTCTCACTCTCGTTATCCAGGGCACTGGTCGCCTCGTCGAAGATCAGGATCGGAGGGTTCTTAAGGAATACGCGGGCGATGGACAGGCGCTGCTTCTGACCTCCCGAGAGCTTGATGCCGCGCTGACCGATGTCGGTGTCGTAGCCGTTCGGGAGCTCCATGATGAAGTCGTGGGCATTCGCGAGCTTAGCTGCCTCGATGATCTCTTCGCGGGTGGATCCCGGCTTACCGTAACTTATGTTCTCGATAACAGTTCCTGCAAAAAGGTAGACATCCTGCTGGACTATGCCGATGTGGTCGCGAAGACTCTTGACCTTCACGTCGCGGATGTCCTTGCCGTCGATCCTGATGGAGCCGCCGGTAACGTCATAGAATCTCGGGATGAGACTGCACAGGGTCGTCTTGCCACCGCCGGATGATCCGACGAGGGCGATGTAGGAACCTGCCTTGATGTCGAGGTCTACGTGACGGAGGACTCTGTGGGAGCCGTCCTTATATCTGAAGGAGACGTCTTCGAAAACTATGTCGCCCTTGACGTTTTCGAGAGGGACAGAACCTTCACGGTCCTTGATGTCAGGCTCGATACTAAGGATCTCCATGAATCTCTCGAATCCGGTGTAGCCGTTCTGGAACTGCTCAGTGAAGTCAACGAGGACTCTTATAGGTTCCGTGAATGTGTTGATGTAAAGGAGAAACGCGATGAAGTCAGGGATCTTGACGAGGCCTTCTGAGATCAGCACGCCGCCCGTGACGATGACTGCCACGTTGATAAGAAGGATGAACGCGGTCATGCCGGACTGGAAAAGACCCAGGTAACGGTAGCTGTTCTTCTTGGTCCTAAGGAATGCGTCGTTGCCTTCCTTGAACTTCGCGCGCTCGATGTCTTCGTTGGCGAATGATTTTACTACTCTGATTCCGGAGAGGTTGTCCTCGATCTTGGAGTTGATATCGGCGATCCTTGCTCTGTTCTCTCGAAAAGCCTTACGCATCTTTCTGTTAAGGAAAAAGACGTAAAGGAACATGACAGGAAGGAGAATGAAAGCCACCGCCGTCAGGTATTTGCTGATGCCGAAGAGGATAACGAATGCACCGATTATCTTGATGAAGGAGATGACGATATTCTCAGGTCCATGGTGCAGAAGCTCCGTTATCTCGAAAAGGTCGTTGGTGATCCTGCTCATCAGCTGACCGACCTTCTGATCGTCGAAGAATGAGAAGGACAGTTTCTGATAGTGCGAGAAGATTTCCGAACGCATGTTATACTCCATCTTCGCGCCCATGACGTGACCCACGTTCGTGATGTAGTAGTTCGCTCCGAACTGGGCGATAACGAGTACCACGAGAAGGATGCCGAGACGGATTATCTTCGTCTTCGCATCAGAAGGATCAAAGTACACGACTTCCGAAGTTATGTATCTTACGACAAGCGGAATGACCAGCGCGATCGCGGATGCGATCAGGGCAAAGAACATATCCAGTATGAACGTTCCGATGTAGGGCCTGTAGTAGCCTATCATCTTCTTAAGGTTTCTTCCCAATTTCTTATCTGACATTTCTTCCTACCTCATATGATCAAGTATTTTAGCACATCTCGTTGATCCATTCGATCGACAGATCGATCATCCTGTAATCACGGAACGTGGACTTGTCCGAAGGCGCCATCGACCATATCGTCTCATCACACCAAGGCGCCCCGTGTTCACCCTTCGGAAAGATATGAAGCTCGAACGGGATCTTAAATCTACCCAGCGCCTCCGCATAGTAAAGCGCATTCTCGAAGTTGCCCAGCTGATCTTCATAAGTTCCGTACAGGAAAGCAGGCGGCGTTCCCTCATTTACCATCTCGTCACAGCCCACAAGTTTCTTATACTCATCCTTGACCGCCAGCGCATCCAGAAAATTCCTGCAGTGCTCGAGCCTTCTCGTTAATACCGCCGACAGCAGGATACATCCGTCAGGCCTGTGATCTTCTTTCTTCTCGAAAACACTCTCATTGTTCCAGAGTGTCGCCAGGTTCGCACAAAGATGACCGCCAGCCGAAAACCCGCACACGATGACCTTTCCGACTTTCCAGTCATCACTGTTCTTACGTGCCAGGCTGACAGCTTCCGCGAGATCATATAATCCTTCAGGGAAAAGATCAGGAGCGACGCTGTATTTTAAGACCGCTGCATGAAAACCTGCCGCATTATACTGAAGAGCAGTTTTTTCATCGTCGCAGACTGTAACATATCCGCCGCCCGGCACAACGATTACCAATGGTCTTTTATCCTCGCCGTCGAGAAGATAAAGATCCATGCTCGCTCTTTCTCTGATATCCGTTTTAAAACATCTCATAATAAAACCACCTTTCGTCTTTTGGGCTCATTATAGCCTCAGACCAAAAGGTGGTGTGTCAATGCAAGGTTTTTAATTTTCTTCGAATCCTTCAGGACCTTGTTAAGTGCCTTCAGATAGTAGTCAGCTCTGCTCTGAAGATCTTCGCCGTCAGGGTCTGTCAGTTCTTTGCCGGCGGCCTTCTTTTTGCCCTCGTCCATGAACCTGAAGAACTTAAGGATCGCCATGATGCTATAGCCCGTATCAAGAAGAAGTCTTATAACGTACAACCTCTCCAAGACTTCGCCCGAATAATATCTTTTCTTATAGGCTTCCGACTGTGGGATTAGCCCGTTACGTTCCCAGTTGCGGATCGCTTCGGGTGTCGTTCCCACAAGTTCGGCTGCCTGCTTTTTGGTATAGATCTTACCGTCGTCCGCCTTATTGATGTTCCATTCCAAAGCGATATTGATAGCTTTCTCAGTTCGCCTGATATCCTTTTTGATCAGGGCCTTATATTCGTTCAAAGCTTCTTCGAACGATCCGCCGTCCCAGACCCTGGCGGTCTCTATCAGCTTTATGCTGCTCTTGCGGATACGGCTGTTTACGAAGCTGTCGAAAACGATATCGCAGAGCCGGACCTGAAAAACATGATGGTCGTTATAGGTGCGGTAACCGTTAGGAAGTCGTTTGACTTCCTCCAGAAAACCGCACTTTTCATAGAACCTTATGGTCCCTTCCTTAACGCCGGTAAGTTTTGAGATTTCTCCGATCTTATACACGTTGATTTATCAGTTCTTCGGCATCTGGTCAGCGGTGCTTCGTTCGATGACGACTGTGTTGGTGAAGATTCCCAGGTTTACGTGTGCCTTGAGATAAACGATCCTGTTTTGAGGTGTAACGTCAAATTCCTGATCTACGCATTTTCTGCTCATGCCCTGAGTCATGTGAACTTTATAGTGGCCGTATGGTACAGGGACTCTGACAAGTTCCGTGTTACCGAGGTGGCCCATCGGGATATCATTTAGATAGATTCCGAATCCTACTGCTGCTCCGAATACATTACCTACGCGGTACATCTCGATCATTCCGTCTTCAGGAAGGACCAGCGGAGATCCGCAGGAACACGTTGTGTTTGATTCGATGTCGATCACTTTTCCGCATGACGGACATTTGATTCTGAATTTGTTTGCCATTTGTATCTACTCCTTAATCTTTTTTAAGATGTCACTATTATAACTCTATTCTCGAAATAAAAGGATATAATGGAAGGGCAGATTGAAGCAAATGTTTTCGAGAGGTATGAGGAGGAAAAACATGGCGGACACACTTTATGTAACAGATCTCGACAAGACCCTTATGAGAGATGACCTGACGGTCTCGGACTACACCATAAGGGAGATGAACAGGTTGATCGACGAAGGGGTCAAGATAACCTACGCGACGGCGAGATCATTCAAGAGCGCATACGACATTACAAAGGACATCAAGTTCAGGGTACCGGTAATCACGAGAACCGGAACGACATTCGCGGATCAGATCGAAGGCAGGGAGATCGAGACCGCGTTTTTTAATGAGGAAAATATAAGAGAGCTTAAAGACCTTCTTCCGAAGATCGACAAGTGCGGCTTTACGTCAGTTTATATTGACGGAATGATGTACAAGGTCTTTAAGGAAGGACCGAAATGTCCTGAGACACAGGGCTATATCGACTACTATAAGTCGAAGGGCGACAAGAGGATGAGAATGGTCCAAACAACGGATGAGATGTGGGAGGGAGATATCTCGTATATAACTCTCATCGCAAGTAAGGAAGAACTTACGCCATACCACGACAGCATAAAGACATCGGACCGCTGGGAGTATATCTTCCAGAAGGATGCCTATAGGGATGAATACTGGCTCGAGATCTGCCCGAAAAATGCCACGAAGGCAAAGGCAGTACTGAAGCTCAAGGAAAGACTCGGATGCGACAAAGTAGTGGTGTTCGGAGACTCGCTGAATGACCTTCCGATGTTCGAGATCGCGGATGTTGCATGCGCTGTTTCCAATGCGATGGACGAAGTAAAAAATGTCTCGGACGTGGTCATCGGAAGCAACGAGGAAGATGGAGTCGTAAATTACATTCTGAATGATATCGGATAAGCGGGTGTGATATAATCAGCATTGGGTGAATAGTTACATAGGGGAGGGTATTATGCTTATCTCAACAACTATGATGATCCTTTTGTGGATAATTGGATTCGCTAGTATACCGTTGCTGGTTTATTCGATCATAAATAAATCTTCTACGACGGCAAAAGCGCTCTTGGCACTCGGACTTTACTTTCCGTTTTTCTGTTTCATGATGATGCTGATCTCTGACTGGCTGAGAGTACATTATCCGCTGGCGATAGTTTTCTACTACATGGCAGCGATACCGTTCGCAGCAATTGATCTGGCGGCATTGATCGTCAATATCGTTAAGATCGTAAAGCATAAAGAGCGTAAGGGTTCAAAAGACATAGTCATCGCGGCAGTTGTTCTTGCTCTTATCCCGGTTCTTATCTTTGGTGGTGTTTGTTTAAGACAGTTTATAATCCTTAAGTCAAGTAAGCTGGTTGTCGGTATGGATTCATCCGGTAACGGCGGCATCGGAGATTCGTCAGCTTTTGTATATGCCTACGACGGAAAAGACATTCATCTCATAGATATTGGAAGCACGTTTGGTCTTGAGAAATGGGCTCCTGCAGATATGTACAGATCCGTAGACAATAAGTTTGCAGGAAAGTATATAGTTAAGATCGAAGGTGATCACTTCGTTCTCTACGAATACAATACGAAAGTCGTGAATCATGAATTCGAATCCGGGTACTTCAACGTATCCATTAACGAGGTGTACTACTACAAATAAGCGCTAGCACAATGAGCTTAATACATCAGCAAGATCGGCGTCTTCTCCTGAGAGAAGGCGTCTTTTTGCTTCCATCATTTTCTTGCTGTTTCTCAGTTCAAGCGGAACAAGATCTTCGTATTTGCTGACATCTTCTTTTGCCGTATCGAGAGTAGTCTTAAGCTCGGTGTTCTCTTCTTTTATTCTCTCCGCTTTTCTCTTCTCGGCATTGACGTTTTCTCTCTCGAGCATGTTCATGTATCTGCTCTTACTTCTCGCCGAGAAACCGCCGATCAGATGTATCAGACCGATAACGATTATATAGGCTGCCAATATGATAATAACAGCTTCTTTGTCATCATTAGTTCTGTTAAATTGTGCAAGGAATCTGGCTATTCCATAAAATAAATAGGCAGGAAGGAGCATCGCAACTGCAACAATAACCGAAGCCTTGAAAGCAGGAGTGAAATAAGTCAGAGAAGAATAATGTTTAGCTGTCATCTTGTCGATCTCATCGATCTTTGCTTCGTTGCTCCTGATCTTCTCCTGATAATTCTCGATCAAACTGTATTCGACATAAAGTTTCGTTACCAATTCAAGGCTCTCGTCTCTGGTCATATCAGTTCCTCCTCTCTTTGTTTGAGTTAATAATACACCGCAAAAACTTGTTTTGCAATAAAAATTTATCGTTTTTCGATAAATTTCTTCTCCGGGGAGGTCTGCTATAATAATAAAAAACATCGGGAGGTCATCAGTTTGAAAGCATACTATCATCTTCCCGGTCTGTTCGAATTTTATGACCTGTACAAGGTCTTCCTGAAACTTTTCAGAGAACACAGAGAATACTTCTACGACTGGTGTGAGATCGGTTCCGTCTACGGCGCTCCCAAGGACTGTCTCTGGGGCGGCGGCCGCGTCGGCTTCGGTGACGAGTCTCCCGAGAACGTTGCTGAGCTCATGAAGGAGTACCAAATATCCGCCAGGCTCACATTCAGTAATTCGCTTTTGACCAAGGAACATCTTTCCGACAGAACATGTAATTTCTTATGTTCTCTTTTCGAAAAAAACGGCTCAGTTCAAAACGGGATCATCATTTATTCCGACATCCTTTTGGACTACATAAAACAAAACTATCCTTACTTCTACTTTGTGTCTTCAACGACAAAAGTCCTCACTGATTTCGATGAATGCAAAAAAGAATTAGACCGCGAAGATTATCGTTTTGTCGTTCCTGATTTTAGGCTCAACAAGGATTTCGATAAGCTTGATTCCTTATCAACATCTCAGAAAAACAAAGTGGAATTTCTGTGCAACGAATGCTGTTGGTTTGACTGTTGCGACCGCAAGAACTGCTACGAAAACGTCTCCCGTAAAAGCCTCGGCGAAGATGTGGAAGATCATATCTGTGTATCTCCAAGCGCATCAAAAGGCTATCGTTTTTCTGATGCGATGAATAATCCGGGCTTTATCGGAATCGATGATATTCAAAACAAATATCTGCCTTCAGGTTTCAGCAATTTCAAGATCGAAGGAAGAAGCCTCGGTAGTGCGATCGTATTGGAATTTCTTCTTTACTATATGACAAAACCTGAATTTCAGCTTAAGGTCAGAGAAGAGATATACCTGGACAGCTCCCTCGACCTGTTCTGACCTGTCCCTGTGCAATTTCATGTGTTTTTTTGTGCAAAAAACACAGGCAAAACGTTCTTTTTGCACAACCTTGTGCAATAACGCTGTTTTCTTGTGTTTTTGTCACAAGGGAAAACGTTTTTTGTCACAGGCGCAATTATCGAGCCTCACCGGTGTTCTCGAAAATCAAAAATTCTTGTACAGATATGTTCCTTTCCAAAAACAAAGATGTTATCATTTTCTTGGGAAGTGTCAAAATTATGACAATGACAACACATCAGGCAGTATCTATCCCTTTTTTTGATCTTACGGGGATAGAGTACTCTTCGGAAAGGAGATATCAAAGGCATGGTAGACGCCACGACTTTTACGGTTGATGAAAACAACCTAACCATGAGAATCCAACAGGCAGAAATGTATCTCAAGGAATATGAAAACGAGGTAAAAAGAGCGCAGGGAGGAACCCCGATCTTCCGTTCGAGAGAAGACGCGTTATCTCGTATCAAGATCCTTAACGAATTTGCTCCGAACGATCCGCGCGTGAAGGATCTGTTCCAAAGGGCGAGCAAATGTCTTGAAGGTGCTGCCGGCAACTTTGTCGATATCACTGATGACATGATCGCGTACCTGAAGAATGAGGAAGAATTTGTCAAGGAGTTCAGTCAAAAGAGTGAGCAGGCCTGGAATGATCTGGTAAGTCAACATAAAGACAACACACTCGAGAAACTGTATCCGGCGCCTGATGTTGATACTCCTTTGAAGGAATTTAAGGGCAAGTATGTGATCCTGGATGAAGTGAAATATCCCGCAAATCAGTTCAGGGGTGTTACCGGAGAATACATATACGTCGGTAAAAGATCTTCAGGCATGTACTTTGTAAAGATCAGTTCCAGAAAGTGGCTTGGTCCTTACGAAGCCGTTAAGAGGTATAGAAGACAGGTTGACAGCACCATGCAGGAAGTATCCGAGTGGACCGTAATAGGTGAGATAACCGGAATGACCATGGAAGTGCCGGAAGCAGGAGAGAACAAAGTCGGCGGAGTGGTCTTCGGTGCGGTAGTAGAACCGATCGCACTTTATGTTCCGGGACATGTAGTCGGTCTTTATTCTGCCGAAAATGAAAACAGCGGTTATTTCGTCGGTGAGGATGAGGTAGCTGCCAGAAAGGACAGTTGGTATACGGTTAAGTCTGTCCCTGACGATGTGACGCCTGAAAGACTTGTAGAGATATTTCAGCAGGCGATCAAGGAGAAGAATTACGACCTCTATCTTGACTGTATCGATCCCGAACTGAAGAAATCAGATTTTGCAAAAGAAAATCTGAGATATCATTGGGATCTTCATCAGGAACGTTTCCACGGCGAATACGTCTATGCGCAGGTCCAGCCGGATAAGACAGAGATAGCCGTAGTCAAGGGCTACGATGATACCAACGATCTCAATTCCTACTTCATGACAAAAGAACAGCAGGAGAAGATCGCCTCGCATTACGGAGATAAGGTCGAATATGCTTATGTTACGACGGTTGCTTACGATATACACGGCAAGCAGCTCGGAAGTCCAAACAAGAGGACTCTTCAGAGAACTAACGGCGGACGATGGTTTATCCGTGAATATGATGTCAGATTCTGATACCGATCAATTGTAAAGGAGTACCACATATGGGTGAATTTGATGAAAAAGAAAAGAATATACAAAATATACTGGACCCGGAGAAGACCCGCGAAGATGTTATAAACGGATCTAAGTGGCAGAATCTGGATCCCCAGGTTATTGAAGATGAGGTTAAGAGGATCCGTTTGACAGTTGAAGGTGTAACCTTGGCGATGTCAGACATTATGAATGGTGAGACCTCATACGATGAAATGTACGAAAATCTGTTGAACCTGTTTGAGTTTTTGTATGAAACAGGATGGCTGTCTTTATTTCTTTCCGAAAACGAAAATGAATTTCCCGCTGATCTGTCATCTACCTTCAAACTGCCTGAAACCGTGAACAGATTACCGGATGATCAGAAGAGAAAATATATGACGGCTTGCAAGTACTGGAGCGGACTGAAATACATGCAGCCGGCTTTGAACAAAGTCAGTAAACTTGTTACGGTATTTATACTCAATGATACTGCCAAAAATGGATTTGATATACTCCAATGCAAGACCAGATTTAAAAGAGCAGGGTTCGATAAGGCATATTACGATAAATTATATCAAGCTATTTTCAAACTCAACAGTTTTCTGGATATGGATTATTCCGATTTCAGGCAAAGAGCGAAAGCATCAATGGAGTATATCGAGAAAAACGGCTATAGCGAAGAAGATAGCGAATTAAACAGATTGAAAAATGACGATTACAAAAAAATAGTTGAAAGCGAAGGCACGGGATTTAAAGATGTTTTCAGCTATGACAGTAGTGGTTCTTACAATATTGTTACGGGATATGACACAAAAGCAGCTGCCATTGACAGAGTGGTCGAGACCCTTAAAAAGATATCTTTTTCATCACTGATCGATAAAATGAAAGAAGCCCTCTCTCTGTGTAGTGAATTGGGGAGCATGAATATCAGAGCGGTCGGTGAATATTCCCCTGAGTGCTCGTCTTTCGCTGTTTCTGTCGATGAATTTATCAAGGCATCGATTAAATATGCCGAAGAGATCGAGGATTTGGCGGATGGCTTCAAAAATAAAAATAATGATGCTCCATATTGTTACTTAAAGGATATTCCCAGTCTGGATTGTTCCAACCTTCCGCTTCCGAATGACGGATATGAAAACCTTTTAAATAATGCCATATATGCGCTTTATGGTCATCAGGGAAGATTTTTCAGCTCCCTGATGTGAATATGTGCTTACAAAACAAAAGTCCCTTCGGGGACTTTTTTTGAGGTTGTTTTCACGGTGTTTGTCAATTATCTATGAGACTTTTTGACGATAAGATTTGCTTATGCTATAAGGTTAACGCAAACTCATTAACTTAGGAGGCAAAAGTGATAAACCAAAGATTTAAGAAACTGGTCGCTGTGTTTCTTACACTGGGAGCACTTACGGGCGTGTATGGGGGTACAGTTCATGCGGATGTTCCGGTACCGATAGAACAAGAGATTGTTCTTGACGGTATAACGTACGGAAATCAGGGTGTAAAACCCGCAAATTCAACTTACACAATTACTGTTCCGTCTGACAAATATCAGACGATCCAGTCAGCTATCGATGCAGCAAAAGAAGGCACGACGATCATCATCAAAGAAAAGTCGGACGGCTACAACGAGCAGCTCAAGATCAACAAGAAAAAAGGCATTACTTTGAAGGGTGAAGGCAATGCCAAGATCTGCGGAACAGAACAGATGACAAAGGGAGATCTCCTGGAGATAAAAGGTTCCGATATCGTTATCGAGAATCTCGATTTCTCGGGACTTTATCTTCGTGCGCCTTCAACTTCCGAGAGCTGTGGCGGTATAAGGATCAAACCGGGTTCAAACAATGTCTATATCTTAAACTGTAAGATACATGATCTCGGTTGTATCTATAACTACACGAATTTCTCGGATAAGGATCATTTCAACGGTCACGGAATAAGCATCAAGGGTGATAAGGATAACAAGACTTCCAACATCACCATAGACGGATGTGAAGTCTACAATTTAACAACGGGAAGAAGCGAGAGTGTAGTTCTTAATAACAACACCGAATTCTTTACTTTGTCCAATAACTACATCCACGATAACGATAATATCGGTATCGACTGCGCAGGCGGTTACGGTGATACATCGTATGCAGATAACCGTGTTCGTAACGGTGAAGTTTACGGTAACTACGTAAAGAATATCTCGTCTCTCATCTTTAAAAATCCGGGATACTTTGATTCTAACGGAAAGCCTCATTCAGGTGCTGACGGAATCTACGTTGATGGCGGTAAAGATATCTATATTCACGATAACTATGTAACCGGTTGTGACATAGGTCTTGAGATCGCCAGCGAGAATCACGGATGGACAGCAGAAGGTGTTATCGCTCAGAACAATCTTCTCATCTATAACGATCAGTATGTCGGTCTTGCGATCGGCGGAAGTTCTGAATCGAACGGTATCGCTAAGGGTAATAAGATAACGAATAATACCATCATCAACAGCGGTGAGCAACATTGTCTTGTTGTTAAGGTTGCAACTGATAATGTGATCAAGAACAACATCTTGATCAGTGACAAGAATCCTCGTAACAGCTACAGCTATTACGACAAGAATGACATTACTGACAATGCGAGTAACAACGCTAATAAACTTCCGGGTACCAACGTTCAGATAAGTCTTGATGACGTTATCGTTGATGAGCCTAACAGAAAGGTTGAGATCAAGACTACAACTGATATCTCAAACTACGGATATCAGGCAAGTACAAGTATAGAGATCCCTACGGATACCCCGACTTCAAAGCCTACATCCAAACCTACAAATGATCCTACGAGTAAGCCAACCCAAAAGCCTACTTCAGCTCCGACAGGTAAGCCGACTTCTGTTCCGTCGACACCAACTTCCAAGCCGACAAATTCACCTTCTGTTTCTGCGGATCCCAAAGATCAGATCAGAGCTTTTGTAGAAAGACTTTATACGGAGGTTCTGGGTCGTGAAGCAGAGAAAGACGGCGCTGATTTCTGGTATGATCAGCTCTATTCTTTCAAGGCAACAGGTGCACAGGTCGGACTTGATTTCGTATTAAGTACCGAATTCAAGGGAAGAGGTGTTTCCGATGATGAATTTCTCAATATCATGTACGCTACTTTCTTCGACAGAAAGGCTGATACTGCCGGTTTCAAATACTGGAAAGATCTTCTCAAGTCAGGCGATGCTTCAAGAGAAACAGTTGCACGCTGTTTTATTAATTCCCAGGAGTGGAGCGACATCTGTGCGGTGTTTGGCATCCGTTCCGGCTGCGACATCAAGAGCAAGGTGACCATCACTCCGACTGACAAGACTTATTCATTTGTCGAGAGAATGTACACGACTGCTTTCGGAAGAGATTTTGATCCTGAAGGACGCGAGTACTGGGCAAAGCTTCTTGCCAATTTTGATGTCACCGGTGAGAAGGTCGGTGGCGAGTTCTTTTTAAGCCCTGAGATGGAAGGTTACAACTTCAGCAACGAGGAATTCGTTAACAGGCTCTACCTGACCTTCATGGACCGCGAAGCTGACACTGACGGTCTTAAGTTCTGGGTCGATATCCTGGACAAGGGCGCGAGCAGAAAGGAAGTCGTCTATGGCTTTACAAGAAGCCCCGAGTTCGAACAAAAATGCATTGAATCAAGGATCCTTCCTTGCTGATTTTCGAAAACGATCATCCGATAACCTGTTTCTTTTGAAGCAGGTTATTTTTTTCGAAATAGACAGCATGTATAATATAGGAGGAGTGGAAAGGACAATATGAAAGTTTAAGGGGTAGAGTTATGAAACTTTCCGGAAAGATCATGACGCTCATATCTGTGATCCTTGTTATCAGTTTTGTTGTGCCTTCATGTACTTCCACGAAAGAGAAAAAGAAGTCCCGCTCGAGAAGAGATGAGACGGAAGAGATCACCAAGTCCACACCTGAAGAAACTACCACTGAAGAGACCGGGGAATCCCGAAATGTCTTAGTGCTCGAGTCTGCTATGTACGATTCGGAAGAGTCGCCTGTCAAGGTTGATTGGAGCAACTATCAGCCAGCCGATTATGATACGAATATATGTACCAGATTATCCGAGGACTATATCTCGGATTTCATACCGTCAGATGACTATGGCACGATATTTCCTTATATTGGAACCAGAGACAGTCGGTACTATGCTGAAGATGGCCATTTGACGGATTATGTGTACAATAACGGGGAATATTCTTACGGTTTTTTTGATGAGAACGGCAGGATTATATGTGATTCGGTTTTTGCTGTAGCGTGGGAAGTAGAAGGCTTTTCGTGTTATGAAGTTGTAAAAAGCGTGCAGGGTGAATATATGTACGGATTGATCAATGCTTCCGGATCAAAATACACAGGTTTAAAGTATAGAAATATCATCTATGCAACCGGAGTGCTATATGCCTGGAATGAAGAATGTATGGATGTTTATAACGACGACCTTGATATCGTCTCATCGGTTCATATTAATCTGGATATGTCTAAATTGGCAGCATATTCACCTGAACTGGCTGATGTAAGTATTAATGACATAAGTATACATGGTCAGTTAGATGATGATCACGTAAGACTTTTTGTTCAGCTGGATGATTATACTGATGTCTTACGACTTGACATTAACACCGGTGATCTGTCGGTAGACTATTCAGGATTATTCCGAGATCCCAATATTGGAATCTGGAATGACGATAATGGCGTCTATCTGTGCGACCTTAACGGTAACCGATTGAGTGACTATTACTGTGGTTTGCTGATTATGACAGATGTGCCTATCTTTTTCGATGAGGAGCATAACGGCTATGGATTAAATTCTCAGGGCGCAGTTATTAAGGAACTGGGTAAATTAGATATAATGTACTTTACACATTTCAAGGATTACTTTGTTGTGGTTTCAGATGAAGGTGAGGCCACTTTGTATGATTATGATTTCAATTCATATGGTTCTTTTAGATCAGACCGTTGTCTCCGTATTGTCCATTGGGGAGTTAAATATGCTGAGATAGATGACCCGTACGTTATGGATGACGGTGATATCATTGATCCGTTTACGGGAGAAGTCATTATCGAGGATGTACCCGATGCGAGAAATGTCTATATGGATGACGGTATCATGGCAGCTACGGATTGGCACACATATTATCTGTCTAACGGTAAAACTTTTCCTCACACCGGAAATACGGAATTGAAAGCAGATATGGTACTCGGTGATCTTTATGTGCTGGTTGCCGAAGATGATCATCTGGAGATCTATAATGCCAGCAAAGATATTGAGTATTCCATTGATGGAGAATTCTCAGTAAGTTATGTTGATATCTTAAATGATAATCTTGTTTCGTACTACGACGGAGTTACGACTTTGTATGATATCTCTGATCCTGACAACCCGATAATAGTTTTCCAATATCAGAGCATAGATCCGTTCGTAGATTGAGATTTAAATGTAATGCAAAACCATTAACGGACGATATATAATTAGGGAGACTTAAGTGTCTTTAAGTAAACAAACGGAGGAAGTAATATGAAGTTTCAAAAGAAATTTTTGGCAGCATCTTTGGCTTTGGTCATGCTCGCATCAGCAGGCTGTGACGTAAAGGAGAAAAAACCTGCAAAAGATGATGATACCGAGATCGAGGATACGGAAGAAGAGGAAGTAACCGAGCCGGATGAGACCGATGCTGAAAAGCCAACGGAGACAACAAAAGCTCCGCCTGAGACATCGTTTGTCATTGTAGATAATACATTTGAATTTACCATAAATAACTTCCCGACGATCGACGGTTCTACTTCCACAAAACCGATGGCGTCTGCTATCAAGAGTTTGCTCTTGGGAATGGACAGAGAAGAAGCTGATGAGTCGATGGAATTTCATAAGACATCCAAGTCCTTCGAATACCTGATGAGCGGAGAAGCAGACATTCTTATCGTAGCCCAGCCTAGTGAAGAAGTATTCCAGTCAATGGAAGATAAGAACTTCGATTATGAGATGGAGCCGTTTGCTCTTGAAGCACTGGTATTCGTATGTAACGTTGATAATCCTGTCGACTCTCTCACACATGAGCAGATCGTTGACATCTATACAGGCAAGATCACAAACTGGAAGGAAGTCGGAGGTAACGACGAGCCTATCATAGCGGTTCAGAGAAACCACAGTTCAGGTTCCCAGGTCATGATGGATAATCTGGTCATGCAGGGCGAGGAAATGATGGAGGTTGATACCGATATGATGCCTGCTGATATGGGCGAACTTATCGAGGTCGTTCAGGGCTTCGATAACTCTGCACAGGCACTCGGATACACACCTTACTACTATGCGACCAGCATGGGTATGGCATCCGGTCTTAAGATCCTTAAGGTCAATGATGTTGAGCCGAATAACGAGACCATTATGAGCGGCGAATATCCGTTCATTAATCCGTATTTCGTTGTTATCGACGCCAACGCTGCGGAAGGTTCACCGGAGAGAAAACTCTTCGATTGGATCTTGAGTTCTGACGGCCAGAAACTCACCGAGATGGAGGGTTACGTTCCTGCAAGAGGAGAATAATCTATGAAGAGAAAATACCTGAAGTTCACATCGCTTTTACTTCTTTCATCACTCATTCTTTCTTCTTGCCAGTCATCGAAAAAGAACGAGATCAAAGTCCGTGCAAAAGAAAAGACAGCAGAAGAGATCGAAGATACTGAATCTGAGATAACAGAAGATACAGAGGATACTGAGGATACGGAACCGAGGATCGTAACCATAGAATCCAATCTTTACACGGACGCAGAAGCTCCGATTGTCGTCAACTGGGACAATTATCAGAAGGCGGAGATCAAGGAGAATGTTTTCGAGCGAAAGACTGAGGATTATATAGGCAAATTTACTCCGTCGAATGATTACGGTATGGTGATGCCGTTCAAGGCAACCTATGCTACAGTCAGCGAAGCCGAGTATGAAGATTATACTCAGCATGCTTACGAGTCTTATGGCCTTGTGGATAGTCAGGGAAGGATCATATGCGATCCTATCTTCTCAGAAGCATCCATGGCATACGGTAAACTGGTGATCGTTGCTACGGGATCCGGAGAGGATATGAAGTACGGAGCCATCAAAGCTGACGGAACCATGTTCACAGGAACTAAGTACGACGAGTTCCGCCAATTGTATGAGCAGAAATATTATTACGCATACACCGGAAACAAGTTAACCGTTTTCAATGAAGATCTGAGTATCTATTTTGAGAAGACCGTAGAACCTGATTTCGAAAGCGCCAATGATCAGAATCTTATGGATTATGTCGAATATGCCCAAGAGGGCGGATATGATGTTGGTCTGGAAGATTTCTACATCATAAGGGTCTTGGATAAATCCCATGTCGTGGCTGAGTTATGGGGATATACTTACGAGATAGATCTTGATACCGGAAAACTCAGATCTTCGGCAGACTATTTTAATCCGGATCTGGGTATCGGCGGCGAATACGGAGATCGTTACCTGACGGACAAAGAAGGAAATCAGATCAGTGACAGCTACATGGATATCGCATACGGATCACGTCTTCCTATCTTCTATAAGGACGGATACTATTTCGGATTGGATTCCGAGGGAAATGAAATACAGAAATTTCCAAAAACCGACTACCTGAATTTTGTAACATTTGATGAATACATGATCATCAATACAGATTCGAACAAGTGGACATTATTCGATGCGGATTTCAATGAGATCGGAGTTTATGAATCTACTCAGCAGATCTATCCGAATTATTGGGAAGATGGAGGCCGAGGCGGATTGGGTCTGGTATATGTTCTTGATAACGGGAACATCATTGATCCGTTCACGGGGGATGTCTTAATGGAGAATGTTCCGAATGCATATACTGTTGTTATCGGCGATGAATTCATAGCAGCGAGTACGGCAGACGGAACAGTGGTATCTAACGGAAGAGTATTTCCGTCATACGAGTATTGGGATACAAGAACAGATCTTGTAAGCGGAAAAGAATACATGGTCTATTCTGATGTAGGAGTTGTCCAGATCTATGATGTGGCAGCAGACGAGATCATAAAGATCGATACCGAGGGATATGTTGACAACTATTACATATGTATCGCTGACGGAAATGTTTATTTCTACTCCTACTATCCGGAAGTAACATACGTGTACGACTTTACTGATGTTGAGGAACCTCAGTTGTTGTTCCGTTACTATACTACCGATCCGTTGGGAGAAGATTGATTACGGAAAAATATCTATTGTGCTTTCGCCTGTGATGTAATATATTCTAGCGAGAAAAAGAGAAAAGGCATGAAGATATGACAGAAGAGATGAAAGCACTCGTTGATAAACTGGAACAGACAGGAAACCTTGAAGACAGTGAGTTTAAGGCTGTTTTGACCTACGAAGATCCTGAGTTCAATTCATACCTTAACGAGAGAGCGAGAGCGGTAAGAGAGAAGCATTACGGCAAGGATGTTTACCTTAGAGGTCTCGTTGAATTTACCAATTACTGCAAGAATAATTGTCTTTACTGCGGCATCAGAGCGGGTAACACCAATGCCGAGAGATACCGCCTGACCGAAGACGAGATATTGGAATGCGCTGATGAAGGTTACGATCTGGGATTCAGGACGCTGGTCCTTCAGGGCGGTGAAGATCCGTTTTATACGGATGAGGTTCTCGTGCGTATCGTGAAGGGTATCAAGGAAAGACACCCTGACTGTGCAGTTACCCTGTCCATCGGCGAGAGGAGCAAGGAGAGCTATCAGATGCTCCATGATGCAGGCGCTGACAGATATCTGCTCCGTCATGAGACGGCTTCCAAGGAACACTATGAGAAGCTCCACCCTGAGAATATGAGCTTCGATAACAGGATGAGATGCCTGAAAGACCTTAGAGATATCGGCTATCAGGTCGGCTGCGGCATGATGATCGGTTCGCCGTATCAGACGACGGATGATCTTATTAAGGACTTAAGATTCATTCAGGAGTTTAAGCCGGAGATGCTCGGAACGGGTCCGTTTATCCCTCACCATGACACTCCGTTTAAGGATGAGAAGCAGGGAACGACTGAGATGACAGTAAGGATCCTTTCCGTTATAAGACTTATGCTTCCGACCGTCCTTCTTCCTGCTACGACGGCTCTCGGAACAGTTGATCCTATGGGAAGAGAGAAGGGAATATTGGCAGGTGCCAATGTCCTTATGCCTAATCTGTCTCCTTCAGGTGTCCGTAAAAAGTACCTTTTGTACGACAATAAGATCTGTACGGGAGACGAGGCTGCTGAGTGCATCAAGTGCCTTGCAGGCCGTGTTCAGAGGACAGGTTACAGGATCGTTCAAAGCAGGGGCGACCATGTCGACTTTGTGAAGTAAAAATATTTATATTCACGCGCATAATTATTTAATTATTTAAAACGACGGTCAAATCGGTTATAATTGACAGGCAGGGTTTAACTTGTTCCCTGCGGGGGAGTCAATGTTAACAAAGTACGATAAGATCATAATCGGTGCAGGTCTATACGGCCTTTATTCCGCACTTTATTGTTGCAGCAAGGGACAGCATGTGCTGGTCCTGGAGTGCGATGATGCGGCATTTAAGAGAGCTACTTTCATCAATCAGGCCAGAGTCCACCAGGGTTATCATTACCCGAGATCCATCTCGACCGCACTTAAGACGGCGAGTTACTATGAGAAATTCAACAAGGATTACGCTTTTTGCATAAACAACGAATTCGATCAGCTCTACGCTACGTCTGCCAGATATTCATGGTCTGACGGAACACAGTTCAAGAACTTCTGCAGGGCTGCGGATATTCCGTGCGAAGAGCTTTGTGCAGATAACTATTTTAAGAGCGGCATGTGCGACGGTGTCTTCAGGACCAGGGAGTGCACATATGACGCCATGATACTTAAGGATTACCTTTTCGAGCAGCTTAAGAAGTATGAGAACAACTTCGAGATCAAGTTCGGTTCCAAGATCGACAAGATCGACCGCGACGGTGAGGTCTACAGGATCACCACGGAAGCAGGCGAGAGTTATGAGACCGGGTATGTGCTGAATGCGACTTACGCAGGTGCCAACCAGATCTTAGACATCGCGGGCTTCGACAGGTTTAAGATCAAGTACGAGCTGTGCGAGATCATTTTGTGTAACGTCAACGACAAGCTGAAGGATATCGGATTTACGGTCATGGACGGTCCGTTCTTCTCCATCATGCCTTTCGGTAAGACGGGATATCACTCGCTTACGTCGGTTACGTTTACTCCTCATACGACGAGTTTTGATGAGATCGGAGGTTTTACCTGCCCTGAGAAGAGCAACGGTCACTGCTCTCCGAAAAGGCTCGGTAACTGCAACGACTGCCCTGCCAAGCCTGATACGGCATGGCCTTATATGGCTAATCTTGCTCGAAAATACATGCTCGACGAGTATGAATTCAATTACGATCATTCCCTTTTCTCGATGAAGCCGATACTTATGAGTTCCGAGATCGATGACTCCAGACCTACGGTCATCAGAGTCTATTCCAAGAACCCTACGTTTGTCGGAGTTTTGTCGGGAAAGATCAATACAGTCTATGATCTGAACGAGGTGTTGGACGATGAGTAATAAAGAGAAGAATTTTGTGTCTGCCATCGTGTATGTGCATAACGCTGAAGCAAGGCTTCCGGATTTTCTGGGAATGATAGTAAGAGTCCTTGAGACCAACTTCGAGCATTCCGAGATAATCTGCGTAAATGACGGATCGACCGACGGCAGTATCTCGATCATAAAGAAGATCAGCGAGAATACGACAACCACATGTATCTCGGTCGTAAACATGAGCAGTTTCCACGGCCTTGAGCTCGCGATGGATGCGGGTATGGATATAGCCATCGGAGATTTCGTTTTCGAGTTTGATAATACATATGCTGATTTTGACGAGAGCATGATCATGAAGATCTATGAGCACTCGCTTACAGGTTACGATATCGTGAGCGCGTCGCCGAACAGAAAAGAGAAGTTCACGTCAAGGATGTTCTACCATGTCTTCGACAGATTCTCTGATGTGTCCTATAAGCTCACCACTGAGAGCTTCAGGATCTTGAGCAGACGCGTCATCAACAGGATCAATTCCATGAACAAGACCATCCCTTACCGTAAGGCAGCTTATGTGGGAAGCGGACTTAAGACCGACAACATCAAGTACGATGTTAAGCCTGTGGCAAAGCTTAAGGTAGATAAGAAAGAGAGAGGTTTCAGAGCCGGACTTGCCATCGATTCGCTCATCCTCTTTACCGAAGTGGGATTCAGGTTCTCTCTGGGCATGACGACACTCATGATAATCCTGTCACTTTTCATGGTCATCTACACGATGGTCGTATTCTTCGTAGGAAACCCTATCGAAGGTTGGACAACGACGCTGTTGTTCCTGTCAGTCGCATTCCTGGGATTGTTCGGAATACTTACCATCATCGTCAAGTATCTTCAGATCATCGTCGATATGGTCTTCAAGCGCAAACACTACAACGTTGAGAGTATAGAAAAATACTCCAAGTAAGGCGGAAAAAATGAAAAAAGCACTGGTTGGGTATACTGGATTTGTAGGAAGCAACATCTACGCCGCTGGCGGATATGACGGTGCTTACAATTCGAAAAATATAGAGGAGGCCTTCGGAACGAAGCCTGACCTTCTGATCTATTCCGGTCTTCGTGCCGAGAAATATCTCGCAAACAATGACCCCGAGCGCGATCTCAAGATGATCGAAAACGCTGAGGAAAACATCAGTAAGATCGATCCTAAAAGACTGGTGCTGATCTCGTCGGTGGATGTTTTCAAGGATCCGAACGGAAAAGACGAGGACAGTGAACTCGATACGGAAGGACTTCAGCCGTACGGCATAAACAGATGCATTTTCGAGAGGTGGACAAGGGAGAATTATCCTGATGCACTGATCGTAAGGCTCCCGGGACTTTTCGGAAAGAACATAAAGAAGAATTTCATCTACGACATGATCAACTATATTCCGTTCATGTTAAAGGCGGACAAGTTCGCGGAGCTTTCTGAAAGAGAGCCGGTCCTTAAGGATTACTATCAGCTCCAGGACAACGGATTTTATA
Organism: uncultured Clostridia bacterium; assembly: GCA_947303255.1. Lineage (GTDB taxonomy): Bacteria > Bacillota > Clostridia > Saccharofermentanales > Saccharofermentanaceae > Saccharofermentans. The sequence continues at coordinate 52,921 of CAMYXL010000005.1, read as the reverse complement.
AGGCAGCTGTGCCTGACGAAGATAAGAAGATGCTAAGAGGCGTATTCGAGAGACTCGGGTTCTCCGCGCTGAACTTTACGGACAGCAGGAGCAGATACCAGTTCTATGACCTCAGCAGATTGAACGATGATATCGATATCGCACTTAAGAATGATCTCACGATGTGGCATCCTGCAACGGAGCCTGTAAGTGCAGGTGAAGTATACCGTTACATAACGGGAAATGAATTTGTTAATGAGCTTAACGGAGATCCGGTCAACTATGACTTCAGGACAAAGTATGCAGAACTGTTCGGAGGAAAAGACGGATATCTCTGTGGCAAGGAAGAGATACTTAGATCGATCAAAGCCTTCGTGGAGGCCATGAGATGATCAAGGATCTCCTCGATGTTATCAGGAAGACGGAAACCTGGAAGAAGGCTCTTATCGCATTGATAATCCTGATCGCCGTTATAAGGTTCGGGTATATTGCCGTAAAGGGCGAGCAGAGCAACAAAGAGATCAGGACTTCGACCGTTATTGAAGAGGACCTCTCGTATGTAGGTTGTAACGGCCTTTCGGCTGAATTTACTTCCGACAGCGGAGTTCTTGATTCCGTTGAACTGATGCTGTCCGATATTCCGGAAGGCAACGAGGATTATCTTTTTATCCAGATATTCAACAGTCAAAAACCGGTCTACGAGACCGAGATCAATCTGTCCAATTTTACCGATGGTGAATGGAGACCTATATGGGTCAACATAAAGATCGATAAGGGAGAGAAATATAAGATAGTTCTGTCCATGACTGAAGAGTCAGAGAATATTCCTACGGCTCTTGCAACCAACGGAGGATCAACTCTCGCAGTCAACTTTATAAGCTATGAACCTGCATCGCCGGCGGTAAGACTTATCAAGGCAGCGGGCTGGATCGTATTCGTGTTCTCCGCTATATTGCTGGTCATCTTGTCGGAACTTATGAAGGGCAAGAAGACTATCATTGATGAGATCAGGGATTCCAAGGATACGTGTCAGATCGTTATCATAGTCCTGGAGCTCGTTTCTCTCATCGCGGTCATCTCATTCAGCGGCATGCCGTTCCAACAGCTGACGAAGATCTCCCTCATAGTTATCTCGGGAATCGCAGTAATCTCGTACCCGAAGAAGAGCGAATACATAAGAAAGCTCGCAGACAAGTCCTGGAAGAAGGCTTTGCTGGTCGGTCTTTATTTCTACGGGGCATTCGCGATGGTAGGCCAGAGGATCCTCGTATATCCGTTCAATAAGATGCCTTCACTTATGGAGATCATAGCTTTCCTTTGTGCAGTCATATGGTTCGTTCCGGTAGTCAACAGCTTCATCTGGTACTTCGAGCTTCTCGGACAGAAGGTGTTCTCCGGGAAGAAGAAAATGAACACGATCCTGTTTATCGCGATAGTCACAGTAATACTCCTCGTACCGCTGGAGTTATATCTGTATGTCTATAATCCGGGTATCTCCAGTGTCGATACCGTAGATACCATGATCACCAACGGAAAGAATATCTACGGCATGTTCGACTGGCATCCGTTCTTCTATTGCTGGGTTACGATGATACTGACATCGATATGGGATTCCCCGTATATGATGGTCTTCTCCCAGCAGTTCATGTATGTCTTCATACTGGTGGAACTGTTCCTCTTCCTGAGACGCAAAGGCGTCAGGGAGTCCGTGCTCATAGGATGCTCAGTTTTGGCAGCTGTCTACGTTCCGAATATCATTCTCGTTACCACTATCTGGAAAGACGTTCCGTATGATCTGGCGCTTCTTTGGATGTTTGTTATCGTTGCCAAGCTTGTCATCGACAATGAGTACTACAAGAAAAGAGCTCTTATCTATATTGAGCTCGCAGCGGCTTTGACCGTTACTTTCCTTCTTCGAAAAAACGGATTCGTTCCGGTTATCATCGTCGTTGCTTTGCTTATCGTGCTCATCATCAAAAACGCGAGGATCCTTCTGTCGATCCTGATGAGCTTTGTCCTGATATTTACGTTCCAGTTCCCGATGGCAGCTTATTACGGCGTCGAGAAATCCAGCAGCACAGGTGTTCACATGGGACTTGGCCAGGATATCCTGGGTGTTTATTATGCAGGCGGTGAGCTGTCCAACGACACCACCGAGATAGTAGCCGATATGACATTGCAGAACATGGACGGATATAACTACGTTGCCACATGGTCCAGGGGTTCATATTATATCGATGCTTCTGTTCCTCAATTTGTCGTAAGCTACATGGATACATTCGCACGTAATCCTTTGATGACGGTCCGCGCTGTCGTTGCCAGAGAAGATGAACTTTGGAATATCTGGCAGGGCGATGACATGCTCCTGAGCTGCGAGTGTTATACAGGAACAATGGACGGCAGATCTTCCGAAGGTTATTACTGGAATGATTATTATCCGGCCCGTGAAGATACGTCCATAACTTCCACATTGACTGAGATGAACCTCAGTACGGCAAGACACCAGTTCATGGAAGCAGTGACGTGGCGCTGCGGTGTCTTTACGATGATGGCTCTGACCACTATCGTCATACTGATAATCAAGGATAAAAAGAAAAACCTGCTCACGGTATTGTCGCCGATCTTAGGACAGATATTAAGTCTTTTGCTGTCGACGGGCTGGGCAGAATTCAGATACTATTGGGGTATCAATCTGATGAACATCACTTTCCTGATGATCGCTGTGCTCCTTGTACGCCGTAAGACTGAAGAGAAGGAGAAAAAAGAAAATGCTTAAGTTATCCGTATCAAATATCGCTTGGGTTGCCGCTAACGACGGCGAAGTTTTTTCAGCCATGAAAGATCTGGGATTTGACGGTCTCGAGATCGCTCCGACAAGAGTGTTCCCGGAATTACCTTACGACAGGTGTCCGGAGGCGGGTGTTTTCGCGAAGAAGATAAAGAAGGAATACGGGTTTGTGATCCCTTCCATGCAGTCGATCTGGTACGGCAGGAAGGAAAATATCTTCAATGGTGAAGAAGACCGCGAGACTTTGAGGGAATATACTAAGAAGGCGATCTTGTTCGCGAAGGAGATCGGATGCGGTAATCTGGTGTTCGGATGTCCGAAGAACAGGATCGTGCCCGAAGGCGGAGATCCAAAGGCGGCCAACGGATTTTTCAAGGCGATAGGTGACTATGCGAAGGCTAACGGAACCGTGGTCGGAATGGAAGCAAATCCGACGATCTACGGAACGAATTTCGTTAACACAAATGCGTCCGCGTTAAAGCTCATAGAAGAGGTGGAGTCGGATGGATTTAAGCTTAATCTTGACGTGGGAACCATGATCGAGAATGGCGAGGATATCGCTGTTTTGAAGGGACACGCGGGACTTATAAATCACGTTCACATAAGTGAGCCGAACCTGGTTCCGGTTCAAAAGAGAAAGCTTCATAACGAGCTTAACGAGTTTTTGAGAAAAGAGGGCTACGAGGGTTTTGTCTCCATCGAGATGAAGACCACGGATGATATCGACGGACTTAAGCGCATAATGGAATATGCGGTGAGTGTTTTCGGAGAGAAATAAAATGATCTATGAGAAGCAGGCGGGTGTACCGCGATTTGAATGTACCGAATATGAGGGCCGCAGAAAGGACTACGTTGTGCTGATCCCGATCATCAACGAGGGCGAGCGCATACGCGCGGAACTTCAGAGGGCCAAGGATCATAAGGTGTCGGAATGTGCCGATATCGTCATCTGCGACGGCGGATCCACCGACGGCTGCACGGAAGACGAACTTCTTAAATCTCTCGAGGTCAATACGCTCCTTACAAAGAGAGACGAAGGTAAGCAGGGCGCCCAGTTCAGGATGGGCATCTGGTGGGCCTTAAAGCGCGGCTACAAGGGCATCATCACCATCGACGGCAACAACAAGGACAGCATCGAAGACGTGCCGAAGTTTATCGAGAAACTGGAGGAGGGTTATGACCTCATCCAGGGTTCGAGATTCATCAAGGGCGGTCATGCGGAGAATACACCGGTTACAAGGTGGCTCGCGGTCAAGCTCATCCACGCACCTGTCATATCGCTTACTGCTCATCAGAGGTTTACGGATACAACCAACGCGTACAGGGGATATTCAAAAAAATATCTCGAAGATGAACGCGTAAAGCCTCTTCGAGATATCTTTGTAACTTATGAATTGTTGGCCTATTTATCCGTCAGAGCGACTCAGCTCGGGATGAAGGCCTGTGAGGTTCCCGTATCACGTGTGTATCCGAGAAACGAGAAGACTCCTACCAAGATCAGTTTCTTCAAGGGTAACAGCAATCTTCTTAAGATCCTTTTCAGGAACGCGAGAGGAAAGTATAACCCTTAACTTAGGATCAGCCTTCAAGTGCTTCATTGATCTCATCTACCACTGCTTCAACTTCTGCGTTGTGATCCTGGATCTGCTGAGCGGCATCCTGGGCTTTGGAGAGGTAGTTTGTAAATCCTGATGTGTACAAAGTGAGGATTCCCTTTGCCAACTCATCGCTGCTCTCTATGGTCAGCGGATCCTTTACGCCGATAGACTTTGCCAGGGTGGAGATGTCTTCCATATCGTCTTCGGAAATTCCGATGATTGTCGTGAGAACGCCGCCCTCATAATAGATTCCGATAACGATCCTTAAGTCGCCGACGGATTTCTTGTACTCTTTCACAATGTCTTTGTCGATTGACTCGCCCTTCTCTTCTTCCAGTTCATCAAAAAGGGCATCTACTACAGTCGAAGCTTCAAGGTTGATTACCAGATGGCCCTTGTTGCCCTTGTTCATGTATTCGTCCTTGGAGAGCTTCTCGAGGTCGATATCCGCATCGTCAGCTAGATCCTCGAACTTATCCATGAGTTCTTCGAACAGCTCGTCTGACTGCTTCTTGTCCTCGAATTCGATGACTGCTACATACCGGATATCAATATCTTTATAGGCGGTGTTAAATTTGTCGGTGTCAGCCTTTGCATAGATAGAGATGTTCTTGAAATCTTCGACCTCCCAACCATCCAGGTCGATATCATAAGCCTCACCTATCTCCTCCAGATCGAAATCCTTAAGTTCATCCTCGAAAACATCCTCGATCTTTTCACCGGTCGTATTGAGGAACATACCCTTCTTCAAGGCTTTCTGATTCTTCTCACTGTTATCCTTATCCTCGAGTTCTTCGAGAGTGACTTCCTCCGCCTCGATCTTCTTCTCAGCTGCATTCGAGAGCTTTTTGGCAGACGGTTTTCCGCATGCGGTCATGCTTACTGCAAGAAGACCTGCTAAGATAAGGCATGAACCTTTCTTCATAAACTTATTTTTCATCAACACTCTACCTCCATGGATTTTCTAAAAAAAATTTTATCACGCAACGGCGTGGCCTGTCCTTAGTTTTTTCGAAAAAGAGCATCAGTTAGACAAAAAACACATCAAAAACTTGACCTTTTAAGAATACCCAACTTGACCATATCCTTTATAATGTTACATGTTTAAAAAGAATAGAAAGATAGAGAAAAACTATGTCAGAACCAATATACAAGATCCTGGTAATCAATCCGGGATCAACATCAACTAAGGTAAGCCTTTTCGAAAACGAGAACCTGGTCTTCGAGAGAAGCCTGTTCCATGACGCAGACGAACTTCTGAAGTTCCCGCACGTAAACGGACAGATGCCGTTCAGATACGATGTCATCATCGACATGCTGAAGGCAGAGGGCGTTGCTCCTGAGTCCATCGACGTATTCGTCGGCAGAGGCGGAAGCGCATGCACACAGCCGGGCGGAATCACGAAGGTCGACCAGAAGCTCTTCGACGACACAGAAAAGGCAGTAGGCGGATCAGAGCATCCTGCTAAGCTCGGCGTTATGCTCGCTTGGCAGTTCGCTACAAAATTCGGCAAGCCTGCTTTTACACTAAATCCTACAAACGTTGACGAATATTGTGACTACGCACGTCTTACGGGTATCAAGGGCGTCTACCGCGTATCACATTCACATGTACTTAACCAGAAGGCTGTTGCTGAATTCCATGCCGGCAAGATGGGCAAGAAGTATGAAGACTGCAACTTCATCGTTGCTCACATCGACGGCGGTATCACGGTAAGCGCGCACAAGAACGGCAAGATGATCGACGGCAACATGGGTGCCGACGGTGAAGGTGCATTCACACCTACACGTATCGGAAGCGTTCCTGTCCTCGCACTTCTGGACTATATCGAAGAACATTCAATTGAAGAAGTAAGACTTCGCTGCTCACGTGCAGGCGGATTCGTTGACCTGTTCGGTACTGCTAATTCCGACACGATCCACGAGCTCGTTGAGAAAGGTGACAAGAAGGCATCCCTCGTATGGAACACGATGCTCTATCAGATCAGCAAGATGATCGGTGAGATGAGTGCAGTTCTCTGCGGTAAGGTTGACGGAATCCTTCTTACAGGCGGACTTCTGAGATTCAAGGATGTAGAGGAAACAATCAACGAACACTGCGGATGGATCGCTCCGATAACTTCATATCCGGGCGAGATGGAGCAGGAGGCACTTGCTATGCCTGCTCTTAAGGTAATGCAGGGTAAGCTTGAGCCGCTCACATATTCCGGTAAGAATGTATGGGAAGGCTTTAAAGATATTGATCTTTGATGAGGTATAAGACTATGAGCATGATCGAAATGATAAAGGCAAAGGCACGCGCAAACGTTAAGAGCATCGTTCTTCCTGAGGGAGACGAGCCACGTACAGTAGCAGCTGCAGCAATCGTAAAAAAGGAAGGTCTCGCGATCCCGGTACTTCTCGGTAATCCTGATAGAATCGCTTCCGTTGCAAAAGAGCAGGGAGTAGATATCGAAGGTATCACGATCATCGATCCGGAGAACAGCGACAAGGCTGAGCACTACACAAACGAATTATACGAACTTCGTAAGTCCAAGGGTGTTACTCCTGAAGACGCTGCTAAGCTCGTAGCTGATCCTATGTACTACGGAATCATGATGGTCAAGCTCGGCGATGCTGACGGTCTCGTATCAGGTGCCGTTCACACAACAGGCGACATGCTCCGTCCTGCACTTCAGATCATCAAGACAAAGCCTGGAATGAAGGTTGTATCTTCCAGCTTCCTTATGGATTGTCCTAACAAGAACATCGGTGAGAACGGACTTCTCGTTTATGCCGACTGCGTAGTTATCCCATGCCCGACGGCTGAGGAACTCGCTAATATCGCTATCGCTGCAGCAGACACTGCTAAGGTTCTCTGCGGTATCGAAGAGCCACGCGTAGCAATGCTCTCATTCTCAACAAAGGGAAGCGCTAAGCACGAACTCGTAAGCAAGGTTCAGGAAGCTACTGCTCTTGCTCATGAGCTCGCACCTGATCTTCTTTTGGACGGTGAGATGCAGTTCGATGCAGCACTCGTTCCTGAGATCGGTGCATCCAAGGCTAAGGGCAGCCCTGTAGCAGGACGTGCCAACGTTCTTATCTTCCCTGATCTCCAGGCAGGTAACATTGGTTATAAGATCACAGAGCGTCTTGGCGGCGCTGACTGCTTTGCAGTTCTTCAGGGTCTTGCTAAGCCATGTAACGACTTGTCGAGAGGATGCTGCGTAGAGGATATCGTTAACACGATCGCCATGACTTCAGTTCAGGCTGAGTAACATTCAGGAGGATATATAAGTGTTTCTTCCGGGAACAGATTTTAAAGGAATATTCGCAGTAATTCCGGGTGGTATTCTCGGAGGTTGGTTGATGTTTCTCCTTATTAGTTTGTTCCAGATGGCGCTCGCTCCTGCATTTAATCTGGAAGTCATCTATTTCCAGATCTTTGGAAAGAAGTTTTTGAAAAAAGACGGAAAGATCATTACCCAGAAGACACGTTTTTCCTTATTTCCATCTGTTTTTGTCGGACCTCATCCCGGTGAAACGATAAAAAAGGAAAAAGACAATCTGTTCACTGTCCTGGTCTTTTTTGTTCCGTCTTTGCTAGCCATTGGAATATCAGTCGCATATGTCATAACCGTGAAGGAGAGATTTTTTGACGGACTTCTTAGAAGTTTCCTGTCATCGTTCCTTTTTGGAGTATCATTTTTTGCAATTGCCTCTATGGTGATCTGTCTTAGATCGATCGGTCTGTTCGGCAAGACACTCCATCAGCTCAGAAATCAGAAAGTCAGGGAGATCTACTCCAATGATGACATAAACAGCGTCTATATGCCTTCGCTGGATGAAGTCAAAGATTACAAAGGCAGCAAGATAGACCAGCTCTCATATCAGACTGTGAGATTTGTCTGGGCGGAGATGAGAAGAGACATCAACATAATGGGCGAGACAGCTGAATGGATGAGGATCTATGACAACATGAATACTGATCTCGGAACAGGTCTGTCTCCCATTAAGCTAGGTTTCATAAGATCACTCGTGATCTATTACAGCACTTGGAATATCGATCCTGATCGTGCTCGAAAATACTATGCTTACGCTGCTTCTGACCTTGATTCAGATGATGACATCAACGGATTAAGACTTCGTGCTTATTACACCATGAATATCCTGAATGACAGGAACACGGCGCTGGATCTGGCAAAAAAAGGAGCCAATAAACCTTCAGATCCGAGGTTTTCAAAGATCGAAGAAAATCACGAGAGAAAACTTTTGCAGGAACTCGTAACTTTTATTGAAGGAGCTGATAATGAGCAATAATCCCATTCTCAAGATGGACTTTCCGGATCCCGACGTGATCTTTCACGACGGGTTCTACTATATGGCAACAACTACCATGCATTTCTTCCCGGGCGGTGAGATCTTAAGATCCAAAGATCTCGTAAACTGGGAACACTATATTTACGTTTACGACAAACTGGAAAGCACTCCCGCACAAAGACTTGAAGATGATCAGCATATCTACGGCAAGGGAATGTGGGCTCCGTGCATCCGTTATAACAACGGAACATTTTATTATCTGTTTTCTTCCAACGACATGCAGAAGACTTATCTATACAGATCTTCACATCTGAAAGGTCCGTGGAAGAGAAGCGAGATCGAAGGATTCTATCATGACTCATCGCTCCTTTTCGATGAAGGAAAAACATACATCGTATACGGCAATAGAGAGATACATCTGACTGAACTTAATGATGACATTTCCGCTCCAAGAGAAGGCGGATTGGATAGGATCATCGTTAACGATGTCGATAACAAGATGCTGGGCTATGAAGGCTCACATATCTATAAGATCGACGGCAGATACTGGGTGTTCTTTATCCACTCTTTGAAGGATCGTTGGAGAAGAGTCGAAGCTGCTTTTTCTTCCGACAGTCTGGAGGGAGAGTTTGTCGGAGGCGATGTTTTTGATGAAGATCTCGGCATCCGTGATTCAGGTATCGCACAGGGCGGTATCGTCCGGGGATCCGACGGAAAATGGCATGCAGTCTTATTCCAGGACAGCGGTGCTATAGGAAGAGTCCCTGTCGTTGTTCCTGTCACATGGGAAAACGGCAAGCCTGTATTTACGGGTAAGCTCGATCTCGGTATCAAGGAAGAGCCGTGCACTTTGTACGGCAGTGACAACTTCGAGAAAGACTATAAGGATTTTTGGCAGTTCAATCATGAACCGGACGAGAGCCTTATCAAGTTTGATAAGGGATTTCATATCACGACAGATAAGATATCCGCTAATATCTTCCATGCCAAAAACACTCTCACACAGAGGATGACGGCACCTTTGTCGGAGGCAGAAGTAACCATTGAAGCGAAAGATATTAACGACGGTGACGTTGCATGCCTTTCTGCATTTATCGGTGACTTTGCTCTCATTGGAATTACAAGAAGAGACGGCGATCTTTATGCCGTTATGATGAGTAACGAGAGCGAAGGCGGCATCTGGGATCTGTCTGAGGATACGATCAAGACGGAAGAACTGATAAAACTCAGTAATGACAGACTAAGAGTGAAAATATCATGCGATTTTACCGAAGATACGGCGACCTGTTATGTTAAACTTAACGGCGAGTTTAAAAAGATCGGTAAGCCTCATAAACTCAGGTTCAGGCTCGATCATTTTACCGGTGTAAGATTTGCACTGTCGTATTATTCGACTGTCCAAACAGGCGGCACGGCGGTGTTTACCGATTACATCAGAAAGTAACGGAGGCATAGATGTTTTTAGCGCTGTTCATAATAATGTTCATAGTGCTTATCATAGGATTCGCGTATCTTCTTACGCGCTTCCGTCATCTTGTGTCACATATCTATTCTCCCGAGAACAAAAAGGGAAAGATACTTGCGTGGGTCTACGCGGGAATACCTCTTCTGGCTCTCATAATCTGGAGTTTTGTATCGCCATATTCAGGTGCGATCTTTTCTTTGCATCTGCTGATCTTCTGGCTTCTTGTTGATCTCGCGGCAATAGTCGTAAGACTTATCATCAAAAAGCCGTTGCTCCACGGCTACCGTGCGATAATAGCACTTGCTGTTACCATTGTCTACATGGGCGTCGGATACTTCCTGGCTCATCATGTTTTCGAGACAAAATATGAGATAGATACAACTAAACAGATCGATCCGATCCGAGTTGTCATGTTCGCGGATTCCCATGTGGGAGCGACTTTTGACGGAGACGGATTCGCAAAGTATATGGAAGACATTCAAAAGACTTCTCCTGATATGGTCCTCATATCCGGAGATTTTGTTGACGATGATTCCAACAAAGCTGACCTTATAAAAAGCTGCGAGGCTCTTGGTAAACTTCAGACCACATACGGTGTTTTCTATGTAAACGGAAACCACGACAAGGGCTACAGCGAATACAGGGATTTCAGTTATGATGACCTGATCTCGGAGCTTGAAAAGAATAAAGTAATCATCCTTGAAGATGAGATATACGAAGCTGAAGATTTCTACATAATCGGACGTAAGGATGAGATCTATAAGGAACGTCAGTCTGTCGCTGAACTTATGGAAGGACTTGATCCGAATAAGTACACGATCGTTCTTGATCACCGTCCTGATGATTATGATTCTGAAGTTGATGCGAAGTGCGATCTTGTCTTGAGCGGACACACTCACGGCGGTCAACTGTTTCCTATAGGACAGTTCGCAGTCCTCTTTGGGATCAACGATGCGAACTACGGTCTTAAGACGATAGATGATTCGAATTTCATTGTAACTTCCGGACTTGGGGACTGGGCGATCCCGTATAAGACATTCTGTATCGCGGAGTATTGTGTCATCGATATCAAGTAATAAGTTCAGTAAGAGAATTGTGCTATAATCTACATAAGCTTGAAGAAAGTGAGGAATACAAAATGGGTTTAGGATCAGATTGGAAGAAGACAGGCCAGGGAATCGGTGATGCATTTAAGAGCATTGGTGACGATACTAAACATACAGGCAAAAGCTTTGGAAATGCATTCAAGGGCTTAGGAAAAACGATCGTCAAGTCAGCCAAGGTCGGTGCAGAAAAAGCAGACGAATGGGCTAACGGCGATGACGAAGAGAAGAAAGAAGAAGCCGCACCTGAAGAGCCACAGGCTTGATCAAGATGAAATGAATGACAACGGGGTCATCTCAATTGCGAGATGACCTCTCTTTTTTTGTGAGATATAATAGAGAAAAAGGGGAGGAAACAATTATGGGTCTTAATTCAACTCCTATGGGCGAGCGTGTTCATATAGGTTTCTTCGGAAGACGCAACGCCGGCAAATCCAGTCTTGTTAATGCATTTACCAATCAAAACTTAAGTATCGTTTCAGATGTAAAGGGAACTACTACTGATCCCGTTTATAAGTCTATGGAACTTCTTCCGCTGGGACCTGTTACGATCATCGATACTCCTGGTCTTGATGATGAAGGAGATCTCGGTAATCTTCGTATAAAAAAGTGTATGGAGATCGTCAGAAAAGTTGATATTGCCATTCTCGTAATCGACTGTGGAGAAGGCATCAGCGAAGAAGACATAAAGATCTACGAGATGCTCCGTGACAGAAATATCCCTACCATGCTCGTCATGAACAAGAGCGACAAATATCCTGATTTCAAACTCTTCAAACACGAGAAGATCGATATACCTGCAAAGAATATTTTGTACGTTAGTGCGATCAACGGTGTTGGTATTGAAGAACTTAAAAACAGAGTAGCTGCATCCATGCCTGAAGATAAGGAAGAACGTGAGATCATTCCATCTGATATCGGTGAAGGTGATATCGTTGTACTTGTTATCCCTATCGATTCTTCTGCTCCGAAAGGAAGATTGATCCTTCCTCAGCAGCAGGTACTAAGAGGACTCCTTGATAAGGGTGCGATCCCTGTATCATGCAGAGACACTGAACTTTCTGTAACACTTGATGAGAAGGGAATAAAGCCTAAGCTCGTGATAACGGATTCACAGGCTTTTGCAAAGGTAAACGAAGTAGTTAACGGAAGATTCCCGCTTACCAGTTTTTCCATTCTCATGGCGAAGTATAAAGGCGATTATGAGTGGCAGCTTAAAGGTGCTTCCGCGATCGACGAACTTAATGACGGCGATAAGATCCTTATAGCTGAAGGATGTACTCATCACAGACAGTGCGAGGACATCGGAACTGTTAAACTTCCTAAGTGGCTTAAGGAATTTACGGGCAAAGATCTTGTTTTCGAGTATTGTTCGGGATTGGAATTCAAGGATGAGGACGAACTTCCTTCCTATAAGCTCGTTATCCATTGCGGCGGATGTATGCTCAATGAGCGTGAGATGAAATACCGCGTTGAGCTTTGCAAAGAAAAGGGCGTTGCAGTTACCAACTACGGAATGGCTATTGCGAAGATGAAGGGTATACTTGATATCGTTGTCTGACAATTTTATTCGAAGCAAAAAAGCAGGCGTGTCCTGCTTTTTTTGTGCAAAGAAATCTTTCTGCTAATGTCTGTTATCGGACAATATTTTGTTATAATCATCTTATAACCATGATGTCTCTGAGCAGATCAAAAACATCTCTTTGATCAGGTCAGCTTAAAGCTCGGTCAGGGAAATCCTGCTATATATGATAACGATCTGGATTGCTATTCGATATCTTTCGACAGTTCAAATAACATGACTGTATCCAACAAACGTGTTTATCTGACACTGGAACAGAGAGATCCGACATTGGGAGTACAGACATTGTTTTGTATCTACGGAGATGAAAATGCTATCCGAGACCAAAAAGCGGACTTCACGGAAAATGAGAAAGTGGGGCTTGTTTTCAGAGCAAGGAAGGCGGGCTTACATGAAGCCGTAGATATGAGTGACGAACAGATCCTTGAAAAGTACTCATCCACGCCTGATTTTGAAGTGCCTTGGTTTTGCGACAGCATAAGACAAGCGGCTAAATATACGCTTGAGTATCCTAATTGATCATAAAGGAGGAAAAAAGATATGTGCACGATCGGTAATTCATTTTGGAATGCAGAAGGTTTATTGTTCAACACCGTATTTAAGCAGTGTGATCTCGTTGATAAAACTACTTTTCTGGATCCTGTGAAGCAAACATCAAAATCCGGTATAGATTATGTTGCTTTTACGAGACAGAAGGGAGACATAACTCCTGCATGGGCCGGTGTCAACCAATACGGAGTATGTTTTGTCGCGGCTGATTCGTATCTCAAAAAGAACGAAAAAGGTCTATGGAAGAAGAAAGAAAATGGTCCGACTGTTTTCGACATGTACTTAAAGATTATTACGGATTTTAAAACGGCAAGAGAAGCAACGGAAATGGCTAAGGAGTTTTACAAGAATGTCGGTTATTCGGATGATATGACGGACATACTCATGATAGCCGACAGTCACGAGATACTCTTTATCGAGACGTTAAATAAAGATGTGCGTATCGTAAAAAGGACTAACGGGCACTTTGTCTCGACAAATCACTGCAGGATGTTCTACGGTACGGCACCGTATGATCAGAATCACAGTACATTTTTAAGGCTCAACAGAGCAGAGGCTCTTTTGAATAAGAGAGATGATAACACGGGAATAGGTGATCTGCTCCGTGACTCGTACTATGGCAAGACAGTTTGGTCCATCTGCAGGTATGCGAGCGTGACAGATGCTGATCTTGAAACAGCAAAAAGTACAGATGAAGACATGTTCTATACACAGGCTTGCGTAATGTTCACGATAAAGCCTAATGGAGATAATCTTCCTGTAGTAGCATGTGAGTTTGTCACTAACGGAAATGCAAAAGACAAAGAGGGTTTTATCTGGTATCCGTTTGAAAAGGGCGAGCCGTCAAAAGAACTATATATCGGCTATAACGAAAATCTTTGGGCATAAAGTTCCCTAAGGCAAATTAATGAAAATGCAATATTAAAAATATATAGCGTGTGATAGTATGAAACTATCTAAACAAAAGGAGGTTTGTAGAACTATGCGTAAGTATATTGCGGAATTTATCGGTACGTTGGTTCTTGTCACACTCGGTTGCGGTACTGCTATGCTCGTCGGATGCGATGCGGCAAACGGTGGTGGCTACATTCTCACAGCCCTTGCTTTCGGTCTTGTTATCGTAGCTATGGCTTATTCAGTAGGAAATATCTCAGGTTGTCATATCAATCCTGCAGTATCTCTCGGAGTTCTTATCTCCGGTGGTATGGACATTAAGGATTTCTGCCTTTACTGTGTAGCTCAGATCCTTGGTGCATTCGCAGGAAGCGGCATCCTCGCTTTGATCTTTAACCTCGGCGGTGTTGAAGATAAGACAGGCGGAATGGGAACAAACGGACTTGCAGGCGTAAACGGAAATTACGGTGCAGGCCTTATCGTTGAGATCGTTCTTACTTTTATCTTTGTATTCGCTATCCTTGGTGTTACTTCCAAGAAGGGTAACCACGGATCATTCGGCGGACTTGTAATTGGTCTCACACTTGTTCTTGTACACATCTTCGGTATCGGTCTTACAGGTACATCTGTTAACCCTGCAAGAAGTATCGGACCTGCTATCATGAACGCTATTGTTAACGGAAGTTCAGATGCACTCGTTTGCGTTTGGGTATTCATCGTAGGACCTTTGGTTGGTGCAGCTCTCGCAGCTCTCTGCTATAAGTTCCTTGAGAAAGACGTTAAGTAATAAGAGTTTATCCATGTAATTAATGAAGACTGTCTCTTTGAGGCGGTCTTCTTTTTTTGGTAAAATGTCCTCAAATTGATAGAGCAGGAAGAGGATATGAGAAAGAGTAGTATTATTTCAATCGTTTTAATCTTGGTGATCACAGTCGGACTTGTGGTCGCGGCAAGATTTTACTTTCCTCCGGGAGGAAAAGAAATCGTTATGATCGTCAAGAGAACGGTTGTCGTTGACGGTGAAAAAAACGACAGGTTATCCTACAGTTTTTATATCAATAAAAGTGGCGAGTATTATTATGCGAACGGATACGATTTCGATAGGCTATATTCCAGGTTTTCTTCGGTTAAGGATTCTGAATTTGAAGCATTTCTTAATGATGAATTCTTCAGTTGGAAGTACGACAAGATGTTGGAAGGACCGTACGTCAGTAAGCTCGATGCTTCTTCTTATCTTCGCACCATAGATACACTTGAGGAAGACGATGAGAAAGTAACGATGGAACTTGATAAATTCTATAACCATCTCGACTATGCAGATGTAACCTATGAGGTAAAAGTAAGAAGCGACGCTTCCGAATCATTCATTACCATAGCCTTATTTGAGAACAACCAATCGGACAGCTTTACGGGAACAGTTTTCGCGAATCCAAATGCACAGAAGATTGTTAAGAATCTTCTTCAGAAATGGCCGATAAAAACGGAAAACAAACCTGAACTGGAATCGATCATCCAATCCTTGGAAGGGTAGATCCGCCGTAAGGCATAGCGAGGACCTTTGCATCCTTGCCCATGATCTTGAGTGCATCCTTAAGAGCTTCGTCGATGCTTGAATACGGCTCGAGGAATACGCTTCTTACGAAGTCAGGCTCGAGGCCTGATACGAGGAAGATCCTGGCTCTCTCGAGAACCATTGCGATAGCTGCAGCTTTATGTCCTCCGAGGATGAATTCGCACTTGATATGCGGGATCATATCGGAGGCTTTTTCGTGGCCTGTCATCCAGTCTTCGAAGTGCTTTTCACCGAGACCTTCGGAACACTCTGCTACCCAGATGATGATACCGCCGTCTTTTACGGCGTGCTTTGCGTTATCGAGGGCTTTCTGAGCCTGATACATGTTGATGTCCTTAGGAAATCCTCCTGCGCTTACGAGGACGATATCCGCTTTCTCCTTAAGAGGGATAGCGTAGAAAGAATCCAGGAATCTGCAGCCTTCGCGGTGAGCCTTAACGGAGTCACCGGAGAAGCATTTGATAATCTCTTTTTTCTCGTTGAGAACAACGTTAACGATGAAGTCGATGCCGAGGATCTTACCTGATTCCTCGATGTCCTCACGTACAGGGTTTCCTTCGAGACGGCCTGCACAAGCCTCAGGTCTTACCATGGCGCTGTGGTTGTTCTGGATGGCGTTACGTGTAGATACGCCCGGCATGATAGCCTTAGCGCCGCCTGAATATCCTGCGAAGTAGTGATACTCGATGTTACCCATGCAGATCTTAAAGTCAGCCTCTGCAACAGGAGTGAAGATATCGACAGGTGTACCGTGTGATGTGGTACCAAGATGCTTTGTGTCGTTCATGTCGGAGTCAATGCACTTAACTGTCTCGAAGACCTTGTCTCCGACCATGTGGCGCATGCGCTCTTCTGTATGTCCGCCGTGGCTGCCGAGAGCGAAGACAACAGTTACGTCCTCGTCCTTAACGCCTGCTTCGTGAAGCTCGTCAAGAACGTGCGGGATGACCTTGTAGCTCGGCATCGGGCGTGTGATGTCGGAAGTGATGATCGCGATCTTCTGGCCGGGCTTTACCATATCCTTAAGGCGCGGCGTTCCGATAGGAGCCTTAAGAGATCTTACGACCTCTTCTTCGCCTGTGAGATCCAGCTCTACGTGGTTTGGCACGAGAGTTGCCATATAGTTTTCATCAGGGATATTTACATTGATCTTTTCCTTAGCATAGCCGAAAAGTACGTCCATCTTTAACCTCCGAGGGAATCTGCTATAATCTTAACGGCTTTGATTATAGCACGTCTTTTTCGAAAAGGAGTTTAGTAATATGCACAGAATAATACTCGCGAGTCAGTCCCCGAGAAGGAAAGAACTCCTTTCTCTTATCGAAAAAGATTTCTCGGTCATAACAGCTGACATCGACGAGCGCTCCATCGAAGAGGAAGTTCTGAAGAAGCATGATGACATGGTCGAAGCAGGAAAAGAGATGACAGTACTCCTCGGAAAAACAAAGGCGGAGGCCGTTTTCGAGAGCCTTGAAGATAAAGAAAATGTAATAGTAATAGGCGCGGACACATGTGTGGTCACGAAGGACGAGATCCTGGGAAAACCAACAGACAGGGAAGACTGCGTAAGGATGCTCACAAAACTTACGGGTGCGCCGCACTATGTGATCACCGGCGTGAGCCTGGTGTCGAAGGATAAGACCGTCTGCTTTTATGACGAGAGCCGGGTTATCTTCAACGATATGGACGAATATCAGAAGATGAAGATCGAGGAATATGCGGACACAAAAGAACCGTACGACAAAGCAGGTGCGTACGGTATCCAGGGTAAAGGTTCAATGCTCATTAAGAAACTCGACGGAGATTTCTATAACGTTATGGGGCTTCCTGTGTCCAGACTCGCGAAGGAACTTTGGCAGTTTTGATAATGTCGTCGATCTCCGAAGCAGGGACAGGCTTACTTAAGAATCCGCCCTGGTAGAAGTCACAGCAGTAATCGCGGAGCTTATGGAACAGCTCTCTGGAGCCTACGCCCGTTGCACATACATAGACGTCTATCTCATGCATCTGGTCGATTATGGAAGCTGTCAGGATTCCCATCTGCTCATCACCGAATCCCACATTTCTCGTGAAGTTGCTGTCCAGCTTGATGCCTTTAACAGGCAGGAGCGGGATGTTGTTGAGCGATGAATAACCTCTTCCGAAGTTATCGAGTGTCATGTAAACACCCAGTGATGCGATGTAATTTATCGCAGGTCTTACCATGTCGAAGGAAGTCGTGAGACACTCCTCAGGAATATCAACGATAAGGTTCGAAGGATTGATCCTGTACTTGCCGATGAGGTCAGCCAGAAGTCCCGGAATGTCACCGTTCTTAAGTTCGCTCGAAGAGATGTTGACCGTCATCTTAAGGTTCGAATCTATCGCATTGATCTTAGCCAGAGTCTCGATCGCGCAGCGGACGCTGAAGTGTCCGAGATCATAGATGGTACCGGTCTTTTCAGCTACCTGCATGAAGTCGAGGGCACTATGTGTGCCGAGCTCAGGATTCTTCCAGCGAAGGAATGCTTCAAATCCCTTAAGGGTTCCTTCGATGTTGTACTGCGGCTGATATACCACATACACTTCCTCGTTCTTGATGGCCTGCGGGATGAGCTGCTCCATCTTAACGATGATATCCTTGGAGAGCGAAGCGCCGTGAACCTGGAAACGCGGATTGTCGATCTCACTATAGAGAGCCACGGAATCCTTGTCTTCGGATAGTCTCGCACCGCTTACGAGAGCGTACTCTGCACATCCGAGAAGGTCACCTGAAAATCTCGCATCCTGCGGGAATGTGGAACAACCTGCGCATACGCGGACGGAGATCTTCTCTCCTCCGTAAGCGAAGCTTCTCTTGATGGTGGAAGTGAGAGCACTTACGTAACTCATGAGTGCGTCTCTGGACAGAGACCTCTTGGCTGCGATAACGAACTCACCTGCGGCAACACGTCCGAGAAGGTCATGCGGATGAGCTTCTTCGCGGAGCTTATGAGCCAGGTTCTGTATGAAAAGGTCGGTCGGATGATGTCCGAGCCTATAGAGAATGTCGTTATAGTTCTCGATGTTCAGATAGATAACAGTGATGTTCTCATCGAGGGATTTATTGATGCCTCCGCCTGACTGCATGAGGCTGATCTTATCGTCGATCCAGTTCTCGACTTCTTCCAGCACCTTATAGCGGTTCGGAAGAGCCGTCAGCGGATCCAGATTGGAGATTCCGTTCTTGTCATGCTTTACGATATTTCTGTCGATGTTGAGAACTTCTTTCTTCTCTTCTCTGTTATTATTCTCAGTCGCGGTAAACAGCTGGTTTCTCGCCTGGTTATAGAGTTTCTTGACTCTGAACATCCTGGAGTAGACCTTACCCATGAAGAACTGAAGTCCCAATGTGATGATAATGGATGCCACAGCGATAAAGATGATGGAAAGAGTAGTCCTGTCCTGAGTCCTCGTAAAATCGAATATCATGATACTCATCTGAAGAACGCTCATTACAGTTGAAAGACCGAATCCGAATCTTCCGAAGAGCATATTGATCAGCACCGCGCAAACGATCTGGATAACTGCAAGTGACAATCTCGGGTATGGGTTACTAAAGCCCAGCTGCAATGATACAGCCACGCTGAAAAATACCGCGTATCCTATAAGGGAACAGAATATTACGCGAATATCATCTGTAAATTCATTACCTTCTCTTAGACCCATAACAACCTCGTAATTAACTATCAGTCATAATACATTATTACAGGCGTGTTTGTCTATTTGTAAACTATACGGTTACATAACTGTTAACATTGGACCGAAGTCCAGTCGAAAATGTGAAAATCCGCCTTATTTACGCCTTTTTCGTAGTCTGCCGCACTTAGTCTGTCATAAACCATGACTGTATTGAATCCGCCTTTTTGGGCTCCCTCTATCGCCCCCAGCACATCCTCGAAAACAAGACACCTCGAAGGATCGACAGATAACTTTTCTGAAACATGCAAAAATATCGACGGATCATTCTTATTTACTTCGTGTCCGAGATCTTCAAGAGTCGTCACATTCTCGAAAAAGCTCAGCACTTCATTATTGCTCAAACTGTTGACCGCATTCTTGCGGTTAAGTGCGGTCGCACACGCGATCTTAAGTCCCATGTCCTTGGCCGCCTTCAAAAACTCCAACGCACCTTTTTTAAGTTTGATGTTGGATCTGTATTCTTCCTCAACGGTCGCTTCCCATTCGGCGATGACTTCTTCAGGAGTTTCCTTAAGGTTGTACCTCTTAACGGTATACTCCGCAGATTGTGTCATGGAGCAGCTCTTGACCGTATCCGTATACTCTTTGTCTACCTTGAATCCGCGCTTTCCGAGGAATATCTCATCCACTTCGTTCCAGACTTCCATTGAATCGAGAATGGTTCCGTCCAGATCAAAGATGAGAGCATCATATTCGCGAAGATCGTTAAGTCTTAAGTCTTTCACAACTGACTCCAAAGGTAAGATTTGTCTTTAAGACAACTCGCATTATACACTATTGCTTGACTTAAGTGTTTATAATATACGAACGGTCATTTATAATGTAACAAAAACCCTAAGGAGTATCACGAATGGGCATAAAGAGGATAGTGGTCGAGAGAACCCGCAAAAACTTCATCAAGATATGTAATGAAGCAGATATCCCCAGAATGAGAGAAGAGAAATACCCTGAAGATGTTCACGCCATCAGGGATCTGACATATATGGACGACGGCAAGATCGAGCACAGGTTCGACCTTTATTTCCCGAAGGGCGTAAGCTTCGAGAACATGGACAAGAAGAGGATCATCCTGGACATCCACGGCGGCGGCTTCGTCTACGGATTAAAAGAGATCAACATGTGCTTCAACATGCACGTTGCGAGAAGGACCGGACTTCCTGTCGCTTCCGTCAACTACACTATCGTTCCTAACGGCAGCATTGTTAACGAAGTAACCGAGATCGTAACTGCCATCGAGCACCTGAAGAACACCTATGGTGTCGAGGATCTGTTCCTCATGGGTGATTCCGCAGGCGGCTTTTTGGCTTACACCGTGTGGGCAGTCCTGAATGACAAGGACATCCGTCACGACTATAACTGTTTCCACAATCTGAGCGTCAACGTCGAAGGCATCATCATGATAAGCCCGGGCACCTGCGACAGCCAGAACTACATCAAGGCTCTGGACGAAGCATACTTCCCGGACGATCCGATCAATCAGGTTCCTGTCTACGCGAGGGACCTCACGCTCCTTTCCGAGAAGTGCAAGAAAGATCCGCCTAAGATCCTTCTTACCACGAGTGACCTCGACTCTATGCTCAAAGAGACCTTGTACATGTACGAGTACCTCTCGAAAAATAACCTCAACGTCAAGCTTTATAACGGCGTCTCAAAAGAAGACGGCAACAAGCTCTACCACGTTTTCCCGGTCGGACATCCTGACTGGCCTGAGAGCGACGAGCCTTTGCGCATGATAGAAGAGCTTGTGGTACAATAATACGAAGTTTTCGAAAATAAGGAGTGACATTCTTGAAGATTGCGTTTGACGCGGTTCCTCTGGTAGGAAGAAATATGTCGGGTATCGGCTGGTGCGAGGCAGGGCAGACCAAAGCCGTTGTCGATCTGCACCCGGAAAACGAGTATACCTACAATTACTTTGCAGGCAAGACCGCGGCAGAGAAGGCCGAGAGGATCAAGCGCTTTGCAGGCGACAGGATCGAAGTCCGCGCACATCCGTTCTCCGGAATGTTCTACCGTGCATTCACGACGTTCTTCCCGTTGTCCTATTCCATGTTCTTCGGTAAGGACTGCGACATCACTCACTTTTTCAACTACATCGTTCCGCCGTTCGTCAAAGGTAAGAAAGTAGTTACCGTCTACGACATGGTCTACAAGGCTTACCCTGAGACAATGAGGGCGAGAACAAAATACATGCTCAACCTGGGACTCAAGCGTTCCATGAAAAGAGCCGACCTGATCATAACCATCTCCGAATTCTCGAAGTCGGAGATACTCAAATATTTCCCTGAGCACGAAGCAAAGATCCGTGTTGTTCCGTGCGGCGTTGACCTTAACGAATTCAAGCCGTGCGAAGATCAGCAGAAGATCGAAGCGTGCAGGAAAAAGTACAAGATCGACGGCGACTATTTCCTCTATCTGGGAACACTCGAACCTCGTAAGAATCTTACGAACCTGATCCTCGGATACGAGAAGTTCATCAGATCTCTTCCTGCTGATACGAAGGCACCGAAACTGGTCCTCGCAGGCGGCAGAGGTTGGCTCTTTGACAGCATATTCGCACTCGTTAACGAGAAGCATCTGGAATCAGATGTTCTGTTTACCGAATATATCGATTCGGAGGACCGCACTCCTTTGATGTGCGGAAGTCTCGCGTTTACTTTCCCTTCGATCTATGAAGGATTCGGCATGCCGCCGCTCGAAGCTATGGCCTGCGGAGTTCCGGTACTTACATCTGACGCTGCATCTCTTCCTGAGGTCACGGGAGACTCTGCCGTTATCGTCAAGGCAGATTCAACTGACAGTATCGCTGACGGACTTAAGAAACTCTTCGAAGATGGATCATTACGCGAGCGACTCAAGGTCGAAGGTATTGAGCGCGCCAAGATGTTCACATGGGAGAACTCCGCGAAGCTCCTTTACAAAGCATATGAGGAACTTCTATGAAGATCCTTGAAGTCAACAAGCTTTACTACCCGCACATAGGCGGAATCGAGAGCCTCGTTAAGCAATATTCCGAGGGTCTCTCGAAGATACCCGGAAACGACGTAAAGGTTCTCGTCTGCAGAGACGGCAAGGGTAAGGGCTGTGTTGAAGAAATAAACGGCGTGAATGTCACACGTGCCAACAGTATGGGTACATACTTTTCATGTCCGCTCTCATTTGATTTCATCCGTAAGTTCAGAAAGATGGCGAAGGAATCTGACGTGGTGGAGATCCACACTCCGTTCCCGTTGGGCGATGCCGCACTCATGCTCTCAGGCTATAAGGGCAAAGTCGTTGTTGCATGGCACAGCGACGTTGTTAAGCAGAAGAAACTGCTGTTTTTCTATAAGCCGTTCATGAACTATCTTCTAAAGCGTGCCGACAGGATAATCGTTGCGACCGAAGGTCACATCAACGGCTCGGCATACCTTCCGAAGCACCGTGATAAGTGCGTCGTTATCCCGTATGGTCTGAGTGTTGACGAATATGATAACGCACCTGTTAAGCCGATCCTTACCGGAAAGCTCAACAGTCCTGATTCCGTGAAGGTTTTCTTCAGCGGCCGTCTCGTCTACTACAAGGGTGTCGATGTTCTTCTCAAAGCCATGAAGGATGTGAGAGGTGCCGAACTTTTCATCTCAGGTTCAGGCGACAAAGAGGAAGAACTCAAAGCTTACGTCAGGGATAACGGCATGGAGTCCCGCGTTCATTTCTTGGGCTTTTTGTCCGATGAAGATCTTAAGTCCGCTTTTTCGGATTGTGATATTTTCGTGCTTCCTTCCGTTCAGCGAAGCGAAGCTTTCGGTATTGTCCAGATCGAGGCAATGGTCTACGGCAAGCCTGTCATTAACACCGATCTTCCGTCAGGTGTTCCTTATGTCAGCTTAAACGGTCAGACCGGAATCACAGTTAAGCCTGGTGATTCTGATGAGCTTAAGGCTGCGATCCAAAGTCTCGTTGATGATCCTTCTGCTCGAAAAACCTACGGTATCAACGCCAGAGAGCGTGTTATGGCCGAGTTCAACGAGGACGACGTTATAGTCAAATTACACAATCTTCTCTCAAATATCTGACGTACATTTATTTGAACGTTTGAGCCAATCATTATATAATCAAAATGAGGATAGGCATTTTAAGAAGTAAGTGAGGGAAGAATGAAGAAATACGCCAGATATGCTGAATATCAAGACAAGCTCGCAGGCATCAAACTGTTGCTCATCGGTATGGGCATTGGTGCCGTTGCTATCATCGCCATTGTTATCGGATATAAGCTGACCCACAAAGAAGAGAAGAAGAGCAACATCGAGAAGAACGTCAAGCAGGCAGTACGTGTCGTTGAGGACGTTGCAGATGAGGTCGTCTTCGGATCTGAAGGAGAGGTCTCTTCCGAGAGTTATATCACGCTTAAGGATGTCATTGACATCAACAAGCTTCAGACATTCTCTTACACATATAACTCCACTTGTCCGTACAGCGTCGGCAATGACAAGAGGATCGTTTTCTATACGGCTTACGACGGAACTGTCACATTCAGTGTCAACCCGGAAAACATTGAGGTCCTTGAAGACGAGAAGGGTAAGATCGTCTTCCTGTTCATTCCTCAGATAGAAACAACTTACAAAGTTGATGCAGGTACACTCGAATACATCTTCCTTGATGAAGATTATCAGAGCAACAGTGACGTACCTTCCATCGCTTACAAACTTGCGATCTCAGATCTTAAGAAGAAGAGCGAGAAGTCCACATACATGATGGAACTCGCCAAGGAAAATACCGAGAACGAGCTTCGTGCTCTCACTGAGCCGATCGTTCATCAGATGTTCGGTAAAGACTATACAGTCGCTATCGAATGGGATGAGGAGGTGAACTGATGAAAAAATTAGTCAGCATCTTACTTTGTGTCGTCATGCTCCTCACCTGTGCCACATCCTGTAAGAAGGAAAAATCCAAGACATCAGGTAAAGATAAGAACAGCGGTGTTTCAGAGACAAAAGAAGGCCGCGGCGGTGACCGTTCCGGCAATTCCGGCGGAGGCGGCGGAAGTGGTGGAAGCGACGGTGACTCAGAAGACACAGAGGACGTTGAAGAACTTCTCGGTGAACAGATCGCTGATCTTGAGCCGGAAGAATTGAGCATAAAGAACATTTGCCAGCTTGCTACTCTCGAGTGCTACTTCAACAACGTAGCCAAGGCTCAGAAGACAGGCGGAACAGGAATCGCTCACATAGGTGAGAAGGACAGAGTGTTCTGGGTAGAGTACAGTGCAGTTGCTACTCTCGGCGTTGACGCAAGTCAGGTATCGATCGAAGTAGTTGACAACATGATCTACGTATTCATTCCGGATGCGACGGTCCTCGAGAAAGTCTCGATCGTTCCTGATTCCTACAACAAGGATTCCGTCATCCAGGACTTGGACGGCAAGATCAACAGCAATGACATAACAGCTGCCGACATTACTCTTGCCGTAGATGCATCCCTCGTAGATCTGCAGCTCCAGGTCGAGGGCGACACGATGCTTTTGAGTAACGCCAAAGAGAGAGCCAAGGTCCTCATCAAGGACTACATCGAGAAGATCAACGAGTACTCCGGAAAGCAGTACATCATCGTCTTCCGTGACCCTTCCGAAAAAGGCGACATCGGATCCTGATATTTCTCGAAAACATTGACCAATAACGGACTGTCCTGATGGGCAGTCCGTTTTTTTCTGCGACAAAAAAGATATATTCAGACTAATATCATATCCATAGTATTTTTGGTTGATTATCGACATAAATCATTTTAAAATTATAAAAGAGTTCTGACTGAATTCAGTTTTCAATTCGGGGGTATATTATGACTAGATCACAACGATGTTTAAGTTTTCTCATCGCTCTGACGATGGTTTTCTCACTGTTTGGTTTTGTTTATGCGGGTGGAGAGGGTTCTACTCGAGAAGGCTATCACAACGGCCTTGGAACAGGCACATCATATTATTGGATATACGATGTGGACAATTGTGAATTGTATATATCTTTCGAATCATGTCCTGATAATGTTTTGATTCAGGATTACGAGAACGAGACTGTTGTTGATATTTGTGATGAGGCTCAATTCATTACTGTCAATTCTGATAAAGATTCGTCGGTTCTTAACCTTCCGGAATTTAAGTCTCTCAAGGCAATAGAGTTGACCGGAAGCGGAACTTATTCAGGAGTGATAATAAATAATCTTAAACCGAGTACACCAGTCAATTTGTCTGCTAAAGTGGTATCGCTTTGTTTTTCGAATTATAAGGGTAATACAGCTCCGATCATAAATGGTGACGATTATAAATCCGGTTGCTATGTCTCGATTGAAAATGGAGATGCCATGGCGATCAATTATCCGGTCGATGCTGATTCTTTCGGCGGATACGTATGGCACGGTCAAGGAGCAGGTAAAGCAACGATCCCATCCGGTCTTAAGACCTTACCTGTTTCTGCATTTAGCATGAGTCCTAATCTGATGGAGGTCGAATACTCCGGTTCTGCTACCATAACAGCTATCGAGTACTATGCTTTTGCGAACTGTACTTCTCTTCAGGAAATCAAGATTCCTTCCACTGTTAAGATGATAAAGCCGGATGCTTTCCTGGGAGATACTAATCTTAAGGACATAAGATTTGACGGTACTCAGGAACAATGGAATAAGATAGAGACACAATTCATTTCAAAAAGCGGTATCGTTTATCACAAAGGTTTAATACTCAGAGATGATGTAACTTTGCACTTCAAAGACGGTTCAACCACTATCTTGAAACCTAACCCGTGTATTCTTGCTGATGATATGGGTGAATTTATTAAGCCTTCAGGTACTCCTATGTACAAGGGTTATGCTGAATCGGGTATCGGCGGTTATGAGTGGGAGTACTATCCGGAAAGGGTTCTCTACATCAAATTCGTTATGAGCTCAAGTTATGAAAATAAAACCCCTTTTGTCTATAGTGACGTAATCGATAAGACAGAACAGATATTCTTTGACAGCGATACAACAGTATATACAGACTTGGAACTTCCTGAATTCAGTAATCTCAAGAAAATCTATTTCGGAAAGAATATAGGACAGAGGGTAGTGGTACCAAATGCCGATGCTCTGGAATTAGTCTACAATGCTTCCGAGAAATCCCATATCTTTGTTCTGAAAAGCTGGGAGGATAATGTTCTTCCTGAAGTCGGAATGGATAAGAACGGTATGTGCATGGAAGTTTACGGAAGCTTCTCCGAAAACAAGATTACCATCGACAAAGATTTCGGAAAAATGGCGTATGCTATCGTAAAGGATTCATCCGGACTTAAGACAGCTGTTTTTGAGAATGGAATTGAAAAGATCCCTTCATCGATTTTGTCCTTAAATTCGAAACTCGAAAACGTTACGATCCCTAATTCCGTAACCAGTATCGAATACGGTGCGTTCTCAGATTGTTCTTCTCTCAAGCAGATCGATATTCCTTCTTCTGTTAAGAAGATCCGATATGATGCTTTCATGGATAACGAGAACTTTACAGATATTTACTATGACGGAACAAAGGCTCAGTGGAACAGCATTGATATCTCAGCTACTTTCTTTATCGGATCAGGTCCGGAATTTGATACCTTCAAAGGATTGATTTCAGAAAATGTAATCACTGTTCACTGTACGGATGGTGACATCTATCTTCCTGGAATGGATGAGGACTTTAAAATTACCAAGCCTACTCCAACACCAACTGCACCTCCGACAGATAAGCCAACCGATAAGCCGACTGACAAACCAACTGATAAACCGACAGACAAGCCAACAGCAACTCCTACATCTACAGAGGAAGGCTTTGAAGCATTTGTTGAAAGACTTTATACTGTTGCTCTTGGACGAGCTTCTGAGCCTGAAGGAAAAGCCTTCTGGTGTGAGCATGTAGGTAACGGAGACCTTAACGGTGCTCAGTGTGCCAACGAGTTCCTCTTGAGTAAAGAATTCAAAGACCGAAAACTAAGTGACGAGGAATTCCTGAAAGTTCTTTATAAGACATTCTTCGACAGAGATGCAGCGGCTGATCCGGATGGCTTCAACTTCTGGATGAACAGCCTTAAGACACAAGGCCGCGACACGGTAGTCGATTGCTTCATCAATTCGACAGAGTGGTGCAATGTCTGTGCTTCCTTCGGAGTTAAGTCCGGTGCTACAAGGGCTAAGGCAACAGAGCCTTCAAAGAACGCCAAGGACTTTGCCGAGAGACTTTATACGAAGTGCCTCGGAAGAGATGCAGAAGAAGAGGGCCTCATGTTCTGGGCATTGGGTCTCACCAATCTCGAACTTACAGGTAAGCAGGCAGCTCACGAGTTCTTCTTCAGTAAGGAGTTCAATGATCACAACTTTGATAACAAAGAACTTCTAACGAGAATGTACAGAACATTTATGGGACGTGAACCTGACGATGACGGAATGAACTTCTGGCTTAACAACATGAAGAACGGAATGACAAAAGAAGAAGTCTTCAATGAGTTCGTTAAGTCTCCTGAGTTCACTCAGATCTGTAAGGATTACGCGATAGACAGAGGATAACCGATCTTAAATGATCAATGACGAGAGCCACGGGATACCGTGGCTCTTGTTTATTATTGAGCACGGATTTACAATAAGTCTTGGTTCTGTAAAATATAGAAGCAAGAAAATAAGGAGAATAACAGATTCCGATGATCGAAATACTGATTTCAATATTACCTTTCGCTTTAGGCGTATTTCACGAGTGGACCGCAGGATTG
The DNA here is from genome assembly GCA_947303255.1 of uncultured Clostridia bacterium. GTDB lineage: Bacteria > Bacillota > Clostridia > Saccharofermentanales > Saccharofermentanaceae > Saccharofermentans. The sequence goes on along the minus strand of CAMYXL010000005.1, from coordinate 24,633 downwards.
CTTTCCGTTGTGCTTATAGTCCTGATCGCATTAAAAGCTAAGAATAACAAGGACTTCAAATGTCCTTTCGACATATTGTTTGCAGCAAGCGTGATCTTGCCTTTGGCATTTCTGGTAAGCCCGCTATGGGCAGTTGATAAGGGTATGACGGTCTTGGGATTCGTTAAGTTCCTGCCGCTTCCGTTGTTCCTCATTCTTTTGAAGAACAGCCCTGAGGTAAAAGATCCGTTTAAGTATCTTCCGCTTTCAGGTTCAGTTATGACAGTTCTTTCATTTATCCTCGGACTTGTCATTCCGGCGGAGGGCTATTTCCTCGTAAGCAAGAGACTTGCAGGATTTTTCCAGTATCCGAATACGTTCGCGCTTTTCCTCTTGGTAGCACTAGGCCTGCTTCTTCTTAAGGAAAAATTGGAGAAACTGGATTATGTATATGCACCGATCCTTCTTGCAGGTATTGTCCTTTCGGGAAGCCGTACGGTATTTGTTCTTCTCATGATGTTCCTTTGCTACAGGATAATAACGATCAAAGGTAAGAAGCTTAAGCTCATCCTCGCTGCAGCAGTTGTTGTAACGGTTCTCGGATCAGTTGTTTATGTTCTTGCCACAGGCAACAAGGACAGCATCGGAAGATTCCTTACAACTTCATTTACATCCAGTACATTTATCGGAAGATTCCTCTACTTTAAGGATGTTCTTCCGCAGATAATAAAGCACCCTCTCGGATTGGGCTACATGGGTTATTACTATTCCCAGGGAACTTTCCAGACAGGTGTCTATAGCGTTAATCATGTTCACAACGATCTTTTGCAGATTCTTATCGATGTGGGCTGGCTCCCGACGATCCTTTTCGGTATTGCGGTAGTCAAGAATTTTATCAAGATCGATATGAAGAGAAAGATCGTGGTAATCCTTATGGTCCTTCATCTGCTCTTTGACTTTGATATGCAGTTTGTGGCTATGGATCTTATCTTCCTGGCGCTCATTTTCGATGAGGAAACAAAGGGAGAGCCTGTTAAGGGAAGAACGAGCTTTATCGTGGCAACTTCTGTGGCAGGACTTCTGAGCCTTTATTTTGCTATCCCGAACTTCCTGTCATTTATCAAGCAGGATGATCTTGCCGTTAAGGTATATCCGGCTTACACCAAGTCTTATGTGGCACTTCTCTCGGAGGCTGACAGTGCAGAGGAGATGAAAGATATCGCTGATAAGATCATCAAGTATGATGACAGCATTTCCATCGCATATTCCGCTAAGGCGAGAGCAAGCTTCTCTGAGGGTGATATCCCAGCCATGATTGAGAACAAGACCAAGGCTATCGAGAGAAACAAGTACAGCCTCGTTGAGTACGAGGACTATATCGACATGCTCACATATAGCGCTAATCTTTATATCGATGCTGAGAACTATGACAGTGCTCAGGTATGTATCAACAAGATAAAAGAAGTACCGCAAAAACTTCAGGAAGTTAAAGACGGTACTTCATCACTTGCTTATAAGATCAAAGATAAGCCTGAGCTCGATCTGCCTGCTGAATATCAGGAGATACTGAACGCTCTGGGTTAAGATCCTGATTCAAAGTATTGCCAAGGGTTGGTCTCATCATTGACGAGTTCATCGAGTTCTACATAGCCTGTGAAGCAGCATACTGAGATGAATCCGTCCATTACTGCGCACTGCGTGCTGTCAGGTTCAGGACGGTAGCTGTCATCAGACTCGAGGAAGAAGTATGAATCGCTGTCGTCTGTGCGCTCGACTATGAATGCATCGTGGAGGAGCATATATCCCGATGACGGTACATTTTGTATCTGTACAAAGTACGGATAGTCTTCATAAGCAGGTTCCTCATAAACGGCGAATTCAGTCTTGTCGATCCCCAGCTGATCCATGGCATCCATGAACGACGCACGGTCAGGGAAGACGTAGAATCCGTAATCTTCAGAACCGCTCACATAACCGCAGTTAAAGCTGACGATAGGGAATTCATTGGTGTAGATGCTGTAATATGTATCGCCTGTAACAGTGAGCATATCGGACTCTCCGGAGATAAGCTGTTCGAAATCTTCCTTGAAGTCTTCAGCCTTGGAATCGTCAAGGATCAAGTCATTGTCTCCGTACCCGTAGATGAGTTTATTGTCATCTTCGTTGGCGGTCTGAAGGAAGAATATCTCGTATTCGCCGTAATCGCACATTACGTTCTCTGAGAGAATATCCGCGCTCAGATCTATCTCATTTGCCTTCTCGAAAAGGCTGTTAAGATAATCCTCGTCAACTTTCCCGACAGGCTCACCGATCTTTTTGACATACTCGAGCTTTGTCTCGAGATAATCGAACAGATCATAGTTGGCATCCACAGGCGGATAGACCATAGTGCCGCATCCAAAGTAATAGACGTCACCGTTTCCCATTATTACCGTTGCGCTCACAGAATATCCCCAAGCATAATTCATGTAAACTTTCATGAACAAAGGCTCGTTAGGATCGATCTTTGAATCGACAACCGGGTCCTTACTTGTTGTAGGCTCCGTCGGGTCATCTTTTCCGGTGATCTCTGTTTCTTCAGTCTCAACTGTCTCATCTGTTTCCTGTGTTGTTTCAGATGTCTTGCCGGTCCTGGTCTTTATCTTGTTTGATTTTGCTGTGCTGCATCCTGTTAATGCGGACGCCAAAAGAATAGCTGATAAAACAGCTGCCATGATCTTGTTTTTCATTGTACCTCTCCTTAATCCATCTCCCTGTCTATATGACGAGAGCACCCTATTCCATGTTGCAGATGCAAGATATGATTATTTGTCAGGTCACAAGTGGAAACCGGAATTTTCGGGGAGAAAGATTAGATTTTCCAGTCCCCGCCTGATCGCCGACAAATCCTCATACCTTGGGTAAATGTACCCATCCTTAACCTTAATGACAGAGTTTTAGGAGAAATGTTACAGGGATAGATAAAATTTTTTCTTTTCGAAAAAGGAAATAGAAGATAGACATTGAAAGCGTTTTAATATATTTTCAAGGTGACGGTCAAAAATCTGTCAAAGAAAGAAGGGATGATATGACAGCAAACGAAGCAGTATTGGTAAGACCCGGATTCGGTTTGGGTGAGGCTTCTGAGAAGGAAGAAAAGGTAGCTAGACCAGTGTCAACAATGACACCTTATCGCTACAGTTGGGCTGACAATAAGTACGAGAGAGACGACAGTCCTGCACACAAAGCCGCAAAGAGTTCACTCGGTTTTGGTGTTGCATCGTTCATGTTCTCTTGGATCACACTCTTGGGATTCATCTTCGGCATAGTCGGCCTGTCCAAGGCATCAAAGGCAAAGCGCTTGGGCGACAAGACAGATACAAGATCCGCTGGCGTTATGTTCAGCGTTCTCGGTATCCTCGGTTCGCTGATTTTGACCGCAGTGCTCGCACTTTGTATCGTTGGAGGCGCAGTAGCAATAAGCAATGTCTCATTTGACGGAGCAAAAGAAGCTATCACTCAGTCAATCGATAAGTAAGTTTTACAATATGAAGAAAAGCAAGAAGTTGTCTTCGGTGAAGGCAACTTTTTGTTTTGTTCGAAAACATTATCCTTTGAATTCAACGGAGATCTCATCGTTATCATCAACGGTAAGGATCATATATGACTTGTTTCTCATGGCACCCGGATTAAGGAAGCGGATTCCGAACTCAAAGGTGTCGACCTGCTTATGGATGTGACCGAAGATGACCACGTCGCATTCATTCTCCATTGCTGAGTATGACATAACATCCAGTCTTGCCTGATAAAGATGTCCGTGTGTAAGAAGTGCCTTGTGCTTTTTTCCGAGAGTGAATGTACGTGTGGACGGAAGGGCATAAGTAGAGGTCAGATAAGAATCGCAGTTGCCCTTGACCATGATGAGTGCAGTCTTCGGAGAGGAGAATCTTCGTACTATATCTTCGATGTCGTATGTGTCGATCTCCAGGTCGCCCGCGATTACAACGCAGTCTATATCCTGATTCTTGGACAGAGCCGTCTCGAGGTAGCTGTCGCGGCCGTGAATGTCAGAGCATACGAGATATTTTTTCATGAATGGTGATCCTCCGATCCGTTTCAATGCTACAATTATAACATCTGATATGAGGGAGAAGTAAAAATGCCTGACATTATCGTTGTTGAAGATAATAAGGAGATAGGAAGTCTTCTTTGTGATTTCCTCCGTAAGGAGAACTACACCGTAGCCTATGCCGAGAGCGGCAGGAAGGCCATGGATCTTTATGAGAAATACGGAGCCAAGCTCATAGTCCTGGACATCATGCTTCCGGGCGATATCGACGGCTTTACCGTATGCTCGAAAATAAGAGAAGATTCTAACACCCACATCCTCATAGCAAGTGCGAAGACCGATAAGGAGAGTAAGCTCAAGGGACTGGATCTCGGAGCTGACGACTATATCGAGAAGCCGTATGACATCGATATCCTCCTTGCCAAGATCAGAGGAATCTTCAAGCGTAAGTTCTCGCAGGATGAGATCATTGAAGGTGACTTGAAACTTAACTGCGCGACTAAAACGTTGAGCAAAGGCAATGAGAAGATAGAAGTTACCGCCAAGGAGTTCGATCTTCTGAAACTACTGATAGACAACAAGGGCGTGACACTCAAGAAAGCATATCTGTTCAGCAACATCTGGGGAAGCGACAGCGAATCCGAGATGCAGACACTTACGGTGCACATCAAGTGGCTCCGTGAGAAGATCGAGAAGGATCCCAAAAATCCTGAGCATATCATGACGGTCTGGGGAGTAGGTTACAGGTTTGAATAGGTTTCGAAGGACAGCAGTCATCATAATCGTTATTGAGATATTGCTCATCGTATTGAGCAATGTCCTTATCCTGTTTGTCGAAAACAAAAGTAACGGTATGAGCAAAGTTGAAGCAAAGAGGATTGCAAAAAGACTGGAGACCGAACCTATAGAAAACATCAACATCGATGACTATGATTCGATCATAAGGGTAGAGAAGATGGAGCAGGGCGACGTGGTCAATAATGACTACATAGTCGCTTTAAAGGGCGATGATGTCTACAGGATCGAATATAAGACGAAGTCGACCAACAGGCCTCTTCTTGTTCTGAATATCTGCCTTGGTCTTATGTTGATCGTTACTTTGGCTATTCTTATATACATTTACAAAAAGATCATCAAGCCGTTCAACAACATGACGGCGATGACTGTGGACCTTGCCAAGGGAAATCTCACAACACCTATCAAGCAGGAAAAGAGCAAGTTCTTCGGCAAGTTTATCTGGGGCATGGATATGCTTCGCGAAAACCTTGAGGACTCCAAAAAGAAGGAACTGGAGTACCAGAAAGAAAAGAAAACACTGGTACTCTCGCTGTCACATGATATCAAGACGCCTCTTTCTGCGATAGAACTATATACCAAGGCTCTCAAAGACGGACTTTATGAAACTGATGAGAAGAAAAAGGAAGCTCTCGAAGGAATACTCAAAAATACTGACGAGATCAAAAGATACGCAGGTGAGATCAGCAAGATATCCAGAGAAGATTTCATGGACTTAAGCGTCAATGTCGGTGAAGTATATATTGATGATGTGATCAATAAGATAGAAGCATATTATAGTGACAAGCTTTCCGTTATACATACTGAGTTCAGTGTGGCAGAGCATTCAAACTGTCTTTTGCATTGTGATGCCGACAGGCTCGTTGAAGTTTTGCAGAACTTTATGGAGAATGCGATCAAGTACGGAGACGGAAAGTCGATAAAGATCTTTTTCGAAGAAGAAGAAGATTGCAAGCTTATCTGCGTTGAAAATTCAGGACAGGCTCCGGATGAGACGGACATGCAGAATATCTTTGATTCGTTCTACAGAGGAAAGAATACCAAGGATATTCAGGGCAGCGGACTCGGACTTTATATATGCAAACACCTTATGCAGAAGATGGACGGAGACGTCTATGCGACCGCCAAAGAGGACGGATTCGTGGCGGTAGCTGTCGTAAAGATGGCGTAATATCAGGCTTTCTCGGGATTTAATGATTGTTTAATAATCTCTCTTGTATCATTGCATCATAAAACGAGAGAAGGGATTAAACGATATGTTTGGAAGCATTCTGAAAAAGGATATTAAGAGAAACAAGACGATGAATATCATCCTGTTTCTGTTCGTAATAATCGCCAGCGTATTTTTCGCCAGCGGACTTAATAATCTGATAGCGATCCTCAACGGAACCGATTATCAGTTCAAGACAGCTGAGGTCGGCGACTATCAGTTGATATCGATGGGTGAAGGCGCCATCGGTTATTCAGAGGATAAGGTCAAATCCATTCCTGAGATAAAGAGTTATACAAAAGAAACGGTCGTCTTCGTTGCCGAAGGTAATATCAAACTCGAGAGCGGAAAGAGATTGGGTGTTACAAATGCCGGTATCATCGAGTCCATTGAAGGCCGCGGAATGAAGTACTTCGATAAGGACAACAATGAGCTGACTTCCGTTGAAAAGGGCAAAGTCTTGGTCTCTGTAAATTTCCTGACGGACAATGACCTTAAAGCCGGGGATAAGATCGTTATTGAAAAAGGTGACGTTAAGGGAACATATGAGATCCAGGGCGGCTTAAAGGATGCTTTCCTTGGTTCAAAGATGTTCGGTAATCCGAGATTCTTCCTGTGCGATGAGGATTTCCAGAAGTTCCTTGATGACGAAGTCTGCTATAACTACTACGGCGGCGAGATCTTCTATATCCATACGGATGATACGAAGGCAGTAAGTTCTGCATTAAGTGATCTCGATAAGAAAGGTTATGCTTATCCGGTATCACAGATCAAAATCGCATATGTAATGAATCTCATCGTAGCTTTTACGGTTGTTATCTTAAGTGTTTGCCTCATGATCGTATCATTCCTGGTTCTCCGCTTTACGATCAACTTCTCGATAAGCGAGGACTTCCGTGAGATCGGTGTCATGAAGGCTATCGGAATAAAGGACAGGAAGATAAGATTGCTGTATCTTGCAAAGTATGCAGTGATCTCCGTGATCGGATCTGTGATCGGATTTTTCATCAGTATCCCGTTCGGCAAATTGCTTCTGGATTCAGTAAGCAGCGATATGATCCTCGGATCTGAACTCGGTATCGTATGGAACATAATCGGATCGATCGGAATCATGATCCTGGTAATCCTGTCAGCTTATCTGATCACAGGTAAGGTCAAGAAACTCTCACCGATCGATGCGATAAGATCCGGCCAGACAGGCGAGAGATTCAAGAAAAAGGGCGGCATCAGGATCACAAAGAACAAGTTCCGTCCGTCATTCTTCCTGGCTGTCAATGATATACTTAGCAGCCCGAAAAGGTTTGTAACGGTAATAGTTACGTTCTCACTTTGTACACTTCTTGTATTGGTCATCGTTAATACGACAAATACCATGAACAGTGACAAGCTCCTCTATCTCTTCGGAACAGAGGCAGATGTATATGTAACTGATACCGCAGATGCTATGACTTACATGAATGAGAAGGACAGCGAAGCATTAAAAGAACACATCAATGAGATGGCGAAGGAATATACCGATGCGGGAATGCCTTGTACCGCGAGTGTCGCTTTGACATACAGCTATGAAATCGTGTACGAAGGAGAGAAATATAACTATGCTTTCGAGCAGGATCTGAACAGCTCGATGACTGACTTCAGATATAGTGAAGGAGTTGCTCCGGCCAACAAGAACGAGATCGCCATAACAGAGCAGTTCACGGAACTTTGCGGAGCTGATATCGGCGACAGCGTGACAATGGATTTCGGTGACGGACCTGAGGAGATGCTCATCACTGCAAAGTTGCAGTCGATGAACGATCTGGGTCAGATCATTCTCCTTCATAATGATGCTAAGACTGACTTCTCGCATATCAAATCCGTCATGCAGTATAAATTCACATTCACTGATAACCCGAGTCAGAAGACGATCGATGAGAGAGTCCGGAAGCTCAAGGACATGACCGGAAATGACAAGATCATGAATGCAGCTGAATACTGCAGAGACTGCGTAAAGGTATACGACATAATGAACGCAGTTGCCAAGATGCTCCTTCTGATCGTAATGATCGTTGTTGTCCTCGTTACGGTCCTTATGGAAAGATCTTTCATCGCAGATGAGAAGAGTGAGATCGCCATAACCAAGGCAGTAGGCTTTAAGGATTCAGTTGTCATAAGGTGGCATGTCTACAGATTCCTGATCGTCGCATTTGTTGCAATGATAATCGCAGCAGGTCTGTCGATCCCGGTAACCAACCTTGTGATAAGCCCGATATTCGGAATGATGGGTGCGTCAAACATCGATTATAACTATGACATCTTTGGAAGTTTCATGACATACCCTGCGATCGTTCTCGCGACAACCGTCATCACAGCTTTCGTTACAGCTCTTTACACCAAGAAGATCCAGTGTAAAGACACGGCAAGTATTGAATAATGTTTTCGAAAAGGAGAGAAAAGAAAATGGCTACAGTAATGGAAATTAAAGATCTTTGCAAGACATATGTTGTTGATAAAAGACAGATCAACGTATTGAAGAACGTTAACCTCAAGGTCGACGAGGGCGAGATGGTCGCGATCATGGGACCTTCCGGTTCAGGTAAGTCGACGCTCCTTTACTCCATCTCAGGTATGGATCAGCCGACAAGCGGCCTGGTCAAGTTCGGTGGCAAGGACATCTCGAAAATGAGAGGCAACGAGCTCGCGGAGATCCGCCTCGAGAAGATGGGATTCATCTTCCAGCAGATGTACATGATGAAGAACCTGACGATCCTCGATAACATTCTCCTTCCTGCTTTCGAGAGCAAGAACGGCGGTTCCCGTGACGAGAAGATCAAGAAGGGTGAAGAACTGATGAGAAAGCTCGGCATCATCGATGTGGCCGATAATGATATCAACGAAGTTTCCGGCGGTCAGCTCCAGAGAGCCTGCATCTGCAGAAGTATGATCAACTCCCCTACGATCCTCTTTGCAGACGAGCCGACTGGTGCCCTGAACCGTTCCTCCTCAAACGAGGTCATGGACGAACTCGTGAAGCTCAACAATGAGGGCACGACGATCATGATGGTAACCCACGATTCAAAAGTCGCATCGAGATGCTCGAGAGTTCTGTTTATTGTCGATGGCAACATCAAAGGAGAGTATCAAAACGATGCTTCACTTGAAGATAAAGACCGTGAGAGACGTCTCAATAACTGGTTGATGGATCAGGGATGGTAATAGAAGAAAGCCGTCTGTGCTATATGCACAGGCGGCTCTGTTATTCATAGTATTACATCAGTCTCATATCTCCAAATGTAAACTTGATAAAAATCCATCCAAATAACAGCATAAATCCTGTAAGATACAGCGAGATGTAAAACATTACACGTATGCCCACCCTGCGGCTTCTGCCTTCCCTTTTGGCAGCAGCGCCGTCTCTGATAAATAAGACTATTGAAATGATGATGAATGCAATGATCCCCAAACCGCCTAAGCCGTTAAATATTCTGGCACTAATCATTTTTCATTCTCCTTTTTTATGATAACCTATGATGTCTTAATGTTCAGCAAAGTCCCACGTATCCGCATCCTTCGATCATCTTTTGACCTTCTTCCGAGAGAAGCCAGTCAACGATTCGGGTGATGTTGGGATTATCATTGTCCTTACGATATACGACATAGAAATTCGCGGATATCGGATATGAACCGTTACGGATGTTCTCCGCATTCGGATATACACCGTTTATGGAAAGCATCTTTACGTTATTGTCGGAAACCATTCCCGTAAGATAGAAACGGAAAGAATAACCTATGGATTTGCCGAAGATGGATAACAGTTTTCTGTGTGACAGCATGTCCCCCTGCATGAACTTTTCCATCATTGTCTGACTTCCGGAATTCTTGACGCGGGTGAGGGGATTGATCATGTAATCAGGTCCGCCGACTTCACTCCAGTTAGTTATCTCGTTACGGTAGATGGCTCTTATCTGATCGACCGTGAGATCATCAACCGGATTATCTTCATTAACAAAGAATACGAATGATTCGAGGCCTATCGGAACGATCTCGAGTTCAACTCCTTTTTCCTTGGCGGAGGCGAGCTGTTCTTCAGACGGATAAGCCGTGAAGAAGAGGTCAACGTTTCCTTCAACGAGGGCATCAAAACCTCTGATGGTGTTCTGATACTGCATCTTACTGTCGGAGGTGAAGTTCTCACCGTATGTGTTGTCATCTGAGAAAGTTCCGCCTTCATATGTGACGCATCCTTCAGGATAGCAGTTATCGATTACGGAAGCATACACCGGAACCAGTGCAGCGGCGCCGTCCAATACCGGAAGATCATCTTCTTCGGTAAGTTTAAGGGACGAATCAACACGGGCAAGATCTGATTCCTCTTCGAAAGGGAGATAACGCCCCAAATCTATCATCTTTAACTGCGTGGTGCCGTCGTTGTTGTTTCCGGTCTTCCTTGTAATCGTGAAATATATGCCTGCATTTACGGCAACAAAGAAAAGAACCGTAAAGATAAGAAATAATACTCTTTTCATCACCAGATCTCCTTTGAGATAAAGTGAATGATCGACGAGTTCTCATAGGCTTTGTAAGCATAGAACAAATGAGCCGCCGTAACAATAAAACCCAAAATGAGTATTATCGAGAAAATACGGATAAATGCTTTGTCGCTCATGTCACATCAACCTCATTGTACCTGTTGCGAACCCGATCATAAAAATCCCGATCAGCACTCCGTACGCCAAAAGGACCATGGAAATAATGAACCTTACTAATATACCCGTACGGGGACTTCTGTTTTCCTTTTTGGCTTCTTTGCCGTCTTGGATAAATCTGACAATTGAAATGATGATGAATAAAAAGTATGCGCCAACAGGTAATCCAGTAATGATATAGGCCATAACCAATTCTGCTCTCATATTCTCTTCCTCCGAGTGAATAAACTCATTTGGAGTATATCATAAAAAAGATTTGATTATTCAAGCTCTATTGTGGCATTTGTAAGATGACGATAAAGTTGTCCGTCTTTCTCGTATAAAGTAATGGTACCTGTGACGGTAAAGTAGGCGCCCTCTTCAGGATAATCATCCGGGAATGCGAGATCGTCAGCGACGAATTCGAAGCCCTGCATGCAGCAACCTGTCTCATCCAGAACATAGCATGCGTAGTAGCGGGTGTCTTCTTCCTCGATGTAGACGGAAGTGAACTGACCTCTCATCTTTAATGTCTTTCCTGCGTAGGAGTCAGGATATATGGAGACGTTGTAAAGTTCCGCGAAAACCATTGTCGCAGACATCTGCGACAGATCGATAAAATCTTCCTCTACAACGAAAACGTCTGATGTTGCGGGGGTAGTTGTGGTGGTCAATGTCTGTCCTGATGAAAGAGACGGCGAGAACTGATCCATGTTGTCAGCTGCCTGCTTTTGCGAAGAACAGGAACAGAATAAGACCGATGATATCAAAAGTAACGATGCGATTAATTTCTTCATTTTATAAACTTACCTATGATAAGACAGATCACGAATCCGGCTGCGTCGCATGCAACGATCGTGGAACCAACAGGCGTTCCGAAAAGGATTGCGATGAGAAGACCCGTAACTGCGCAGATTACCGAGATAACGGCAGCGAAGATGGTGACCTTCTTAAAGCTCTTGGTAAGTCTCATTGCCGACAGAGCAGGGAAGACGAGAAGAGCAGTTATGAGAAGGGAACCAACGAGGTTCATCGCGAGAACGATGATGACCGCCGTGATGATCGCGATCACGAGGTTATAGATATCAGCACGTGTCCCCGTGGCTGTAGCAAAATCCTCGTCGAAAGTAACAGCGAAGATCCTGTTATAAAGGAGCACGAAAACAGCAATGGAAATGAGCGAGAGCACAACGCAGATGATAACGTCAAACTGCGTAAGAGTTACGATCGATATGGAACCGAAGAGGGTGGTGCAGACATCGCCCGTTACGTTAGCAGATGAAGGGAAGATGTTCAGGAGCAGATAACCGAATGCCATCGCTCCGACCGATATCATCGCTATGGCCGAGTCGCCCTTGATCTTGGTATTCTTGCCTGTTCGAAGAAGGATGACTGCCGCGATTATCGTAACAGGGAGGATGAGCACCATGTTGTTGGTGATCTTAAGAACTGACGCGACTGCGAGTGCACCGAAAGCCACATGGGACAGACCGTCGCCGATGAACGAGAAACGCTTGAGGACCAGTGACACGCCCAAAAGTGCAGCGCAAAGTGCGATCAGGATAGCAACGACGAATGCGTACCTGACATTAGGCATCTGGAAGTACATCATGAGCTTACTTAACATTCGACATCACTTCCTTTCTTAAGGAAATTTCTGCCGACAGAGCTCTCCAGATAATCTTCCTTCTTTCCGAAAAATATCTCTTCTCCGATATGGAGGATGTGACTGCCGTATTTCATTGCGGAGCCTGCATCATGTGTGATCATGATGATCGCAGTGCCTTCTTTGTTGAGTTTTGTAATGAGTTCGTAGAGCTCAGCCTGAGCCATAGGATCAAGTCCCGTGACAGGCTCATCGAGTAAAAGGAGCTTACCGGTGGAGCACAAAGCTCTCGCGAGGAGTACTCTTTGCTGCTGACCACCGGACAGGTCCTTGAAACTTCTTTTCTTGAGGTCGCCGATGCCGAGTCTTTCCATGCTCTCATCTGCGATCTGCTTCTCCTTTTTCGAGAAGAAAGGTCTCATGCCGAGCTTGCTTAAGCATCCGGAAAGGACGATCTCGCGAACCGATGCAGGGAAGTCCTTCTGGATCAAAGTCTGCTGCGGAAGAAAACCGAGTTCTCCCGGATTAAGACCGTCGCCTCTCTCGATGGAACCGGATATAGGCTTCAGAAGACCGATAAGAGCCTTCATGAGGGTGCTCTTACCTGCGCCGTTCTCGCCCAGGATGCAAAGGTAATCGCCGGGGTCAACGGTGAAGTTCAGGTCTTTAACAACGACCATCGAGTCATATCCGAGTGTAAGGTCTTTTACTTTGAGAAGCGACATTTTTAACTCCTTATCCGAGTGCCTTTTTCAAGACTTCGTAGTTGCTCTCCATAACGCCCAGATAAGTCACGCCCGAATCGGCAGCTGCCTTATCCGCTGACTGCATCGAGTCGAGGACTAAGATCTCCTGATCTTTTGAACTCGTGTTGGAGATAACAGTATTTGCTATTTTCTGATCTGAATTATCTATCGTGAAGATGTACTTGAGGCCCAAGTCATCTGTCTTCTGCGCGAGGAATGATATGGTCTCGAAGCTCGCCTCAGTCTCGGCGGAACAGCCGATGAAAGCAGCGAAATAGTCAAGACCGTAGTCTTCAGTCATGTATCTGAACGGGAATCTGTCTGCGAAGATGAGCGTGTCAACGGATGAGCCTGAACAGAGCTCCTCATACTTGGCATCGAGTTCGTCAAGCTTCTCGATGTATGAAGCTGCGTTATTCTCGTATGTTTCTGCATTGGCCGCATCGATCTCCTTGAGGCTGTCGGTGATGGCTCTGACGAACTTCTTGGAGCTCTTCAATGAGAGCCATACATGCTCGTCGTACTCTGCTTCGCCTTCTTCTTCCTCCTCTTCCTCTTCTTCTTCGGCTTCCATGCCTTCCTTGAACTCTTCCTCGTAAGCGGAATCGCCCATGACTTCCATGAGGTTGATGACCTTCATGTCCTTGTTCTGGGACTGCTTCAGGGCATCGTCGACCCAACCGTCGGATTCGCCGCCGACGTAGATGAACAGGTCGCATGTGGCAACCGTGAGGATGTCCTCAGTTGTTGGCTGGTAGCTGTGGAGGTCTACGCCCTTATCAAGGAGCAAAGTGATGTCTGCGTTGTCGCCTGCTATATTCTTGACCCAGTCATATTCCGGGAAAATTGTCGCAACGATGCTCGGCTTGTCGGAATCCTTTTTGGCCGCAGTGCTGCAGGCTGCGAAGGAACCCAGCGCGAGTGCTATTGCAAGAACTGTTGATATTGTTTTTTTCATTAATGTCTTACCTCGTTATTCTTGTTTTCGAAAAAGATAACAGACCGATCAATTATCCAGTCTGACCTTAAGGTCCACAAGAGTAAGATTTGGCAGTTCCTGCTCTTTGAGATTTACTATGGTTGTCGTGATCATCTTGACGGCGTGCGTCGTGAAAACAGTGGCGAAAACAACTGCCGTGACACTTAAGAGATTAATGCAGACGTCGATGCATTCGCAGATCTCACAGTGATCGCAGCAGCAGTCGTGGTCGTGGTGTATCTCGACTGCCGTGAATAAAACGGAAAACAGCAAAGCGAAGCTGATGAGAAGGCACAGGATCTTCTTAGTCATGGCTGTGACCTCCTTTGTTGCAGTCTTTGCATGTTCCGTAGAAAACGGTCCTTACAGGATCGATGGAGAATTCGTGTTCTTTGCCGATATGGTCTTCCAGGGCTTCGATCTCTTCGCAGTGAAGGTGGAAGAGCTTGCCGCACTTCTCGCACTTTAAGTGGTAGCAGCAACCCTCGTGATGGCTGTGCTCTCCGACATATTCGAAGCATGCGGATGCCTGATTATCGATAGTATATTTCTTAATAATACCTTCGGAGACCAGCGATTCCAGTCTTCTGTAGACGGTGGACTGACCTATCGGAAGTCCCTGGGATTTGAAATAATCGCAGACGTCAGCAGCCGTAAGGTGGTTACCTTCGGATGCTTTGAGATATTCCAGGAGCATTTCCTTCTGCTTTGTCTGATAGGTCATCTGCGCGCATTTCCTCTCAATTTGGGAATCGTTCCCAATTATAGCACGGTACCCGTATATGTCAATTACTATATATATCGTCTGAATGACGGTAAATGTGGTAGTATTATCGTGGACATTAGGGAAGGACAAATGGTATGAAGAGAGTTTTTTCGAGCATTAAGATAATGATGACGGTGCTTCTAATGGCGGTACTGGTTCTTTTTATGGTGCCGCAGAAGACAGAAGCACTTAACTATCAGGACGAGATACTGTATTACGGCATTACTGCCCATGTCCTTGAGTCAGGTTCCGTCAAATTCACTTACGAGATCGAATGGAAAGTCCTGGATAGTGCTCAGGGCGGGGTAGACTTTGTTATGATCGGCATTCCGAATAGGGATGCAGAGAAGTTCAAGGCGCTGACGGATAACATTAAAAAGGTCAGATATTCCAATGACGGCGGTCAATTTGCCTATGTAAAGTTCAAGAAGGAATACAAGGCCAATGAGATCATCAAGTTCAAGTTCTCTTTTGTTCAGCACAATCTGTTCGATGAAAAGGGTTCTCGAAATGAGTTCTCGTTTGGTGTTTCCAGAGATTGGAATAATTACTACGTTTATGATTTCACTGCCGGATGGTTTGATTCTATCCCGGTCGACAAATATGAGATCAAATGGGAAGCGACCAAAGTACTGAAATGTAGCGGAACTTTGGAAGGAGATTATTACGTTGTCTCAGGTTCACTGTCACCGGGACGCAAGGCCGGTATCAAAGTCGGCTATTCTCCTAATGCTTTTCAATATAAAAGAAAAAGCGTATTTCACCTCGCAGACTTGCGTAATATCTTCAAGATGATCTTATTGTTCGGAGTAGTGGTCTTTGTTCTGATCTTGAGGGTCGTCCTTGTAGGTGACAGATACAGAAGCGGCGGATATCACGGATTTCACGGAGGCGGCGGATGTGCGTGCGCCTGTGCCTGTGCGTGCGCATGTGCATGTGCGGGAGGCGGCAGAGCCGGATGCTCCAAGAAGGATTTCTACGGAACCAAAGTCGACAGCATGAGAGTCCGTAAGATACTGAAGAAGGGGTTAAAGGACGATGCTTAATCAGAAGTTATATGAGCTTAAAAATTGGAAAGGTGTTGTCCACACCACATGGAATCCTGATGGTCCGGGTGCTATCAGGATGCATATGATCCCGCCGAGATTTACTCCGTTCAAACTCACGGAATCAGTGGTCATCATCAACGGACATGAGATCATCCCGATAAACGAATCGGGAGCGATCCTTCTTACCGAGTACGTAAAGAACGTCAATGAATTCGGATCTGAAGCGATGAGCGACAAGGATCTGGAAGATATAATCAACAAGACTTTCCGCGGAGTAAAGAAGGTCTTCCCACACGTAAAAGATGAGATACTCAAAGAAGATCTCTATAACTATATCGGACTTTTCGAGGCGGTGGCAAAAGGTGAACCTGTTGAATATCCGAGCGATACACTGACACTCGGTGAATATGCCCGCTTCATGACTGCGCCACACAGGATGGATCTGATGGTATCTGCCATGACAAAGGACGGAAAATGGCACTGCAACCAGAAGTGCGTTCACTGCTATGCTGCAGACCAGAAACTGGCAGAAGAAAAAGAACTTACTACCGACGAGTGGAAAACGATCATAAAGAAACTCCGCAAAGAGAAAGTGTCTCAGGTCACGTTCACAGGCGGTGAGCCTACGATGAGAGACGATGTTCCGGAACTCATCAAGGAAGCACGCTGGTTCATAACAAGACTTAACACCAACGGAGTAAATCTAACCGAAGATTATTGCCGTCGTTTACGCGAGGCGGAACTTGATAACCTTCAGGTGACATTCTATTCGTATGACGAGGACATCCATAACAGACTGGTCGGCGCTCCGAATTACCAAAAGACTTTGGCAGGAATAAGAAACGCCAAGAGCGCAGGTATCGACATGAGCGTAAATACGCCTATCTGCGAACTTAATAAGGATTATAAAAAGACTTTGGAATTTCTCCATGATCTGGGTATCACATACGTTACCTGTTCAGGCCTGATACTTACGGGTAATGCCAAGACCGAAAGATCTGAAGAACTGAGGATAGAAGGAGAAGAGCTTTATAAGTCTCTGCGTGAAGCCGTCGAGTACGCATATTCACACGACATGGAGATAAACTTCACATCGCCGGGTCTCATAAGTCAGGACCGTCTCAGGGAAATGGGATTGGATATTCCTTCCTGCGGAGCGTGCCTTAGCAACATGGCGATCACTCCGGCAGGTAACGTGGTTCCATGCCAAAGCTGGCTGTCTGATGATCCTCTGGGAAACATCCTTACTGATAAGTGGAAGAATATCTGGAACAGTCCGCGCTGCAAGAAGATACGCGGGATCTCTGCCAAAGCAGATCAGATCTGTCAGCTCAGATCAGGTTCATGTTAAGAAGTTTTATGCCAGTTCAGCTTCGCCGTAACGTGCGAGCTCTGCATTGGTATCCATCACGTTCATCTTTTGGTTGATCGCGAAGATTATAATGCTGTCTCTCTTGCTCTTCGGATAGAGCTCGTTCAGACCTGCGAGCTTCAGCGCCTTCTGCGTCTCATCGATACTCAGTTTTAAGCCGATGGCGATAGCGAGCACCTTATCTCTTCCGGGTTTCTTGGTGCCCTCAATGATCTGGGAAGTATATGAACGGTCAATGAGACTGAGCTTTGAGATATCTATCTTATATAAGCCGCGATCTATCATGATCTTCTTTATATATTCCGAAAAAGTGAGCGGATAATTACCGTCGACATCTTTGATGAAATCATTCAATGCCTTGTCGTTGGAGATGTTATTGAGTCTGGACATAAGATCTGATGTTTCTTTCATCGCGCTATCACCTCTTTACCGTGATTATAGCATTATATGATCGACTTCAGCATCGATCACAAATCAAGAGAAATTGATTGATATCCTGTTGTGATAGTATAATGTCAGAAAAAAGGGGTAGAGATCGTATGAGGAATTTTAAAGCATTTATCGCTGTTGTGTTGTCCTTTTCCTTGTCTCTCACAATGCTTTGTTCCTGCGCGAAAAAACTGAAGAGAGATGACAGAGATACAGAAGAAGATACCAAGATCATCCAACAGATCGCTGAAGATGTTATGAAGAGCATCACGACTGATGATGAAGAATCTCTTCGTGAACTATGTAATTCCTCTTCGATCGAAATATTCAGAGGCAATGAACTCAGAGATGAAGATTTTCGTGCCGTAGTTGTTCATGCTGTATCTTTTGCAGAGATCATAGATATGGAAGAACCTGAATATTCTGATGATTATCAGGATGCAGATATGGAGGTCAAGATATCATATCTGGATATTAAAGAGTTCTCCAGTAACGGTTGTTCCGGAATATATCTGGACGATATCCTTGCTTCAATGGACGAGTATGAACCTCGACAAGAGGGAACCGTGGAACTCGAGTTTGATTTTGATGAAGAGGATCAGAAATGGTATATGAACGACAGTTCAGCTGAGGATATAATGGATTTCGTAACAGAATCATGGGGAGTCCCTATTCCGCAGCCGACTCCGACAGATGATCAGAAGATGGCACTGCAATTGAGCTTTGAAGAATTCGATCCGGAAAAATTTGTTGAAGATCTGTCCGTAGATGAACTATTCATGAATGATCTTTACGATAACAGATACGATCGCGGAAGCGGAACTAAGAGCGAAGAAGCTCTGCGAAATTTCGTTAAAGAATATCTTTTGTATTATCTTGACCATGACTACGAGATCACCTATCAGCAGGGTGACAGATTCGGGGTCAAGGGAATGGCTCCTTCATCGGAGGATCTTTACAAAGCACTTACCACAGATGAATTTCAGATCGAGTATCGTATGTACTATCTAAGATATGAAGTTCTCGGATGGGATTATGATGAAATCCTGGAAGAACAGACCGCTCTCATCTATAACACATTGGCTGCTGCCGTACCGGAATGTGAAGGAGAAGAGCACAGCATATCAGGCGGTGTTAAAGGTGTTTATGATAGATTGTATTTCAACATCCCGATAGTAAAAGAGCCGGATAAAGGCGTATACGAAGCCGAGCACGGTATTACGCTCGAACAGCTCACGGGTGTCCTTGAAGAAGCAGTTACCCGCCTTTACGAAAACGGCGAGATTAATGAGACAATGTACACGATGCTCATCAACAGCATAAATCCGGATAACCTGGGATATACACATGTTGATACTGTCAGTTCTTCAGGTCATGTGAATGATGCCCTGGGTGTTTTCGAGCAAAGTCCGAGCTGGTGTACTGACGGATCTGTTATCTACGGATATTCGCAGCCTGACGATAATGGTTTCTGGATGTTCTATTCCAAAGAACCGGGCTGGCTTAACACGGTAGCATATACTATCGATCCTGACGGTATCTGGATCGATAATTATTTCGACATGACATTCGAGACCGGAACTACACTTATCGTTGACTGGTGGATCGATGGCGAATATGTGATCGACACTCAGGAGATCACCGTTTCTGAAGGATTGAACAATGAGATAGAAGTCTTCCTTCCGACCGACGAGTTCCCGTCCTCTCACACATACGAGATGAGACTTTGGGAAGAGGACCACGCACACGTCATATCATATGTTGTTCTCGAGGATGTCAATTGATGTTCCTATTGTTTTCGAAAAAACAAAAAAGCTATCCGAGAAAGATCCCGGATAGCTTTTTTCATATTGCGGGTGTTATGGTTATTTATACAAAGACAATGCCCAGTTGATAATATCTCTATATGCCATTCCGACGAGAACGATTACCAACAGGAAGATAAAGATTATGATCGCTCCGAATATCAGATCCAAGAGGGACAATACAAATCCGGCTCTTCTGAATCCGTTATGACATCCGCTCTTTTTCGCGACGGATGAGAATACGATACCGAGAATACCCATAACTACTTCGAGGAAAGGAGCAACGAAGAGCATAAATAAGGATACTTCCGCGGCTTTTGCTTTTCCGATAAACAGAATTATGTAAGCAAAAGGAGTCCAGAGCATGGCGAATAATCCCAAGATGAACGAAGTTAATGCCATAGGCTTGTTTGGTTTTACAGGTGCCGGATAGTTATTCATAAGATTCCCTCCTTAATTTAATTCTGCTTCGTTGTAATTTGCCAACAGCAAATTGGTATTGATAAGTGAATAGTGATTATTCAAAGCGAATATGATAACGCTGTCCCTTCTGCTCTTCGGATACAGAACACCTTCTTTTGCTATAGCAAGCAGTCTTTGAGTCTCTTCAAGTGTGAGCTCAAGTGCCAGTGCTATAGCGAGCACCTTATCTCTGCCCGGTCTTTTCCTTCCGTTTAATATCTGATAGCAGTATGTTCTTTCTATCCTGCTTGCTTTGATCAAACCTGAAGGGGTCATTCCTTTTTCCTTTAGAAGATTCTTAATATGATTGTCTAAAGGGATCGCAGAGACAACATCGATCTGATCCAGGTATTTATCCAGATCTTTAGTGTTATTTGACCCACTCAGTGCGTCCATCAATTCGTTCGTTTCCTTCACTTCACAAACCCTTCCGTTTATTGATAAATTGAGAGCATCTTTTCACTTACTCTGCCCATTACTTCTATGTAGTACTGGTATTCCTCAGGAGTCATATCTGCTTCGGAAAGAGAATTCATTGCTTTTTCAAGTTCATCAATTTCTCCTTCGAGTTCGGTGATCTGTTCCAATGCTTCGAAGTAGTTCAATGAACCGTCCAGCATTCCCTTATAAAGCTCAACGTACTTATCGACATAAGCTTCATATTCATCCAGAGCTTCCTTTACAGTCATATCGTTTACTGTTGTGCCCTGAGAAGAATTACTTGCTGTTGTTGCGGTTGTAGTCTGAGCCTCTGTAGCCTTTGTTGTAGCTGCAGTTGTTGTCGATGTCTTATTGGCAAGACTTGTGTTAGGAGCGTACTGATTGATAAGTTCATCGCAGTGTTGCTCAGTTGGTTTTTCTGTATCTGCAGCGACTTTGGTAAATGTCTCTTCATCCCACAAGATCGAAGAACTTGTAAGACAGATGGAATCAGTCTTGCTTGGATCGATATCAGCTTCTACCGAGCAAAGACAGTTTGAGATAAACATTTCGAGCTTGTTATCCTTGAGAGTCCATGTGTTGGTGCTGATTCCGTATCCAGGATAGTAATAGTTGCTGGTCATGTCGTCTCTTAAGACGAGAACGCTTCCGTTGCTTCCTACATAAGTACCCTGAAGAGCAGTAGCGAGGTTGCCGTTTTCAGCATTACTTACGATAGCTGATGCATCGCTGTTCTTTTTAGCTCTGTCAACGCAGGCTGCCAAGAAAACGAACGGGATAACTACAGACAGGACAAGAGAAATGATGCTTAGGATGAGACCTGCTTTTTGCTTTCCGGATTTAACGCCCATCCTGGAAGCGTTGCTTGCCTTTTTTATACCTACTATTCCTAAGATCAGTCCCACGATCGAGAGGAATACGGTAACATCCATACACGTTCCGACAATTCCGAATCTCAGAGATGTAGTAGCGTATTCTTCTCCGGTCGGACCTTGCGTGAAATTTTGTGGGTAATACGCAGGATCATTCTGCGGATAATACGAAGGATTATTCTGTGGTGGAATATTATTATTTTGTTCATTCACATTAATGAGATTGGCTCCACATTCAGAACAAAACTTCAAGCCGTCAGGGATATTGTTGTTGCAATTTGGACAAGTCATACTATCATCGCCTCCCCTCTGATTGCGGTTTCCCGTATGTTTAAATAAATTTTAAGAAATCATTGTGTTTGATTGGTGTGCTAATAGCACACATTCAGTATTTTTAATCGTTTGTTAACAATAGACTGAAATGACTGTTACTCGGGCATTATGACGTTGATCGGAGGCAATTTGTGTGCTGACGGCACACCCTATGTTTTTTTGATTTTGCTAGCATCGAATCAAGTAAATAATCAGGGGGTGATGTTGTGAAAAAGCAAGTATTGATTCCTATCATTTCAGGTTCAGTTTTACTGGTCGCTGCAGGTGTTATCATAGGCATTGTTGCAACCAGACCGATGGTTCATTATGACAAAGGCGTTGAGTTTTATAATTCCAATCAATATGCTCAGGCCATAACGGAATTTGAGGCGGCCGGTGATTATAAAAATGCCGCAGAACTCTTGGCTATTGCTACAAAGCAACAAGCCATGGTAGACGGCGATCAGGCTATGCAGGCAGGTGATTATGCCCTGGCATGTGAGAAGTATGTTTTAGCAGCTGATTTCGATGTCGGCGGAACAAAGCTTTTCGAAGCGACAAAGAATAATGTCTATAAGACAGGACAAGATCACTTGGCAGCAGGAGAGTATAAAGAGGCAGCTCAATGTTTCTCTGATCCGCGTTTCGAGTTTGATGATAAGGGCGAGAATCTGATTACTTGTGCTGAGGGAATGTTGGATAACGAGGACTATTCAGGTGTGCAGGATATCCTGGCAGATTATGGTCCGAACAGTGTTCAGTACAGTTATCTTGCTTATGCCAAGGCGATGGATGCCTATAACAGCGGAGATAATTCCACTGCGCAGACTATGTTCGAAAAAGCAGGCTTCCTTAGAGATTCCAAGGATATGCTCAATAAGACAACGTACAGTTTAGCAGTAGAAGATTTTGATGACGAGAAATACCTCGATGCTCTGGATAATTTCTCAAAGCTCAGTCTGGATTATGAAGATACAAAGGATTACGTAAGTAAGTGTAAGTTCATGAATGCAGATTATCTTCTTAGCATCGGAGATTATGTAGGTGCCAAAGAGATATTCAAGAACTATGATGACGATTATGAGTACAATGGCATCCTTACATCCGACAGGATGGCTGAGATAGATAAGTATTCCGACTATTTCACTTTGATTGATACCTGGAAATGCAACTATGGAAATATCGACGCCAGACAGGTAACAGGAGGTTCATGGACAGCTTGGACATTGTCGAATGACAAGATGGACAACAAAGGAAATTACGCGAAGGCAGATCTCACATTTATGGTCTTGTCTGACGGCAGCGTTTCTTTGAAAGGCACGATCAAATTCAGCTGTTTAACCGAATACAGTTATATCAAATCACTTCTTGAACTTGATGAGAAGACATATACACTGAATGAGACGATAACTTCAACGTCAGGAACGATCAATCTGGATGATAATACTACCTTAAAATACAGCAAGGATTCACTGACTTTGAAGTTCTCGAAGACTGATCAGATCACTGCTTATACAAAGGAAGTATGTTCAGCCGAATACAGGTTTGAACACTGATATTGGTTATGATTTTCCAAGGGGGGCGATCAATTTCGCTCCCCGTTTTATTGTGCGATAAAAAACGACAGGGTATAATTATCTTATGGATACATATGGGCGTTATAAAGTGATTGAAAAGTTCTCTGATAGTCACTACCTCGTCCGCGACGAGGTAAGCGGTGTTGTGTGCTATATGAAGAAACTGACTCACTATGAGATCCCTGTGTATGAGTATTTAAGAAAAGCATCCAATTCCCACGTAGTAAAGGTTTACGATTATTTTGAAGCTGAAGGATTGCTTCATGTTTTCGAAGAATATATAACAGGTCAGACACTTAATGATCTTCTGCTTAAGAATTCCCTGTCGGAGGAGAAGAAGAAAGATATCCTTCTTCAGATTTGCGATGGACTTAAGTTCCTTCATTCAGCCTTCAGGCCCATAATCCACAGAGATCTTAAACCGGAAAATATAGTCATAACGGACGATGGCATTGCCAAGATCATAGATTATGATATTGCAAAGGTTTATAAACGCGGTCAGGACCGAGATACTACTTTGCTTGGTACGTTTGATTATGCTGCACCTGAGCAGTATGGTTTCTCTCAGTCAGATCCGAGAACAGACATATTCGCTCTCGGTAAGATCATTGAAGAGATCACTGATGACAAGGATCTTCTTAAGGTAGCAAGGAAAGCGACCCAGATCGATCCTAAGAACCGTTACCAGAATATCGGTGATCTTAAGTATGATCTTTTACATCCTAAGCACGAATTATGGCCGCCTCCGGGATTCAGGCGTAAGAAAGCCTGGCACATGATGGTGGCCATCATCTATATGCACATCGCCGCCTTCTTCGTCATCGGCATCTCGGTAAGGGACAGCGATTGGCCTCTCAAAAAGCACATTTTCTACGGAATCGAGAACATACTGACCTTTGCAATTCCCGTAGATATCTTCTTTGGATGGACGGGCTTTTTTGAAACACATATTCTTTCTTTTCGAAAAAAACATCCGGCAGTCTTCATCATTACCGGAATAATCATTGAAATACTCGTGGTCCTTCTGACCAGATTTATAAATCACACGGCTCAGGATCTGTGGCTTAATCGTTGATCCCTAAATCAAAAGAAGCGCTACCGACCGGTAACGCTTCCTGGAATAAGGGATAGAATGAGGTGTTTACTTTTCAAGTGCTTTCTTGTTCTTCTGATAAGCAATAACGCCGCCTGCGATAGCCCATGCGATTGCTGTGATGATGCAAGCTACTGCGATGCTTCTTCCAGGGAGTCTATTGAGGATTGCTGAAAGCATTAACAATTCTCCTGCTGCTCCGCTTACGAGTCCGATTGTTGCTCCGTGTACTACGTTGATCAAATTTGTGTTTTTCATTTTTATACCCTCCAAATTGTTTTTTGTGTTTGTGTTTTTGTTTTATGGTTACATCTTAACGGGGGAGAGTAAAATCATCGTTAAAACGGTATTAAGAATTTTCCGGAATTATTAAAGAAAATATAAAGTATCGCTAACCCGCTGCGATAGTGCATTTGATGTGCTGAAAA
>CAMYXL010000004.1 GCA_947303255.1 uncultured Clostridia bacterium | reverse complement strand
TGGTACCTTTGAATCTGTTTTTTGTAACGGAATACCATCCTGAATCACTTGGTTCCATATAGCCGTCGGTTATGAGTTTGTCGTTAACGTAACTGAATGCCAGCTCGTAATCGGAAGTTGAATTAATGTGGATAAGATATTTCGGGAACGAATTTGATAATTCTTCTCTCTCGTAGACTACTATCTTGAATGAATCAGTTTCATCTATTACTGTTTTTTCATATCCCGGAAAAACGATGTCCTCAACAGAAAAGATCGCGCTACCATCATCTTCCAACTTCTCGAAAACAGGCGTCCTGTATGCTGAACTGTTTGGATTAACTGAAGTAAACATCAGAAATACGAATGATAACAGCAAAAGAGCTACCGTAACGATAATGAAGAAGAGAAGCGGATTAAGGAACCTTCTCTTTTTGGTATTATTTCCGAGACCTGCTTCGATCTTCTTGTTGATCGCTTTTCTGTAGATAAGATAATAGATCAAAGTAGCTGATGCGGATAAGAGTAATACTATAAGTATTGTCAGAAGTATAACTATCAGTGTTTTCATGCTGTTCACCTCAGATGCCTATGAATTCTTTGAACGAGTAGTAATAGGATCTAGTGACATCGACCGTATAACCGTTCTTCATTGTTATGATAAATTTCTGCGTAAAAGCAGGTTTAATGCTCTTTATGTGATCAACAGAGATGATGACTGAGTTGCTGATCCTGATAAAAGAATTCGGATCAAGGATAACTACCAGATTTTTAAGACGCTCATTGATCTTATATTTGTCGTTAGCCGTATAAGCGATAACATCGTGAGCGAAGCTTTCGAAGTGTGAGATATCAGATATGTTAAGCCTGAATATCTCATCATCTTTCTTTCCGATGATATGCGAGATCTTTGCATTTTGTTCAGTCAGAACAAGGTTTGAACTGTCACTTAGTTCAATACCTTTCTCCTTGAGCTCATTAGCGATCTCATCATAATGTTCATCACTGGCGATAAGTTTAATCTTCAATCGATCACATCCGTAAATTTGTTGATAATTAATTCTAAACATCACCGATTATCAAAGTCAATTGCATAGTATGCGCTCAAACTTGCAAGGTATGCATATGGCCGTTCAAGGTATTCGTTTTACCTTGTTCGGCTGTTTTTGTTTGTCCATAATACACTCGAAAAAACTCAGAAGGAGATACATATGGAACAGACAATTACCATTGAGAAACTATGTAAGAACTACGGCAAAAAAGAAATCTTAAAAGATGTAAGTTTTACTGCCGAAAAAGGAAGGATAACAGCCTTTTTAGGACCAAACGGTGCAGGTAAAAGTACGACGATGAGAATACTTCTCGGACTCGACAGACCGACAAGCGGAACGGCACTCATTGAGGGCAAAAACTATTCAAGCTGGAAAGATCCCGTTCGAAAAGTCGGAGCTTCATTTGACGGAGTCGGTTCACCAAATGACAGAAGCGTATATCAGCATTTAAGAATAATATCGATGAGTGCAGGAATAGATAAGCGCCGAATAGATGAAGTAATGGAACTAACCGGAATAACTCATAAGAGAAGATCCAAGGTCGGTAATCTCTCGCTTGGTGAAGGACAGCGTTTGGGAATAGCAGCGGCGTTGATAGGAGATCCGGATTTCCTTGTTTTCGATGAGCCGACGAACGGACTTGATCCGAGCGGAATAAGGTGGTTCAGGGAGTTTATCAAGGATCAGGCAAAAAAAGGAAAGACGGTGCTTTTATCTTCGCACATGCTGTCGGAAGTTGAGGCGGTCACGAATGATGTGGTTATCATCAATCACGGAAGGATAGTGTCGCAGGGGACACTCGACAATGTCATGAAGGATATCTCTTCACTTGAGGATCTGTTCTTCAGCCTGACCGAAGAGGAGGGAAGATGAGAATGATTAGAAAGATCTTAAGTGAGCTTATAAAACTTGTCAGTACGAAGGTGTTCTTGATAGTCGCGATCATCATTATCCCTGTGCAGTCAGCACTGGGTTTTGTTTCAGCAAAGCAGGTGCTTTCTGTGGGATTGGATGCAGTCCCGACCAAGGAGAATAATCTCATCGAGGCGATGCCGCCAATAGAGTACTTCGGTTTTGATGTGGTGCTCTTGTCTGTCATGGCGCTTATTGTTATGGGTGCTATATTCGGAGCGATGGAATATAAACGTCACTGTATGAGGACGACATTAGTCTATATGGGAAACAGGAGAGATCTTCTTGTATCTAAGACTTCCGCAGTTGCTCTGTTATCGTTTGTGCTGTCTTTAGTTTCTGTCTTCGTGACTATTCTTGTGACTCACATGACATTCAAAGATCAGGGACTGCCGCTGATAGTTTTTAATGCGACAGTTTGGAAGTTTATTATGTCAACTTCTATCTCGCTTACGTCTGTTACACTTCTTTCATATGCCATGGGATTTATCTTTAAGACTGCGATCGTTCCTATGATATTTCTCATTGTTCAGGCGTATAACATCGGTGAACTTCTGGCCGGAAAATTTCGTATCTGCAGATATCTTCCGATACATCTTTCAAATTCGCTGATACCGAGTTCTCCTGATATCTATTCATCTGCTCCGATAAAGACGTTCCTTATCCTTCTATTGTGGATCCTTGCCTTCATGGTAACAGGATATGTGTTGTTCTCGCGTAAGGATTTAAGAGGTGAATACTGATGATCAGATATTTAAAAAGCGAGCAGTATAAGATCATATGTAATCTGTGGTTTGTTATCGCTGCTGTTGCTACTGTTGTTTTTATTCCCGTAATGGTTTCGACATTGGGAGCTTATCTCGGGGAGACCGGATTTCTTCTTACGAAAAGTAAACTTATCCAGGGTTTTTATCTGGGGCAGGTAGGATTCGTTGTCTTGGCGGGACTTTACTTCGGAAGAGAGTATTTGCGCTCTTCGCTTCGGACCAGTCTTTTAAGTTCACCCGTAAGGCATAAGCTTCTCATCTGTAAGTTCATGAGTATCTTCATCTGGACGATCGGAATCTTTCTGTTAAGTGCGGTAATTGCAGTTGCCGTTCTTTACATGAACAGTGGAAATGATATTAGTATTTCCGAACTTTGGGACATCGCCCAAACACTTGCACCGTGCTTTGTGTCGACGGTTGAACTTGTCACCATTACCTGCGCTGCTGTTCTTCTTTCTAAGTCCATGATCGTATCGATGTCGATCCCTGTTGCTTTGATCCTTGGTCTTGGGAATCTGCTTCTTCAATACGGACGGATCTTCAGATTCATTCCGGTGGTCTCTGCGATGAACGGATTTTTCGTATATGAGCTGCCGAACTATCTTGAGCTTGCGAAGGGACTAATTGTCCAGGGAATATGGAGTATTGCGCTACTGATTCTGGGCGCGCTCGTTTTCGAGAAGAGGTGTGTAAAATAGATATTGCAATTTTATTCGTATGGTGTAAAATTACACTAAACGAATAAAAAGGATGGATACAACAATGACCTTCATAATGATATGCCTGCTGCTTCTTAAGGTCACGGGACTTTGGGACAAGATGGATCTTAAGAACAGGCTCAAAGGGAATAAGGCTTGATACGAAGGCAGTCTTCCTGCAAATGCTTTTGCGGGAGGAATGCCTTTTTCCTTTTTTCTTTTCGAAAACGTTCGTGTATAATAAACGAAGTTTCAAAGGGATGGAGGAAATGACTTGTTTCCGTTTTTACTTATCGGATCGCTTCTGATATTGGTGTTTATCATCGTCAGATCAACTTTTAAGGGTAATCTCAAAGGTATCCTTATTTCCTGCGGGATCTATGTGCTGATCGGCTTCGCCATTGCGCTTTACAGCACCATTGCATCGGCTATGGTCTTCATGGTATTGAGTTTTCTTGTTGCCGTTATCGAGATAATCCGCGCACTTTGTAAGAACAAGTTCAACAGATTTATTCCTCATATTGTCGGAATCGTCCTTACGACGATCTATTTTACCCATGCATTTATCGTAGCTCAGGGATTGGTCATCAAAAACTACGATATCGACCTTGGCGCTGAGCTTAAGATCGCTCATATTTCCGACACCCATATCGGTTCTTATTTTGATGTTGATGATCTTCGAAAATGTGTGGATATCATAAACGAGAACGAGCCCGACATAGTCGTTATAACAGGCGACCTCGTTGATGAAAACACGACCTTAACTGAGATGAGGGAAACCTGCGAAGTTCTCTCAACTTTAAAGTCTACATACGGAACATACTTTATTCCGGGTAATCACGAAGACAACATGGGTATGTACAAAAAGGTCAAGAACGGATATCAGACTTTGGTAAGGGAACTTAAGAATAACAACGTAAATGTTTTGGACGATAAGGTCTGTGAGATAGGTGATGACTTTGTTCTTATCGGAAGACTTGACGGTGATTTCGAAGACCGCTCGGCTTTGTCTGAGATCGTCTCCAGATCCGGTATCGATACTACAGATAAGAAGGTCATCGTTCTTGATCACCGTCCGTTTAACCTCAGGTATGTGGCTGAAGATCCGGATGTTGATGTAGATCTTATGCTAAGCGGTCACACACACGGCGGCCAGATCTTTCCTGTAAACGTGGTTTATAAGCTGATCTCCGGAAAAGATGATATCATCTACGGCATGACTAAGATCGATGATACTTACTTCATCGTAAGCGCGGGAACATCAAGCGGTCAAGTTCCCCTTAAGAATATGGCCAAGAATGAGATCGTATTCATTAACATTAAATAACGCGGAGAGAATATATGAGATTTTTGGTTCAGAGAGTTAAAAGAGCAGAAGTAAAAGTTGACGGAGAATCTGTCGGTAAGATCGACAAAGGACTTCTGGTCTTTGTCGGCGTTTCCGTTAATGACACGGAAGAGATCGCGGATAAGCTGACTGATAAGCTCATAAAGCTTCGCATTTTCGAAGATAATGAAGGGAAGACAAATCTTTCCATCGGTGATGTAGGCGGCGAGTTCCTTGTGATATCGCAGTTTACCTTATACGCAGACATGAGAAGAGGAAACCGTCCTTCATTTACGGATGCCGGTGCTCCTGATATGGCCAACGCATTATATGAACACATCCTTAGAAGGATTGGTGATTCCGGCTTTGAACCGAAGCACGGAATATTCGGTGCGGATATGAAGGTGGATCTTCTTAACGACGGACCGTTCACCGTTATCATGGATTCAGACGAGATAATCAAATAAACTTATAATGTGATACCCGTTTTGAGGCAATCTTTATACTTTCTTAAACTTTTGTAGACGATGTTTTTAAACATCAAGTTTAGAATGTGGTCATATTCGAAAACGGAGGATATTGAAATGCTTGTAGTAAAGGGCGTCACAAAGAAATACGGAAGGTTTCTCGCTAACGATAATCTGTCGTTCGAAGTAAATGACGGCGAGATCGGAATCCTTCTCGGACCTAACGGTGCGGGTAAATCCACTATCATTAAATCCATCGCAGGACTTCTGAGATACTCGGGAGATATCAGCATCTGCGGTTACGATAATACATCTATCGAAGCAAAAAGACTTCTCGGATTTGTTCCTGAGATCCCTGCTTTGTATGATCTTCTCACAGTTGAGGAACACTTCGAATTTGTAAGAAGAGCTTATAAGGTTCAGGACACTTCTCATATCAATGCACTTCTCGAGAGATTTGAGCTTACCGACAAGACAAAGAAACTCGGTAAGGAACTTTCAAAGGGTATGCAGCAGAAGGTATCCATCTGCTGTGCACTTCTCCACGATCCGAAGGTAGTTATTTTCGATGAGCCTATGGTAGGTCTTGATCCTCATGCCATCAAGGAATTGAAGGATCTATTCAGCGAACTTAAGTCTCAGGGAAAGACAGTCATCATCTCAACACACATGATCGATACAGTTGAAGATTACTGGGATGTAGCTCATATCATGATGAACGGCAAGATCGTTGCAACAAAGCACAACAGAAAAGATTCAAGTAACGATCAGAGCCTTGAGGATCTGTTCTTCCAGATCACTGAAGGAGCTTCCGATAACAAAGCTGCCGAGAAGCAGGAAGGATTGTGATCTCTATGCTCAAGGCTTATCTTTATCAGGCTTCACACAGCTTTTTCAAAAGGAAGATAAACGTAGTGTTTACTATCCTGGCAGTTTTGGGAACTATCTTAATGCTTGCCATTACGGGTTTCATGACCTACGGAAATAACAAAGAGTTCGATCCTTCATTGATCTGCGGCGGAATCTCCATCCTGACTTTGTTGGTATTTGATTTCTCATTCATCAACGTAGCCAGCGGAATGCTCATGTATACGAACCCGGACGTTAACTTCATGTTCGCGGGACCGTTCACGAAGAAGTTTAATCTGATAATCCCGATCGTTTCCAGTTTGAAGACTGCTTTCCTCATGGTATTTATCGTATCGATGCAGGCAGCTAACCTTTCAAATCTCATGGGCCTTCGTACCCGTGATGCATTCCTTGCGGTAGGCGGAGTATTCGTTGTTACGGCACTTGGAAGTGTCTTGTCACAGATCATCAACGCAGCAATACACAATAAGAAGACAGCGAAGAACATCATCCTTGGTGTATTCATTGCATTCCACGTTCTTCTTATCATCACATCAGTTGCTTCTCTTTATAACGAGGCTGGTTCTTTCTCTGGAATCTCTTCTCTCGGAACAGCTAAGATCATCGGCACTATCGGTACCAGCTTCTTCCTGAAGCTTATCCCTATCGGCGGTTGGACAACTCTTATTTTCGACGGAATCTACATGTCTTCTGTTGTTAAGCTCGTACTCGGTATCGTTCTTTTGGTTGCATCTGTTGCACTCATCGTTATCCTGTTCAACAACATCGAATTCGATTACTATGAGGAAGCTATCGCAGCAGCTCAGAAGATGGCTGAGAAGATGGCAGCAAAATCCGCAGGTGTTGAGGACATAAGTTCCGTAGATACATCGAAGATCAAAGTTGACGGAACAGGCTTTACGAAGGGCTCCGGTGCATCCGTGTTCTTTTATAAGCATCTTTTGGAGAATAAGCGTTTCAGTAAGCTCTTCTTTATCAACAAGACCATGCTTATCTATAAGGCAGTTACGATCGTCTATATCTTCATCATGAAGAACTCCATAGGTTCTCCTAAGGCATTGTTCGCCGCAGGACTTATGATGGCAACTTTGTTCGACACTATGATCTTTGCAGGCGGTAAGTCCGTTCTCGAATACAACAAGCCGTACTTCTTCCTCATTCCAGAGAAGATGAGCAAGAAACTCTGGGCTTGCGTAGCAGGAAGCATTCCTGAGGTTCTCGTCAATGCAGCAGTCGGCGCAGGTATCTTCGGATTTTTCCTTAAGGATGTTGCATCTGTTCCGTTTATCATCGTTACATTTGCATTCTTTGTCGTAGCTGACATCACATGCATCTTTATCGCTAACATCGTTGCATCTTTGTTCAACTACATGTCGAAAACACCTGCTCTGATGCTTCGCCAGTTCTCATTTATCTCACTTCTCGGAGTTGCTTTGGTACCTGCATTTGTTTGCGCTTTGATATTCGACTTCAGATACACGGGATTTATGGTAGTCGCATTTGCAGTAATGGCAGTTCTCATGATCATTACATCGTTCATAGGAACGATCGTGATCAAGAGAAAAGAGATGGCTTGATATTTTCAATATCATATACCGTTTTGGCGGGTCACTCTTATGGGGTGGCCCGTTTTTTATTTTCGAAAACACGCGAACATATTTTCTTTTTATTGCATGTGGAGTATAATATTCGAAAAAGATTTAAGGCGGATCATTGATGGATTTTAAGATAGTTTCAGATTATAAGCCGACCGGCGATCAGCCCCAGGCTATAGCGAAGCTCTCGGAGGGTGTTCTTCGCGGTGACAAAGGTCAGGTACTCATGGGTGTCACGGGTTCCGGTAAGACATTTACCATGGCCAATATCATCGAGAAAGTTCAGCGTCCGACTTTGGTCCTTGCACATAACAAAACTCTCGCAGGTCAGCTATACAGTGAGTTCAAGGAACTGTTTCCTGATAACGCCGTAGAGTACTTCGTTTCCTACTACGATTACTATCAGCCTGAGGCTTATATCGCTGCATCAGACACCTACATCGAGAAGGACAGTTCCATCAACGATGAGATCGACCGTATGCGTCACTGCGCCACCAGATCTCTTCTTACCCGTAATGACGTTATCGTAGTTGCTTCGGTTTCCTGTATCTACGGTATCGGTGAGAAGGAAGACTATCAGTCCTTGATGGTCATGCTCCGTGTCGGAATGCAGATAACCAGGGAAGAAGTAATGGCGATGCTCATCAACATCCAATATGATCGTAACGACATCGATCTTATCCGTGGTACCTTCAGAGTCAGGGGAGACGTTATAGATGTATTCACACCTGATTCCGAAGAGGCAGTCACAAGGATCGAATTCTTCGGAGACGAGATCGACAGGATCTCCTTTATTCACCACGTATCAGGTAAGACATTGTGGTCCAGAAACTTCGTAGAGATATTCCCGGCTTCTCACTACGCGACTGGCCGTGAGAAACTTAAGCGTGCTCTCGTTACCATCGAGGAAGAACTTGAAGAGCAGGTCGCTAAGCTTCGTGAAGAAGGTAAGCTTATCGAGGCATACCGTCTCGAGCAGCGAACCAGATACGATATAGACATGCTCAACGAGACTGGTTTTTGTAAGGGCATCGAGAACTATTCAAGACATATCTCAGGCAGAAAAGAGGGCGAACCTCCGTGTACGCTCATGGACTTTTTCCCTGAAGACTACCTTCTTCTTATCGATGAGTCACACGTAACGGTTCCTCAGGTAGGAGCCATGTATAACGGTGACAGATCACGTAAGGATATGCTCGTTCAATACGGCTTCAGACTTCCGTCCGCATATGACAATCGACCGCTGAAGTTTGAGGAGTTTGAAAAGAAGATGGGAAATACCATCTTCGTATCCGCTACTCCTGCAGATTATGAGAAGCAGCACAGCACTCAGGTCGTTGAACAGATCATCAGACCTACAGGTCTTCTGGAGCCTGAGATCCATATCCATCCGGTTGAAGGTCAGATCGAAGATATCATTGAGAGACTTCGTGAGAACATCAAGAAGGGTGACAAGAGCCTTATCATGACACTTACCAAGAAGATGGCGGAAGACTTGACGGGATTTCTTCAGAACGAGGGCATCAACGTTACATATCTTCATTCCGACATCGATACTGTTGAACGTATGGAGATCTTAAGAAAGCTTCGTACAGGTGAGACAGATGTAATCGTCGGAATCAATCTCTTAAGAGAAGGTATCGATCTTCCTGAAGTATCGCTTCTCATGATCCTTGATGCGGATAAGGAAGGATTCTTAAGATCAACCAGATCTCTTATTCAGATCATCGGCCGATGCGCACGTAACAGCGAAGGCCGCGTAGTTCTTTATGCAGACGAGATGACGGATTCCATTATGGCAGCCGTCTCAGAGACCAACAGAAGACGTGAGATCCAGCAAAGATATAACGAAGAGCATCATATCGTTCCGAAGACTATCAAGAAAGAGATCCGCGAAGTATTTGACTTCGTCGGCGATGACGGTAAGAAAGATACGAAGTCGACATCTGAAGTTAAGAAGATCCTTAAGGACGGCGCTTCTTCAGTTTCCGAAGATGAGAAGAAGAAACTCATCTCCAAGCTTGAGAAGGAAATGGCTAAGGCAGCTAAGGAACTCGACTTCGAGCGAGCAGCCGAGCTTCGTGATACAATAATCATGCTTAAAGGCGGCAAGACTGACAAATAACTACGGAGGGATAGATGGGTAACGATAACGACAACAAGATATCTCCTCCTAACGTGACGGGTTTTGTACACCTTCATCTTCACACGGAGTACAGTCTCCTTGACGGTGCGATCAGACTTAAGGATCTGCCTGACCGTCTTGCTGATATGGGCATGACTTCATGTGCCATCACGGATCACGGAGTTATGTACGGTGTCGTAGATTTCTATAGGCGAATGAAGGCCAAGGGACTTCATCCTATAATCGGTTGTGAGCTTTATGTAGCGACTGATAACCGCTTTAACAGAAATTACAATCCTAATGAGAAAGCATATAACCATCTTATCCTTCTTGCTAAGAACAACGAGGGACTTAAGAATCTGAATAAGCTCTGTTCCAAGGGCTTTATCGAAGGCTTTTACCGTAAGCCGAGAATAGATAAGGAACTTCTTGAGATGCATCATGAAGGTCTTATCTGTCTTTCTGCGTGTATTGCAGGAGAGATCGCAACGAACATCTTGAATGATGACATCAGCAAGGCAACTGAGACTGCTTTGTGGTATGACAATCTTTTCGGAAGAGGAAATTATTATCTTGAGATACAGAGCAATACTTTGCGCGAGCAGGCTATCGTCAACAGTGCTCTTGTTAAGATCTCAAGGCAGACCGGAATACCTTTGGTCGCTACAAACGACTGTCACTATCTTAAGAGTGAAGATTTCGAGGTTCATGACGTTCTCTTGTGTATGCAGACAGGCGCCAAGCAGTCTGATGCCGAGAGATTTAAGATGTCAGTTAATGATTTCTACGTTAAGTCTGAAACCGAGATGAGAAGGTTCTTTCCTGAACTTAACGAAGCTATCGAGAACACGACCAAGATCGCCAACATGTGTAATGTCGAGTACGACTTTAACACTATCCATCTTCCTGAGTTTGACGTCCCTGAAGGATTCAGTTCCAATGCTGAATACTTGACGAGTCTATCATATTCGGGACTTCAGGAGAGGTTTAAGGCTGTTCCTCCTTCAGTATCCGTTGAGGAATATCATAAGAGGATTGACTATGAGCTTTCCGTCATAACCAAGATGGGTTACACGGATTACTATCTTATCGTTTGGGACTTTATCTTTTACGCCAAATCCAAGGGCATCATGGTAGGCCCGGGAAGAGGTTCGGGTGCAGGATCTCTTGTAGCATACGCCATCGGAATAACCAATATCGATCCGCTTAAGTACGGACTTGTTTTCGAGCGATTCCTTAATATCGAACGTGTATCCATGCCTGACTTTGATATCGATTTCTGTTACGAGCGAAGGCAGGAGGTAATCGACTACGTTACCATGAAATACGGTACCGAGCGAGTAGCCCAGGTTATAACCTACGGAACATTGCAGCCTCGTCTTTGTATCAGAGATGTTGCCCGCGTTATGGATCTTCCTTATGCGACTGCCGACAAGGTAGCGAAGATGATCCCGGAGAACTTGGGAATCACCATCGACAAAGCTCTTGATATGAACTCCGAGCTTCTCAAGGAATATGAGAGCGATGATAACGTCCATAAGATCCTTGATTATTCTCGAAAACTCGAGGGTATGCCAAGGCATACCTCGACTCACGCAGCGGGTGTCATAATCTCAGGTAAGCCTATAACTGATATCGCACCGCTTTCCGTAAACGATGACAACGTGGTAGTTCAGTTTGCCAAATACGATATCGAGAGCGTAGGTCTTCTTAAGTTCGACTTCTTAGGACTTCGTACTTTGACCGTTATGCGTGATACTGCTGACATGGTCCTTGAAAACTACGGCGTAAAGATCGATTTTGATTCGATCCCGACTGACGATCCTGAGATATATAAGATGATCGGTAACGGTGATACGATCGGAGTGTTCCAGCTTGAAAGTCGCGGCATGACATCGTTCATGAAAGAACTCAAGCCGACATCTCTCGAGGATATCATCGCAGGTATTTCGCTTTATAGACCTGGTCCTATGGATCAGATCCCTAAGTACGTTGCCTGTAAGCACGATCCGAGAAACATCACTTATGATCATCCGCTTCTCGAACCTATCCTTGACGTTACCTACGGATGTATGGTCTACCAGGAGCAGGTTATGCAGATCGTTCGTGATCTTGCAGGTTTTTCCATGGGTCAGTCCGATAACATCAGACGTGCCATGAGTAAGAAGAACAAAGCTTTGATGGAGAAGTACCGTAAGATCTTCATCTACGGCGGTGAGGACGATTCAGGAAACGCAGTCTCCGGTGCCATCGAGCACGGCGTTCCTGAGGAAGTCGCAGATAAGATCTTTAACGATGTCAGTAACTTTGCAGGCTATGCTTTTAACAAATCACACGCTGCGGCATATGCTCTCGTCGGCTACTACACGGCTTATCTTAAGTACTATTATCCGACTGAGTTCATGGCGGCAATGATGAACTCGTTCAGGTTCAATCTTTCCCAGGCAGCATGGTACATCAGCTGCTGTCCTGCCATGAACATCAGGGTTCTACCGCCTGACGTCAATAAGAGTAAGGCGAAGTTCTCGACTGAAGTTTCGGATGACGGCAAACGTTGTATCAGGATCGGTCTTTCAGTTATTAAAAATGTTGGCGAGGGTGCTGTTGAGGCACTTGTTAAGGAACGTAATTCCGGCGGTCCGTTCAAGGACTTTACCGACTTCCTTATAAGGGCTGAATCCTGTTCTCTCAACAAGAAGATGATCGAGTCGCTGATATTTGCTTCAGCGCTGGATTTCACGGGGCTTAACCGTGCTTCCATGATAATGACGATCCAGACTGAGCTAGATAAGCTTAACCGCAATAACTCAGGCAGGATGGAAGGACAGCTTAGTCTTTTCGATATGGGCGGAAGTGACGGTTCCGTTGTTGATTCCACGCCTTCCATCGACATCAAGGATGTTAAGGAATATGACATCGAAGAAAAGCTCTTCTATGAAAAAGACGTTCTCGGGATCTACATCTCCGGTCATCCTCTCATGGGTTACCGCGATTACATCGAAGAATTCGTGACTTTCGGAATGAACGACGTCAAAGAGTATAAGGATAGCGAGAATATGCAGGCCATAAACGACGATAAGTCCGTTATCATGGCAGGTCTTCTCATGAAAAAGCAGATGCGTTCCACCAAGGCAAAGACCATGATGGCGATCTTGCAGTTCGAGGATATGTTCGGACCATACGAGTGCGCCATCTTCGGTAAGATCTTGGAGCGCTATAACCCGATACTTGCCGTTAACAAGTCATATCTTATTTTCGGAAAGAGAAGGGTAAGGGAGGACGATACTTTCTCTCTTTATGTGGACAGGATCATGCCTATGCCCGAAAACGATGTCCAGGCGCAGTCGCTTCGTCAGGATCCTTTCATCAAGCCGTTCCTTAACGCTTCGAATATGAGCATCACGCATTCTCCGGTTCATGTTTCTGCTCCTGCACCTTCTGTTACGAGAGAAACATTTACTCTTCCTCAGTCCGAGGAGCACTACGTAGCGATCAGATTTACGGGTGCGGTAGGAGATGATTCCTACAGAAGACTTATGAACCTTTTGGCGTACTACCACGGCAACTGTACCGTTAAGCTTTACCTTCCTGAGTCGAATCAGCTTCGTAACGTCAACCAGCAGTGCTTTATCGACGACGATCCTGATGTCATCTCTCAGATAACCAAGCTTTGCGGAGAGGAAAACGTTCAGATTAATTAATATCTGTTTCTTTTAAAATCCGCCCTGTAATGATATTATTTGTTTAGTCTAAAACTAGGGGTGAATTATTATGTTAAATCTTCTTTATGATGAGTCTAATGTACCTGAAATAGATACTTTACGTGCTAAGAACTACGATAATATAGATACTTCCGAGATACCGGACCTTAAGAGAGTAGGCGTTTTGACCAGCGGCGGCGATGCTCCCGGAATGAACGCAGCAATCCGTTCAATTGTAAGAACGGGTATCAACAGCGGTCTTGAGATCTTCGGTGTAACCAGAGGTTATCACGGTCTTTGGAAAGGCGAGATGAGCCAGATCAACACCAGAGACGTTTCCGAGACATTGCAGCGCGGCGGAACATTCCTCATGACTGCAAGATCCAAGACTTTCATGACAAAGGAAGGCGTCATCAAAGGCGCACGCATGATGGAAGTCTACGGACTTGATGCTTTGGTTGTTATCGGCGGCGACGGTTCATATAAGGGTGCCAGAGCTCTTGCGAGAGTCGGTGTACCTGTAATCGGTATTCCCGGGACCATTGATAACGACATCGCTTCTACCGAATACACCATCGGTTACGACACGGCTATGAACACCGCAATGGAATGTATCGATAAACTTCGTGATACTGCTTCTTCACACGAGCGTTGCAGCGTTATCGAGGTAATGGGCAGACATGCAGGTTATATAGCACTCAACGTAGGTATAGCTACAGGTGCTGAGTGTCTTTTGATCCCTGAGGTTCCTTATGATTTCGATAAGGACGTTATAAGAGTCATCCTTGACGGCAGAAACAAGGGCAAGAGACATTACATCGTTATCGTTGCCGAGGGTGCTGGTTCCGCTACGGATATCGCTGCCAAGATCGAAGAGGCAACAGGCATCGAAGCAAGACCAACGATCTTGGGTCACTTACAGCGCGGCGGCAGCCCGACGCTTCGTGACAGAACAATGGCTACGCTCATGAGCGCACACGCCATAGAATGTATTAAGGAGAAAAGACTTAACAGACTGGTCGTTCTTAAAGACGGCAAGATTACTGACGTCGATATTGAAGAAGGTCTCGAGATGCAGAAGACCATTAATCAGAAGGAGCTCGATAAATTCTATCTCCTTGGCTGATACGACCTGTCTTGAGTCAGAGATAATATGTACAGATATTCTACTTTTGAGGAAGAGGAACGCCGTAAGCAGATACGCGGACGTGTCCTGAGTGTCCTCGAATTCGATAAGATCAAGAACATGCTTCTCGATTGCACGAGAACAAGTTACGGAAGAGCCATCGCTGAAGATCTCTTTCCGACTACTGATGCAACCATCGTCAAAGACGGACTCGACGATACCGAAGAAGCATTCATCTACATGAACAAATACGGACCATTGCCGCTCTCGGGATTTGGCGACATCAAATCCTGTATTTCATTTGCGAGAGCAGGCGGTGTCCTTACCATGCGACAGCTTTTGGATGTCGCATCATTCCTTCGTTCCGTTGAAAGACTTACACTTGTCATCTCCAACGAACATTCCGACATGGAGGGAACGAACCTTTTTAGTTCCATTGGAGCTCTTTCTACCGTTTCTTCTCTCGAAAAAGATATCTCAGCTTCCATCGTCAATGAAGATGAGATGAACGACCGCGCCAGCGACACTTTGTATTCGCTCCGCCGCGAGAAGAAAGACATCCAGCAGAACATCAGAGTGATGCTCGACCGCGTTATCCGTAACAGCGAAGACATCCTTCAGGAAGCGATCATCACGATAAGAGGCGACCGTTACTGCGTACCGGTCAAAGCCGAGTGTAAGTCTAGGCTTCCTGGAATCGTTCACGACACATCTTCAACGGGCCAGACAGTTTTCATCGAGCCATTGGCAGTCGTTGAAGCCAACAACAGGATCAGAGAACTCGTTGCTTTGGAGAGGGAAGAGATCCAGCGTATCCTTGAAGAGCTCACCAAGCGTGTCTTAAGAGAGTCCGATTCTCTCGAGTCAGACATCGTGCTCGTTGCAGATATCGACTTCGTCTGCGCCAAGGCTGAACTTGCTATGAGGATGAACGCTTCCAAGCCTGTCTTAAACGATAAAAGCTACATCCGCCTCGTTAAGGCGAGACATCCGCTCATTCCTAAGGACGCTGTCGTTCCTGTCGATATTGAGCTCGGTAAGGATTACAGATCCTTGATCATCACAGGTCCTAATACCGGCGGTAAGACGGTATCTCTTAAGACTTGCGGACTGTTTACCCTCATGGCTATGGCAGGTCTCATGCTTCCGTGTGCCCAGGGTTCCGAGATCGCATGTTTTGACCGCGTTCTTGCTGACATCGGTGATGAGCAGAGCATCGAGCAGAGCTTGTCTACATTCTCGGCTCACATGTCCAACATCGTTTTCATCTTGAAAAACACCCGTAAGAACTCCCTTGTTCTCTTGGACGAGCTCGGTTCCGGTACCGATCCTGCCGAGGGCGCAGCACTCGCGATCGCCATCCTCGACGAGCTTTTCGAGCGCGGCTGCACCACCATGGCAACTACTCACTACAAGGAACTCAAAGCTTACGCCATCGAGAAGGAAGGCGTCATGAACGCGGCCTGCGAATTCGATACCGACACATTATCACCAACCTACAGGCTCATTATCGGTATGCCAGGTGTAAGTAACGCTTTTGTCATCTCGAAAAAGTTGGGCGTCCCTTCAAAGATTATCGACTCCGCCATGGTCAACTTAAGTAACGACGAACTTGCTTTTGAAAGACTTCTGGAGTCTGCGGAAGAAAACAACCGCGAGGCAAAAAGACTTTTCGAAGAAAATAAAAAACTCAATGAGGAACTTCAGGAAGCAAAGAATGCTCTCGAAGAAGAAAAGAAAGCACTCAAGGCTTCCAAGACCAAGATCCTCAACGACTCCCGTAAAGAGCAGCGCGAACTTCTCGAAGAAAAAGAGGAGGAGCTGGACGAACTTATCCGTAAGCTCAAGAAAGCCGGAAAGAACAAGGACAAGCGCGAAGCAATGGATGAGATGGAGAAAGTCAGAAGGCGTCTTCGTGCAGGCCTTAAGGATCTGACCGATGACTCCGCCGATGACGAGATCTTAGATAAGACTTCTCTTCCGGGCGAAGTTCCGAAGGAGTTCAAGATCGGCGAGAAGTACTATATTCCTCATCTTGATATGCTCGGAACCTGCGTAAGCCTTCCGAACAAATCCGGTAAGGTCCAGATCGAATCCGGCACCATGAGGATGACGATGGAAAAAGAAGCACTGAGGCTTCCTACCAGAGAGCAGAAAGAACCGCCAAAGGAGACGAAGACCAGACGTGACCGTCCGATCGAGAAGAAGAACGATTCCGCGACGGTAATCGCGATGCAGAAATCTTCTTCCACGATGCCTGAGGTCATGCTCCTCGGAAAACGTGTCGACGAGGCAACTTCGATCCTTGACAGTTATATCGACGATTGTTCGTTAAGCGGCATCAAGAAGATAAGGATCGTTCACGGCAAGGGAACAGGTGCCCTGAGAAGCGCAGTTGACGATTACCTGAGACAGAGCAGACGCGTTAAGTCCCACCGACTCGGAACGATCGGCGAAGGCGATGACGGCGTAACCATTGCAGAGCTATATTGATAACGGAGGATACCAAGATGGACGCGATCTTTAACAGAAGAAGTATTCGTAAGTTCAAGGACGAGAAGGTTCCGAGAGACCTTATCATGAAGATGATCGAAGCAGGAAGGATG
This sequence comes from uncultured Clostridia bacterium, assembly GCA_947303255.1. Lineage (GTDB taxonomy): Bacteria > Bacillota > Clostridia > Saccharofermentanales > Saccharofermentanaceae > Saccharofermentans. The sequence goes on along the minus strand of CAMYXL010000004.1, from coordinate 61,946 downwards.
GCTCCTTCCGCCAAGAATCGTCAGCCTTGGAAATACATCGTCTTTGAAGGACAACAGCGCGAGATCATGCTCGGTGTAATGGAGCAGGGCCTCATCGCCGCACTTAACGAACCTTCTTTGCCTGAAGGCGCGAAGCCGGGCGTCCTTGATGCACAGAACACTCTCCGCATCATGCGCGGCGCTCCGACCATCATCCTTATCATCAATACCAACGGCACGACTCCGTTCGGTCCGCCACAGGATATTTTCGGAAGGATCACTGAGATCACTGACTGCCTTTCTATCGGCGCTTCCGTCGAAAACATGCTCCTTACGGCAACAGAGGAAGGCCTCGGCACCCTTTGGATCGCCAACACTTTCTTCGCTCACGAGCCGCTCCGTGCATTCCTCGGCAGCGAGAATCAGCTGGCAGGCGCCATCGCAGTCGGTTTCCCTAATGAGATCCCTGAGATGAGACCGAGAAAAACAACAGAAGACATAGTCGAATTCAGAGGTTAAAGAATAATATGAGCAGCATTTTTGACAGCAAGAGATTAAACATTTTCATAGGCGCATACGGAAGCGGCAAGTCCGAGATATCGGTCAACTGCGCAGTGGGGATCAAGACCAGAAATCCTGGATCCAAGGTCCTTTTGGCAGACCTCGATATCGTTAATCCTTTCTACCGTTCTGCCGATGCTGCTCGAAAACTCGATAATCTCGACATCCGAGTAATATCTCCTTCTTACGCAAACTCAAACGTTGACGTTCCTGCTCTTTCCGGTGAGGTCTATTCCATTTTCGATGATGAAAGTTATGTGGGTGTTTTCGATATAGGCGGAGAGGACATGGGCGCAAACGTATTGGGCTCCATGCATAACAGGCTTTTGGGCATCGACTACAACCTTTTCATGGTCATAAACACATTAAGACCGTTCACGTCTGACGAGGATTCCATTATCCGGATGGCTAAGGATCTTGAGGCGGCAGCAAAGCTTCCGATAACAGGATTCATCAACAACACAAACCTTCTCGATGAGACCCAATTCGAGGATATTGTCCGCGGAAATGAGATCATCCACAACGTATCAGAGAAGGTCGGTGTTCCTCTTGTAGCGACATCTGTTCTGGATGGTCGATTTGATGACAATACTCTTGCTACTCTGAATAAACCGGGCGAATTTTTGTGCATTAAGCGAAATATCACGTATAATTACTGACCTTGGCTTGTTAAAATTGTTGTGAAATCCTTCCTTTAATGATAAAATTTGTTTGTACTTTGGAAGTATAAATCATTTAGGAGGAACTTGTATTATGGGCTTGATCAAATTGATTGGCAACATTGCAAGTACAGTCGGCGGATCTATTTCTTCACAGTTCGCTGATCAGTATTTGGAATTCTTCACGACCGATGCACTTGGACAGGATGTTTTGTGCAGAAAGGGCGCTAACAAGATTACAAAGGGAAACAATAAGGGAACAGCAGATGTTATTTCTAACGGTTCCAAGATCGTAGTACCACCGAATCATGCACTTATTCTTGTAAATAACGGTCAGGTAGTTGACTATGTAGCTGACGGAGAGGGCGGAATGTATTCATTCGATTCATCAACTGCTCCTTCATGTCTTGCTAACGAGCACTTCTTCCAGAATCTTAAGTCTTCCGTTGTAGATACATGGAATCGTATGAGAGCTGGCGGCGAAGTTATGCAGGAACAGCTTGTTTACTACGTAAATATGCAGGAGATCAGGGATCAGAAGTTCGGTACATCTTCACCTGTACCATATCCGGATCCTGTTTACAGAAATATCTACATTAAGCTTAACGGATCTTTCACATTCAAGATCGCTGATCCTATCACATTCTGGAGAAACGTTTGCTCTAACATCTCCGGTGAGTACAGAACAATCGATCTCATGGGTACACCTAAGGATCCTAGACAGCCACGTCTTGAGTTCTTGGATCTCATGACAGAGGCATTGAACCTTTGCGGTACTGTAGATAAGATCGAATTCGCTCAGCTCCCTGGTAACAAGACAAAGCTTCGTGAGAATATGCAGACAGTTCTTGACGAGAAGTGGCTCAAGGGCCGTGGTATGGTCGTCGAGGAAGTTGCTCTTGGTATTCCACAGCCAGACGAGAAGTCCAGAGAGAGAATCGAGAAGTACGACAACGCAGCTGTATTTGCAAACAATCCAAATGCTGTTGCTACACAGGCTATCCTTGGCCAGACAGAGGCTATGAATACTGCTGCTGCTAATGCTAACGGTGCAGTTAACGGCTTCATGGGCATGGGTATGGTCGGAGGCATGGGAGGCATGGGCGCTATGTCCAACGGTGCTTTCGGAATGCTCCAGAACAATCAGGGCGGCCAGCAAGGCGGCGCTATGGGCGGCGCAGTAGTTGGCGGCGGCAACCCTCCACCGGCTCCACAGGGCGGATGGACATGCGAGTGCGGTGCTGTTAACCAGGGCAAGTTCTGCGGAACATGCGGTAAACCACAGCCTGCTCCAGCTGGTTCTTGGACATGTGAGTGCGGTGCTACAAACTCAGGTAAGTTCTGTAGCAACTGCGGTAAGCCACAGCCATCCGGTGACTGGACATGCGAGTGCGGCACAACAAACTCCGGTAAGTTCTGCAGCAACTGCGGCAAGCCACAGCCATAATTTGATCTGATTGATCTATCGGTCCCCCGGGTTCGCCCGGGGGATTTTTTTGTGCTTTTTTATCAGATGAACGAATTGTAGTATAATGAATTGAAATTTTGAAAGCTGCGATGTATCAGCCGTTTTAACGATATGGGACAATGTTGTCACAAGGCAAAAACATTGAATGCTCACTTTGTGTCCTTTAACTCTCGTTTCCGAAAAGCTAGTCTGTGGACATCAAGGAGGTTGACTTATGGATCAGGCAAAGATTGGAAGATTTCTGTCAGAACTTCGTAAAGAGAAAAAGATTACTCAGGAGCAGCTCGCTGAGAAATTGGGAGTTGCAAGAAGAACGGTTTCCAGATGGGAAACGGGAAGTAATCTTCCTGACATTGATCTTTTAATGGAATTATCTGATCTTTATGAAGTCGATCTCCGTGAAATACTAGACGGAGCGAGGAAAAACGAGATGTTGGATCAGGAAACAAAGGAAACTGTTTTGAAAGTAGCTGAATATCAGAATGATCGTAGCTTAAGATTATCGAGAACAGTAATGATTTATACGTTTATCGGACTTACTGCCTTGATCGTTCATTTGACACTTGAGTGCTTGGAACTTGAAGATTCGTTTTGGGCAGGCTTTGGCATGAGCTTTACATTGGGACTTGCCATCGGAGTATTGATCTTTGTGATCTTATTCATGACCGGAAAACTGACTAAACTTTGTGATGTTAAGAGAAGACTTCTCGGTCTGGACTCCGAAGAAAAAGGAGAAAAGAACAAATGAGAAAGATCAATGTATTATGGATGGTAAGCGGACTTTTGCTGGCAGGATTTCTTATCGTGATGCTTAGCGGGATCGCATTCGGAGTTAGTATTCCGGATACAGTCATCAGGATCTGCGGTGCCGGAGCTTTGATTTCGCTTATGGCATTTTCATTCGTCACGTTCAAGAAAGTGTTTTCGAAGAAATAAAAAGAACGCTGTCAGCGGCAGCGTTCTTCATTTTATAGACTACTTATCGATCAACCCTTGCTTGGGATGTATGTTGCGATAGACATAGCAAGTGTAGGGATCGGCATTGTCTGGATCCAAACACGGCCTGGGCCGGTAACTTTGGTGTTGAACAGACCCTCGCCGCCGAGGAAGATGTTCTTGGCACCCTTGACCATCTCGATATCCATCTGAACTGAAGCATCCATCATAGCGAGGTAACCTGTGTCGAGGTACATTATCTCGCCCGGAGCGAGGTTGTATTCAACTACAGAACCGTCAAGCTCTACAAAAGCTGTTCCTGTTCCTGAGAGCTTCTGCATGATGAAACCTTCACCACCGAAAAGTCCTGCACCGAACTTCTTCTTGAAGTGAACTGAAAGCTCAACTGACTGCTCGCTTGCGAGGAATCCTGACTTCTGAACTACCATTTCCTGACCTGGTCTGATATCAAGTGCTCTGATCTCGCCAGGGAAGCTGGAAGCGAATGCGATGAAAGCTCCCTCTTTCTGAGCTGTATACTTGTTCTGGAACATGGACTCACCGGAAACAAGTCTTCCGAAAGCCTTACCGATAGAACCGCCGACTGTCTCCATCTTAAGACCGTCTGACATCCAGCTCATTGAACCTCTCTCAGTGATGAGAGATTCGCCGTTGTTAAGAGTACAAATGGCAACCGGGAACGGCTGACCTTTAATCTCGTACTGCATATGATTACCTCCCGTGAATTGATAATTTTATTCTAATACAAATGTCCTTTTATGGGGGCGGATTTCTTGCAGATTTAATACATTTTTTCTCTCGAAAAGGGCTGCTCCTAATATAAACTGTAAGATGTAAATGAACCTTTATGAACGTTCTTTTGGAATAGCAATTTTCGTTAAATCCACAGGCCTTTTCGGACACTTTATCGCGTAACGTTTTGCGCTCGAAAAATCCAAAGATTGTGGCTTTGCTTTTTCGAAAAAGTTCTGAAAGCGCTGATAACAGGGGTTTATACGAAAACGCAATATGTGTAAAATTTGTGCTATTTGTAGAAAATTACCTTTTTTGTTTGTCAAAATAGAAATTGCTTTTTAAATAGATAATTTTTATATTTATTGTAGTTTATTAGGCTTTACGGGAGGAACACGTATGTTATTTATCGGTGTTGACCTTGGAACGTCCGCTGTCAAGCTTATTTTGGCAGATGAAGGCGGCAAGGTTCTTAAAGTTGTCTCTAAGGAGTATCCGGTTAATTTCCCACACTCAGGTTGGTCAGAGCAGAATCCTTATGATTGGTTCGACAAATCCGTTGAGGGTATCAAGGAATTGATCGCAGGCTTTGACGGCAACGAAGTTAAGGGTATCAGTTTCGGTGGCCAGATGCATGGTCTCGTTATGCTCGATTCTGAGGATAAGGTTATCAGACCTGCAATCCTTTGGAACGACGGAAGATCTTACAAGGAAACTGAGTATCTCAACAACGTTATCGGCAAGGATAAGCTCACTGAATATACAGGAAATATCGCTTTCGCAGGTTTCACAGCTCCAAAGGTACTTTGGGTTAAGGCTAACGAGCCTGAGAACTTCGCTAAGATCGCTAAGATCTGTCTTCCTAAGGACTACCTCGCTTACAGATTGAGCGGCGTATTCTCAACAGATGTATCTGATGCTTCAGGTACGCTTTACTTTGACGTTAAGAACAGAACATGGTCCAAGGAAATGTGTGACATCTGTTCTATCGATATGAACTGGCTTCCACAGATCTTCGAGAGCTATGAGAAGACAGGTAACCTTAAGCCTGAGATCGCTGAAGAACTCGGCATCTCCAAGGATTGTATCATCGCAGCAGGTGCAGGCGACAACGCTGCAGCAGCTGTAGGTATGGGTATCGTAGGTAAGGGTGGATGTAACATCTCCCTCGGTACATCAGGTACGATCTTCATTTCCAACGATTCTTTCGGCGTTGATGCAAACAACGCACTTCACTCTTTCGACCACGCTGACGGCGGATTCCACCTTATGGGTTGTATGCTCGCTGCTGCAAGCTGCAATAAGTGGTTCATGGAAGAGATCCTCAAGACAAATGATTTCAAGACAGAACAGGCCGGCATAAAGGAACTCGGTAAGAACAAAGTATTCTTCCTCCCATACCTCATGGGTGAGAGATCTCCTATCAATGACCCTGATGCAAGAGCTACATTCATCGGTATGTCCATGGATACAACTCGTCAGGATCTTATCCAGGCTGTTTTCGAGGGCGTTGCATTTGCACTCAGAGATTCCTTTGAGGCTGCAAAGTCCATCGGCGTTAACATTGAGAAGTCAGGTGTGTGTGGCGGTGGTGCCAAGAGTCCGCTCTGGAGACAGATCATTGCGGATATCCTCAACATTACTCTTGTACAGACAGAGAACGAAGAAGGTCCTGCATTGGGCGGTGCTATTCTCGCAGCTGTTGCTTGCGGCGTATATCCTTCAGTTGAAGACGCTTGCAGCAAGATCATCAAGATCGTTGCAGAGACTAAGCCTATCCCTGAGAACGTAGCTCTCTACGAGAAGCGTTATCAGGAGTTCAGCAGACTTTACCCTGCTCTCAAGGAAGTATTCAAGGCTAATGCCGAGAAATTCTGATAAAAAACTAACAGTATTAAACATAGGAGGTAACTATTCATGGTTATTTTGGACGGTAACAGTGCCGAATTCAAAAAGTACGGAAAGATAATCGATAATGTTGATTTTTCTTCTCTCGTAGCTAAGCTTGGCGAAGTTAAGATCCCTGATTCAGGTGTTGCTTATGAGCCTTCTGTCGAGCTTCTTGAGTCCGCAGATTGCTACAAGGACATCAAGAAAACATTCTACGGCGAGCTTCCGATCGAGATCGGATACTGCGCAGGTCACAACAGCCTTTTGAACGCTGTTGAGTACCACAGATCTTCCGAGATCAACGTTTTCGCTACAGACGCTATCCTTATCTTGGGACTTCAGCAGGACATCGAGGACGGATTCAAGTATGATTCTTCCAAGATGGTAGCTTTCAAGTTCAAGAAGGGTCAGGCTGCTGAAGTATATGCAACAACTCTTCACTATGCACCATGCGGTGTTGACGGCAACGGCTTTATGGTTGGTGTTGTTCTTCCTTACGGAACTAACTTCCCACTCGAAGGCGAGCACAAGGCAGGCGGTGAGGATCAGCTCATTACAGCTCAGAATAAGTGGCTTATCGCTCATCCTGATGCAGCTGGTGAAGCTGGACATTTCATGGGTATCTATGGCAAGAACCTTGATATCAACGAGTAATAACTAAGTTTATATTTTTTGGAGGTAATATTTATGCAAAATCAACCTAAAGTTAAAATCGGTATCGTAGCAGTAAGTAGAGACTGTTTCCCGGAGACACTCTCCGTTGGAAGAAGACAGGCTCTTGTAAAGGCTTATACAGATAAGTACGGTGCAGATGACATCTATGAGTGCCCAATCTGTATCGTTGAGTCTGAGATCCACATGCAGCAGGCTCTTGCAGACGTTAAGGCTGCAGGATGTAACGCTCTTTGTGTATTCCTCGGTAACTTCGGTCCTGAGATCTCTGAGACAATGCTCGCTCAGCAGTGGGGAGACAACCCTGTAATGTTCTGTGCAGCTGCAGAAGAGACACAGACAAATCTCGTTGGAGGCAGAGGAGACGCTTACTGCGGTATGCTCAATGCTTCTTATAACCTCAAGATCCGTGGCGTTAAGGCTTATATCCCTGAGTATCCTGTTGGAGACGCTGAGGATTGCGCTGACATGATCAATGAGTTCGTACCTATCGCTAGAGCACTCTACGCTCTTAAGAACCTTAAGATCATTTCTTTCGGTCCACGTCCACAGAACTTCTTCGCTTGTAACGCTCCTATCGAGCCACTCTACAGAATGGGTGTTGAGATCGAAGAGAACTCCGAGCTTGACCTTTTCGAGTCTTTCAAGAACCACGAGGGTGATTCCAGAATCCCTGCTAAGGTTGCTGAGATGGAAGCTGAGCTTGGTGCTGGTAACAAAAAGCCGGAGATCCTTGAGAAGCTTGCTCAGTATGAGCTCACACTTCTTGACTGGGTTGAGAAGCATAGGGGTTCCAAGGAGTTCGTTGCTATCGCTGGTAAGTGCTGGCCTGCATTCCAGACACAGTTCAAGTTCGTTCCTTGCTATGTAAACAGCCGTCTCACAGGTATGGGCATCCCGGTATCCTGCGAAGTTGATATCTATGGCTGCCTCTCTGAGTACCTCGGATATGTTATCTCTGAAGATATCGTTACTCTCCTCGACATCAACAACTCCGTACCTCACGACATGTACGACGAGTCCATCAAGGGCAAGTTCGACTACAAGTTCACAGATACATTCATGGGCTTCCACTGCGGCAACACATGCTCCAAGAAGCTTGCTTTCTGCGAGATGAAGAACCAGATGATCATGGCTCGTGCTCTTCCTGTAGAGGTTACAAACGGTACTCTCGAGGGTGATATCGCTCCAGGTGACATCACATTCTACAGACTCCAGTCCACATCTGACGGACAGATCAGAGCTTATGTTGCTGAGGGTGAGGTTCTCCCAGTTGCAACAAGATCTTTCGGTAGCATCGGTGTATTCGCTATTAAGGAAATGGGCAGATTCTATCGTCACGTATTGATCGAGAAGAACTATCCACACCACGGTGCTGTTGCATTCGGTCACTATGGAAAGGCTCTCTTCGAAGTATTCAAGTACTTGGGCGTTTCCGATCTTGGTTACAACCAGCCTGCTTGTGACAAGTATCCTACAGAGAACCCATTTGCATAATTAAATATCGTTGATATGAGAAGCCTTCCTATTAGTTTAGGAAGGCTCTTCTATGATAAAATTGGTTTGTAAATTAATTCAGGAGGAATTCCATGGACAACAAAGAATTACAATTAACTGCTGCCAAGGTACGTAAGGGTATCGTAACAGCTGTTCACAGCGCAAAGTCCGGTCATCCGGGTGGATCTTTGTCTGCTGCTGACATGTACACTTTCCTTTATTTTGAGCAGATGAATATCGATCCAAAGAACCCTAAGATGGAGAACAGAGACCGTTTTGTTCTTTCTAAGGGTCACACAGCTCCGGGTCTTTATTCCACACTCGCTAACAGAGGTTATTTCCCGGTTGAGGAACTTACAACTCTTCGTAAGTTCGGTTCCAGACTTCAGGGTCACCCATGTATGAACGAGACACCTGGTGTTGACATGAGCTCCGGTTCTTTGGGACAGGGACTTTCTGTTGCAGTAGGTATGGCTCTTTCCGCTAAGCTTGATAACAAGGATTACCGTGTATACGCTCTTTGCGGTGACGGTGAGATCCAGGAAGGTCAGATCTGGGAAGCATCTATGTTTGCAGGTGCTCACAAGCTCAACAACCTTACTGTTATCGTAGATAATAATGGACTTCAGATCGACGGTAGAGTTGAGGACGTATGTTCCGTATATCCTATCGCTGACAAGTTCAAGGCTTTCAATTTCAACGTAGTTGAGATCGACGGTCATGACTTCGATCAGATCAGAGATGCTTTCAAGCAGGCTGAGGCTTGCACAACAATGCCTACAGCTATCATCATGAAGACCACAAAGGGTAAGGGCGTTTCCTTCATGGAAGACCAGGCTGGTTGGCACGGTAAGGCCCCTAACGACGAAGAATACGAGCAGGCAATCAAAGAGATTGATGCTGTTATCGCAGGTTTGGAGGGTTGATCATGAATATTAAGTTAAGTGACAAGAAAATTGCTACAAGAGAAAGCTACGGTAATGCACTCGCAGAACTCGGCGCTTCCTACAAAGATCTTATTGTTCTTGATGCTGACCTTGCAGGCGCTACAAAGACTTCCGTATTTAAGAAGGCTTTCCCTGACAGACACATCGACTGCGGTATCGCTGAGTCCAACATGACAGGCATCGCTGCAGGTCTTGCTACAACAGGTAAGATCCCATTCATCTCTTCCTTCGCTATGTTCGCTGCAGGAAGAAACTTCGAGCAGGTAAGAAACTCCATCGGTTATCCTCACCTCAACGTTAAGATCGGTGCTACACATGCAGGTATCACAGTTGGTGAAGACGGTGCTTCCCACCAGTGTCTCGAGGATCTCTCTTTGATGAGAACAATCCCTGGAATGACAGTTATCGTTCCATCCGATGATATCGAGGCTAAGGCTGCTGTAAAGGCTGCTCTCGATTATGTTGGACCTGTTTACTTGAGATTCGGCCGTGCTGCAGTTCCTGTATTCAACGATTACGAGGGATACAAGTTCGAGATCGGTAAGGCTCAGGTTCTCAAGGAAGGTACAGATGTATCTTTGATCGCTAACGGCGTTATGGTTGCTGAGACACTTATCGCTGCTGAGAAGCTCGAGGCAGACGGTATCTCCTGCGAAGTAATCAACATGGCTACTATCAAGCCTATCGATAAGGACGCTATCCTTAAGACAGCTTCCAAGACAGGCAAGGTTATCACTCTCGAAGAGCACTCCGTTATCGGTGGTCTCGGAAGTGCTGTAGCTGAGGTTCTTTCTGAGGAACTTCCTACAAAGATGAAGAGAATCGGCGTTAACGATGTATTCGGTCAGTCTGCTGATGCTAAGACAATGATGAAGGAATACAAACTTGACGCAGAGGGAATTTATTCTACAATTAAAGAATGGATGAAGTAAAAAAAGAATCTAAGACTTATGTAGAATACTTGGCGGATAAGGAACTTAATGAAGAAAAGTCCCGTCCGTCAGTTGAACCAAAAGAGTTAACTAAGGGCGAGAGATCTAAAAAGTCTCTCGCCAATTTTTGGTTTTATAACAAATGGAAAGTTCTTATAGGAGCCGTAGTAGTTATCGCTTTGATATCTTTTGTGGTCTTCTTTGTACAGAACTTTAAGAAAAAGGATTTTGCTGTCGTCCTGGTAAACTCACAGGTCACTGAGGAGTTCAACAAGGCAGTATATGAGTTTGATAATTCTATAGTGGAAAAGGGAATAAAGGAATCCGGTTTTAAGACGGAGGTCCGAGATGCATACAGGCACTATCTGAGAGATGATAAGACCGAAGTAGTCGATGAGAACATATCAGGCAGTATCCAGCGCTTAAGTCAGGAATTCATGCAGGGTCTTGTTGATGTGCTTATAGTCAATACAAGATGTGCAGATGAATACAATAACAGTAACGGCATCCTGCCGATCGATGAAGTCCTTACAGCAGAAGAACTCGATAATATAGGGGAAGACATGCTCTATTATATCGACGGTAAACCAATGGGTATAAAAGTCGAGGCTTCTTCGTTCCTTAAAGATCATCTATATTATAGGGATGGCGATGACTATATCATCGTTGTTTCAAAGTTTTCGAAAAATACGGAGCTCAACAGAGAGTTTATACTCTACATGCTCGCGTATTAATTCTGGGCATCACGCTCAGGCTTTGGCTTCTCGATCTTGAAAGCTCTGTTGATGAAGAATCCGAAAAGCCAGCTGTCAAAAGCAAATCCCACAAATACATAGAGAGAGAATATTACGACACCAAGTACAGGTACCAGGTCGATCAAAAGATATTTGAAAACATAGCTTGCTATCACGAAGATGGTGACCGGGATATTTCCTATGCTTAAAAGAAGGCTGTCTTTGATCATCTTTGAGAGCTTGTTTTCGAAAAGGGATATCATAGGGAAGATATAAACAAGTATTGATGCCATTATTACAAGTAAAGCAATAATAGGATACTGAAGCCACTTATAGGCTGAATCTATCTTTGTATATACTATATAAATGTTGCCGCACCAGATGGCTGCAATGATCATGGCCGGAACAAATACCAAAGTGGATTGTTTGAAGTTTTCCTTAAAATATCTGAAGTAATCCTTTACGACAAAAGGATCATTTCCCATGTGGATCTCAAATGTGATCCTGTATAAGGCGGAAATAGATGCTCCGATAGTAAAAATAGGTAGTGATGTTAATATAAATAAGAAATTAGCTATTATAAGAGTACCCAGTCCTGCAAGGAATCGCATAGCGACACTAGTCCGGCTGAAAAAGTTGCTCATTATATAAACCTCCATGAATATGTACAAATTTAATGACAGTTGAACAAAATGGGGTAGTCGAATTTGTACAGATGGTAGAATTATACAGTTTGCACATAACATTATCAATCGCGAAACGTTTCGATAATCGAAAAGTACAATAATTGCTACGAAAAGAGGGGTCAATAGCAATAATTGTAAAGAAAGATAGCACTTATATGGGTAATATGTAGATGTAATTACAAAAAACAGGCCTAGTTTTCATCAAAATTAACAATAACGGAGGTTATTATGAAAAAAGTAATTGCTAGTGCACTTTGCCTTACAATGGCTGCAGCTATGTTTGCTGGTTGCTCCAAGTCATCTTCCAAGGCAAAGGGAGAGATCAATCTGTACACATTTACAGATGAGGTTGTTAAGATGTCTGAGAAGTACAAGGAATTGCACCCAGATTTCGGTTACGACTTCAAGGTTACTCAGATCGCTACAGACGGTGGTGGATATCAGCAGGCTCTTGACGCAGCTCTCGCAGCTGGCGGCGCTGACGCTCCTGACATCTACGCAGCAGAGGCTGCTTTCGTACTTAAGTACGCACAGGGCGCTGCTTCTGAGTTTGCAGCTCCATACGAAGATCTCGGTATCGATGTAAATGCTAAGATCCAGGAAGCTGGTATCGCTCAGTACACAGTTGAGATCGGAACAAGACCTTCTGATGGTAAGGTAGTAGGTCTTGGATATCAGGCTACTGGTGGATGTATGATCTACAGAGCTGATATCGCTCAGGAAGTATTCGGTACAGACGATCCTGCAGCTATCAAGGACGTTGTTGGTGGCGGTTCCGGTAACTGGGATAAGTTCTGGGAAGCAGCTGAGCAGCTCAAGGCTAAGGGCTACGGTATCGTTTCCGGTGACGGTGATATCTGGCACTCAGTAGAGAACTCTTCTTCTTCTGGTTGGATCAAAGATGGTAAGCTCAACATCGCTCCAGAGCGTGAGGCATTCATGGATATGTCCAAGAAGCTCAAAGACAATGATTACCACAACGATACACAGGACTGGCAGGAAGGCTGGTATGCTGATATGAACGGTACAGGACCTAAGGGCGTATTCGCATTCTTCGGACCTGCATGGCTTATCAACTACACACTCGGTGAGCACGGTGCTGATCAGGCTGGTAACTATCGTGTTACAGAGCCACCGGTAGGTTTCTTCTGGGGCGGCACATGGATCCTCGCTTCTAAGTATGCTGCAGAGGCTTCTGATGAGAAGAAGGCTGCTATCGCAGATTTCATCACATGGATCACTCTTGACACTTCTGACGAAGGTCTCCAGTATCTCTGGGCTAACGGTAAGATGAACGAGAACGGCACAAAGGACTGCGTTGCTTCTTCTGTAGTAATGGATAAGTCCGATGGAAAGTCTGACTTCTTGGGCGGACAGAACATGTTTGAGTACTTCGTACCTGCAAATGCTGGTGCTAACGGTAAGTGCCTCACAGAGTCTGACGAGAACATCAACACCATTTGGCGTGATCAGGTAAGACAGTACACAGCTGGCGAGAAGAGCAAGGAAGAGGCTATTGCTGACTTCAAGAGTGCTGTAAACGAGCAGCTTGGTATTCCTTCATAATCGTTGAAATTAACAATTAATTTCTTCATACCTTAAGATTTGAGGGCGGATAAATCGTATTTGCCGCCCTCATTTCTTTACTAAAAACTTACGAGGGAGGAAAACGGATTGTGAATAAGAAGAAGTCGGTTAATTACGCCAAGTTCGGCTATATTTTCTCTATCCCTTTTGTTGTCGCATATCTGATATTCCAGTTATACCCCGTACTTTATACCGTAGTTATCGGTTTTACCGACTTAGAGGGTTTGACGACGCCTGTTTCTAGCATGCACATCTTGTCAAATCCTTTTCAGAATTTTATCGATATTCTAAAGGGTTCCGGTGCGGGTTCTTTTAGATTGTGTTTGTTCAACACAGTTGTCATGTGGGTTTGCAACTTTATTCCACAGATTGCTTTGGCTTTGTTGCTTACAGCATGGTTTACTGATGACAGAAGTAAGATCAAAGGTCAGGGTCTGTTCAAGGTATTGTTCTATTTGCCGAACATTATCACAGCTGCTTCAGTAGCTATCTTGTTCCAGGCTTTCCTTTCATATCCTATTGGACCTTTGAACTCTATCCGTTCATCAATCTTAAGTACATTTTCCAGTAATTTCGACGGTAAGGGCTACAATTTCTTGAATAATAAAGCTTTTACTCGTGGAGTAGTATCATTCATTCAGTTCTGGATGTGGTATGGTAACACAATGGTTCTTTTGATCGCAGGTGTTATCGGTATCGATCCTGCTATCTTTGAAGCAGCTCAGATCGATGGTGCGAGCAGAACTCAGACGTTCTTTAAGATTACAATTCCTTGTATCAGAACGATCTTGCTCTATGTATTGGTTACAAGTATGATCGGTGGTCTCAATATGTTCGATATCCCACACCTTCTCAACAGAGGTGGTCCGGATGGCGCAACAACTACTACTGCCGTATATATTTATAAACAAGCTTTCCAGAATCCGAGATATCAGTACAACAAGGCTGCTGCAGCAAGTATCATCATGTTCGTTATCATCATGATCTTGACTCTCTGCTTGTTCTATATCTTGAGAGATAAGGATGAGGAAGAGCTTAAGAAACTTAGAAAGAAGGAAAGGAAGGCTCTGAAACATCAGGCATGATGTTAGGGTTTAAGGTGTAAAAAATGAGTTCACAATCATTATCAAAATCCAGAGATTCTTTTCTGATTAAAGTTGTAGTTTATGTTGTATGTATTATCCTTGCGATAATAAGCATTATGCCTTTCTGGATAATGTTGGTAAATGCAACAAGAAACTCTGAGCAGATTTCTTCTCACCCTATTTCGCTTATTCCGTCATCGCACTTGATAGATAATAAGAACGTCTTCGAAAAGAAGCCTTCTTTCCAGCCGGTAACAGGATTTATTAACTCCTTTATCGTATCTACCGGTGCTACTGTTTGTGCATTGTATTTCTCATCTTTGACTGCATATGCACTTTCAGCTTATGAGTGGAAGTTAAGAGATGGATTCTTCAAATTCATCATGGGTGTTATGATGATCCCTGCACAGTGTACAATGATCGGTTTCTTTAAGATGATCTATTCACTTCATCTTACAAACAACCTCATGATACTTATCATTCCTGCAGTTGCTTCACCGGCAGTCGTATTCTTTATGCGACAATACCTACAATCTTCTCTATCGATGGAGATCGTACAATCTGCTCGAATTGATGGTGCGGGCGAGTTTAGAACGTTTAACAGTATCGTTCTACCTATTATGAAACCTGCTTTGGCTACACAGGCTATCTTCATTTATGTTGGTACCTGGAACGAACTTTTCAGACCATTGGTTATTCTTACTGAAGGATCTAAAAAGACAATGCCTATCATGGTATCTCTCTTGAACGGAGATATCTACCGAGTTGAGTATGGTGCTATCTATCTTGGTCTTGCGATCACGATATTGCCACTCATCGTTGTATACATCATACTTTCCAAGTATATCGTATCCGGTGTTTCACTTGGTGCTGTTAAGTAATTCGATACTTTTGATCGGAAGAATAAAGGACCGTTTAAAAACGGTCCTTTTTTTATTGCTCCAAATTTGGAAGTTGATTTTTACGTTTTAGTTTGTTCCTATATGCTGAAGGCGAACAGGAAACTATCTTTTGGAAGCTTCTGCAGAAAGTGGTCAGGTTATTAAATCCAGTCTGGAATGCGATATCAGTTATTGAGAGATCATCATCTCCAAGAAGTGACTTGGCGGCCTGGATCCTTCTTCTTGAAAGATAATCATAGAATGTCGAATCCGTATATTCTTTGAAAAGCCTTGAGAAATGGAACTTGGAAAATCCTACGAAAGATGCGGCATAATCAAGTGTAATATCATCCATGTAATGAGTATTGATGTAGTTGATCAAACTCTTGAACTTGATATACGTTTCTCTCTGCTTTGTATCTATGATGCAGATTGGCTCAGATTTTGCATAAGATCTTGCAAGTGTTCCAAGGATTGCCAGAAGGTGAGAGTAGATGCTCATCTCCAAAACTATATCGTCATAGAGAAAGTACAGATCATTGATCTTCATGAAATGATCGAAGATCTGTGAATAGATCTCAGGATACGTGGCAGGATTAACCAGTCTCGGCTCCTTTATAAACTCTTCAAGATCCCTGTAATCGAAGAACTTAGAGATGAAATCGATGTTGAACAGATAGATAAATCTCGAGCCTTCGTAATCACATTCGATCTCATGAAGGATTCCCGGTGGTATGAAAAGAATATCGCCCATATTGAGATCGAATTTTCGACCGTTGGCGATATACTTATAACCATTTTCCATAGGAATAACGATCTCGATCGCATCGTGTTTGTGGAGAGGATAACCCTCGACCTGATTGTTGTACCAGATACGCATATTAGTTTGTGGCACAAAATCAACAGCTTCGTCATTTCCTATGACAGTTCGTGTCAGGAATTGACGGATCGGCTGCAAATAATTTGCAGGCGTCTCATTTTTTGTTTTCATAACGTAAAACCTCACATTGCCCTAAATAATAGAGATTTTAGATAATTATAAACACACGTACTTGAGACTTCAATAAAAAAACCGCAATTTTTGTAAAACTTTCTACATTATTTGTAAGTAATTGAAGTCAAAAGATTGTAAAATAACTATGATTAAGCATTTAGGGGAAAGTATATGCTCAGAGAAGAAGCTAGAAAGAAAGCAACAATCCTTGTATCTAAGATGTCTTTGGAAGAAGCCGCTTCCCAACTCAGGTATGACGCGCCTGCAATCGACAGATTGGGCATTCCGGAGTACAACTGGTGGAATGAATGCCTTCATGGAGTAGCAAGAGCCGGAACAGCAACAATGTTTCCGCAAGCTATCGGTTTGGGAGCAACATTTGATAAAGAACTTATGACAGAGATCGGTGAAGTTATCTCTACCGAGGCTCGTGCAAAATATAACGAATCTGTCAAGAACAATGACAGAGACATCTATAAGGGACTTACTTTCTGGACACCTAACGTTAATCTTTTCAGAGATCCGCGTTGGGGAAGAGGACAGGAAACATACGGAGAAGATCCGATTCTTATTTCGCAACTTGCTGTCCCTTTTATCAAAGCACTTCAGGGAAATTATGATGAGAATCATTTTATGAAGATCGCTGCATGTGCCAAGCACTTTGCAGTTCATTCGGGTCCTGAAGATATGCGTCATTTTTTCGATGCGAAAGCATCCATGAAGGATATGTGGGAAACTTATCTTCCTCAGTTCAGAGCTTGTGTAAGGGATGCTAAAGTTGAGTCTGTTATGGGTGCTTATAACAGAACAAACGGTGAACCTTGTAATGCTCATAAGTACCTAATGCAGGATGTTTTGAAGGGTATGTGGAAATTTGAGGGTCACTATGTATCCGATTGCTGGGCAATTAAAGATTTCCATGAAAATCATAAGGTTACAAATTCTCCTGAAGAGAGTGCGAAGCTTGCTTTGGAGATGGGTTGTGACCTTAACTGCGGATGTACTTATCAGAAGATCATGAATGCTTATGAGCAGGGTCTTGTAACCGAAGATATGATCAGAAATGCAGCGATCAATCTGTTTACGACGAGATATATGCTCGGAATGTTTGATAAGACCGAGTATGACGATATCCCTTATAGTGTCGTTGAGTGTAAGGAACACCTGAAAGTTGCAAGAAGAGCAACTGAAGAAAGTATTGTCCTTCTCAAAAACGACGGAATTCTTCCTCTCAAGAAAGAAGAGGTCAAGACTATCGGTGTAATAGGACCTAATGCAGACAGTGTTCGTGCGCTGATAGGTAACTACTACGGAACAAGTTCCAGAAATACAACTATCCTTCGCGGTATTCAGAATGTATGCGGTGATGATATAAGAGTTCTTTATTCAGAAGGTTGCGATCTTGCGATGACAAAGCCGGATAATTTATCACGCGAGTATAACAGGATCTCTGAAGCAATAACAGTTGCCAAGAATTCTGATGTCGTTGTTCTTTGTATCGGTCTTAATGAGACCTTGGAAGGTGAAGAGGGCGACCAGGGTAACATGTACGCATCAGGAGATAAGAAAGATCTGGAGTTCCCTGAGCCACAGAGACATCTCATAAGAGAGATAGAGAAAACGGGAGTTCCGTTTATTGTTTGCGTATTGGCAGGTTCAGCTATGAGCATGCTCGATTTCTGCGATGAGGCATCGGCAATATTCCAGCTTTGGTATCCGGGTCCGCAGGGCGGCGATGTTCTGGCAGATATGCTTTTCGGAAAGGTAAATCCTTCAGGAAAGCTTCCTGTTACGTTTTATATGGATCTCGAGGATTTCCCGGAGTTTACGGATTATTCCATGAAGGGAAGAACATACAGATTCCTCGAGAAGAAGCCGATGTATCCGTTCGGATACGGCCTTAACTATGGTGATACCAAGGTTGAGGGCGCTGCTTTGTTGAGCGTCGGTGATTTCGAGTTGTTCAAGAAGAAAGGTGTCGAGATCGAAGTTCTCGTAAGTAACGGTAACGAGGTTGAGACCGAAGAGGTACTCCAGGTATATGTAATCGTTGACAGCCCGTATGAGGTCAAGAATCCGAAACTGGTTTCTTTTGACAGGATCAAGCTTGCAGGTAACGAGATCAAGAGCTTAAAACTCGAAATACCGTGGAGAGCTTTTACGACTATAGATAATGACGGCAATATCAATTACGAGGGTAAGAGCGCCAATATCTATATCGGATTTAACGGTCCGGGAGCAAGAAGCTTCAGCCTGACCGGAAAGAAAAATGCAACTATAATTGTTTAACTGGGGGGAATAACATGATTAAGACTGAGCTGACACCAAGTGGAATGACACTTTACACATTGGTGAACGACAACGGAATGGAAGTTGAGCTTATCGAGCTCGGAGCTACCATTGTAAGCATCAAGATCCCGACAAAGGACGGGAAGAAGATCGATGTCGTTTTAGGTTATGATGATCTGAATAAGTATAAGGAGAATCCGTGCTTCTTCGGAAGTTGCGTGGGACCTATTGCTAACAGAACGGCAGGAGCTACGTTCATGATCGGCAGCAACAAGTATACTTTGCCTGTTAACGAGGGAAAGAATAATCTTCATACGGATTTCAATAACGGACTTCATAAGAGAATGTTCAGTCCTGTAATCGATTTCATCAAGAATCAGGTGTGCTTTACATTGAAGCTTGATGATATGGAGTACGGACTTCCAGGTAACCGTGAGTTCAGAGTAACTTATAGTCTTACAGATGATAATACTCTTGAGCTCGAGTATACGATGACCACTGATAAGAAGACCGCCATCAATCCGACTAACCATACATATTTCAACCTCGGAGGCCATGACAGCGGTTCCGTATTGAATGATGAGGTTAAGATCTACTCTGATTTCTATACACCTGTATCCGCAGATCTTATTCCTAAGGAGATCACTCCTGTAAAGGGTACACCGTTTGATTTTACTGATTTCAAGAAGGTCGGAAAGAACATAAGCGATAATGATCAGCAGCTCGCATATGGCGGCGGATATGATCACAACTATATCCTTGCGCAGAACAAGACGGCAGTAGCTTACGTAAGAAATGCTGAGACGGGTATCCAGATGGAGGTCTATACAGATCTTCCTGCTATGCAGTTCTATACAGGAAATAACATCGGTACCATCGTCGGAAAGAATAATGAGATATATAAGAAGAACTTCGGTCTTTGCATGGAAACTCAGTATGTTCCGAACTCCTTGAACGATGAGAGATTCGACAGACCGATACTCAGTGCAGGCGAAGAATTCTACAGCAAGACGGGATACCATTTCATTTTTTAATCTTTTTCGATAAACAGAGTCAAAAAAGCACAAGAAAGAATGTGCTTTTGCCTATTGCGGCATTTTGCGATTAAGACTATAATCGCAATATTATACATAGGCAGGAGGTTTCATATGGCCAAAATTACTATTAATGATGACTTGTGCAAAGGCTGTGGTCTTTGTGTCGGTGCCTGTCCTAAGAAGATTCTCGAGCTTGAAAAGTCTCGTTTGAACGCAAAGGGTTATCACCCGGTTCATAACGTAGATATGGATTCCTGTATCGGCTGCGCTTTCTGTGCAGTTCAGTGTCCTGATTCGGCAATTACAGTAGAAAGATAAGAGGAGATCTTAAAATGGCACAAAAAAGAGTCTTAATGAAGGGTAATGAGGTTATTGCAGAAGCCGCAATTCGTGCGGGCTGCAGAAATTACTTCGGTTATCCGATCACACCGCAGACTGAAGTCATGCACTACATGGCTAAGAAAATGGTTCAGATTGGCGGTAATTTTGTACAGGCAGAAAGTGAAGTTTCAGCTATCAACATGGTTTACGGTGCCGCTTCAGCAGGCGCAAGAGTAATGACATCTTCGTCATCTCCGGGAATCTCACTTAAGCAGGAGGGTATCTCCTATATTGCCGGTGCAGAACTTCCTGCAGTTGTAGTTAACATCGTAAGAGCCGGCCCGGGTCTCGGCGGTATCCAGCCTGCACAGGGTGACTACTTCCAGGCAACAAAGGGTGGCGGACACGGTGACTACAGAAACCTTGTTATCGCTCCAGCTTCAGTTCAGGAGCTCTATGAGCTTACAGTTGAGGCATTTAACCTTGCAGATAAGTACAGAATGCTCGTTATGATCCTTGGTGACGGTACTTTGGGTCAGATGATGGAGCCTGTAGCTTTCAGAGATGAGGAGCCGGTTGTTAATTACGAGAAGCCATGGGCTTGTACAGGCAGAGGCGATCGTAAGGAGCACAACACAATTACTTCCATCTATATCGATCCGGACGTTCTCGAGAAGAAGAACCTTGAGCTTCAGGAGAAGTACAAGGTTGTTGAGGAGAACGAGGTTCGTTATGAGGCAATCGGTCTTGAGGATGCTGAGATCGTTATCACAGCTTTCTCAACATGTTCACGTATCAGCAAGAACGTTATCAGACAGGCAGCTGAGATGGGCATTAAGGTTGGTATGATCAGACCTATCACACTCTGGCCATTCCCAAGCAAGATCATTGCTGAGACAGCAGCTAAGTCCAACGTTAAGGCTTTCCTCGATGTTGAGCTTAACGCAGGTCAGATGGTCGAGGATGTTCGTCTTGCTGTTAACGGTCAGAAGCCTGTTTACTTCCACGGAAGAATGGGCGGTAACTTGCCTACACAGAAAGAAATTCTCGATAAGATCGTCGAGATCCACAAGGGAGGTAACGTATAATGGCTATTGTATTTCAACCTACTGAAGGTTTGACCAAAAAGCCTTTGCATTATTGCCCGGGCTGTAACCACGGTATCATTCACAGGATCATTGCTGAGACAATGGTTGAGATGGGCATCCTTAACGATGCTATCGGTGTTGCTTCCGTTGGTTGTACTTATAACAGTTATGAATATTTCTCATGTGACATGGTACAGGCTGCTCACGGTCGTGCACCGGCAGTTGCTACAGGTATCAAGCGTACACATAAGGATAAGGTAGTCTTCACATATCAGGGTGACGGTGACCTCGCTTCCATCGGTACAGCTGAGATCATCCACGCTGCAGCTAGAGGAGAGAAGATCTGTGCATTCTTCGTAAACAACGCTGTTTACGGTATGACATCCGGTCAGATGGCTCCTACAACACTTTTGGGTCAGGTAACAACAACATCACCATTCGGTCGTGATGCTTCTTACCAGGGTTATCCGATCAACGTATCTGAGCTTATCTCTCAGCTTACGGGTGCTGTTTATGTTGAGCGTGTATGCCTCACAGACTATAAGAATATCATGAACGCTAAGAAGGCTATCAAGAAGGCTTTCGAAGTTCAGATGAGCGGCAAGGGCTTCGCATTTGTTGAGTTCCTTTCCACATGTCCTACTAACTGGGGTAAAGATCCTCTTGATGCTATGGAGTGGCTCAAGGAGAAGATGATCCCTCAGTATCCTCTCGGATGTTTCAAGGACACAACAAACGAGGAGGTGAAAGCATGATCGATTTTTCCGTTATTCTCGCAGGATTCGGCGGTCAGGGTATCCTTTCCGCAGGTAAGATGGCAGCAGAGGCTGCTCTTTACGAGGGCAAGGAAGTATCATGGTTCCCTTCATACGGACCTGAGATGCGTGGCGGTACAGCTAACTGTTCAGTAGTTATCTCCGATGAGCCTATCGGTTCACCTGTTATTAACGACGCTGACGTAGTTATCTGTTTGAACCAGCCTTCCATGGAGAAGTTCGAGGCTTCTTTGAAGCCGGGCGGATATTTGATCATTGACTCTTCATTGATCCACATCCAGCCTACAAGATCAGACATCAACTTCATCGCTATGCCTGCTTCAGACATCGCTTCTGAGCTCGGCAACATGCAGTTCGCTACGATCTCCATGCTCGGTTGTCTTTCCAAGGCTACAGGTTGTTTCTCCCGTGATTCTTTCGAGTCTTCCTTGAAGGAAGTTCTTCCTGAGAGACACCACAATAAGATCCCTGGTAACCTGAATGCATTCGATAAGGGTGCTTCTTACGCCAAGTAATATTATTTTTCTCGAAAACAATGGTCTCCGATCAGATGATCGGGGACCTTTTTATTGCCCGAAAACGGAGTTTCTTTTCGAAAAAACAAGCAAAAAACGATATGTAAAAAATGCACAAAAACAATGGCAAAAAATAGATGTTTTTTGTAATTTTTGGTGGTAAGGGAGTCAAATATAAGTTATAATAATCGAATAAGAAACAGTTTGGAGGTCTTTGATGGAACAAGCTTATTTGTTTAATCGAGGGGAAGATTATATGTCCTATAATCTGCTTGGCTCCCGTCCGTATAAGGATGATAACGGAGAAGCAGGTTATCTGTTCCGAGTTTGGGCACCGAATGCCAAGGGTGTCAGTGTAATAGGAGAATTCAACGATTGGTCAAGTAATGCAGATCCCATGTACCGCTTGGGTGACACGGGTATCTGGGAATGTAAGATAGCCGGTGCGGCACAGTGGGACCGATATAAGTATCGCGTTTTAGGTGCTGATTCGAGAGCATATGAGAAGGTCGATCCGTTTGCAAGGCATTTTGAGACGAGACCTAATAATGCTTCGATCCTTTACGATTTTAACGATTATACGTGGCATGATTCCAAGTTCTGCAAGAACAGGAAAGATGCTCTGGCTCCTCAGCCTATTAACATCTATGAGGTTCACTTAGGTTCGTGGAGAAGACATCCTGACGGCAATTTCTTCTCATATAGGGAACTTGCCATAGATCTTTCCGATTATTGCCGTAAGATGCATTATACCCACGTTGAGCTTATGCCTGTCATGGAGCATCCTCTTGATGCATCATGGGGCTATCAGATCACGGGTTATTACGGTGTAACGAGCAGATTCGGAACACCAGCAGATTTTAAGTATCTCGTTGATGTCCTTCACCAGAACGGCATCGGCGTTATCCTTGACTGGGTACCTGCACATTTCCCGAAGAATATGGAAGGTCTCGTAAGATTCGACGGTACGCCTTGCTATGAATATAGCGACCCGAGGATCGGCGAGCACAGGGAGTGGGGTACGTATGTTTTCGATTACTCCAAGAATGAAGTAATATCATTCCTGATCTCCAATGCGGTATTCTGGGTAGACGAATTCCATGTAGACGGACTTCGTATCGACGCAGTAAGTTCCATGCTCTACAGAGATTACGGAAGAACACAGTACATCCCGAACAAGTACGGCGGCAATGAGAACCTTGAGGTCATCGAATTCTTCAAGAAGCTCAACGGTACAATGAGATACAAGTATCCGTACGTTATGATGATCGCCGAGGAGTCCACGGCTTATCCTAAGATCTCACATCCTGTTGAGGACGGCGGACTTGGATTTACCCATAAGTGGAACATGGGATGGATGCACGATACGCTCGATTATTTCTCAACGGATTCTTATGCGAGGGGCTGGCACCACGACCAGTTCTGCTTCTCCATGGATTATGCGTTCAGTGAGAATTTCGTATTGTCGCTTTCGCATGACGAGGTAGTTCACGGTAAGTTCTCTCTTATCGATAAGATGCCTGGAGACGTATGGCGTAAGTTCGCTAACTTAAGACTCTTGTTCCTTTATCAGATGAGCCATCCGGGCGCTAAGCTTAACTTCATGGGCGCTGAGTTCGGTCAGTTCATCGAGTGGAGATTCTACGAAGAACTCGAATGGTTCATGCTCGACTATGAGTCTCACAGACTCCTTCAGGAATTCTGCTCCAGACTTAACCAGGTTTACATGGAATATCCTCAGTTCTGGCTCGATGATCACACATGGAGCGGATTCGGCTGGGTAGATATCAAGGATACACTCAACAATGTTTTCATCTACAAGAGAACATCTCCTCGTGAAGAGGACAGAGACATTTATGTGGCTCTCAATATGGTCCCGCAGCCTTTGGAGGGATATAAGATCCCTGTATATGAGCTCGGAACATATAAGATCATCCTCAACACGGATGACATGGGATTCGGAGGAAGCGGCTATCCGACAAAGACAGATGCTCAAGGATGCGTTGAAGCGATCGATGAGCCGTACAACGGATTACCGTATCACATCCAGATCAATCTTCCGCCTTTGGCAGGTATCTACTTCATGAGAGTAGATAAGCCGAAGAAGAAAGCAGTCAAGAAAGCAGCGGCGAAGAAACCTATAGCTAAAAAGACAACAGCAGCTAAGAAGACCGCTTCAGCGAAGAAGACAACGACTTCCAAGACGGCAGCTAAGAAACCCGTTAAGAAGACGACCACAAAAAAGAAAACAGTTAACGAGAAGAAATGAAGTATAGGAGGTATGACTAATGGCAAAAGCTGAAACCGTAGCAATGATACTTGCAGGTGGACAGGGTTCCAGACTCGGAGTCTTGACCAAGAAGATCGCAAAGCCTGCTGTTCCGTTCGGAAGCAGATACAGGATCATTGATTTTCCATTGTCAAATTGTGTAAATTCAGGAATTGAGAGAGTAGGTGTACTTTCACAGTACATGCCGCTGGCTCTCAATACTTACGTAGGTAACGGACATCCGTGGGACCTCGATCGTAACAACTGCGGAGCGTATATCCTTCCTCCGTATCAGAAATCAGGAAGCTATGACTGGTACAAGGGTACCGCTAATGCCATCTTCCAGAATATGGACTTCGTCGATGACTTTAATCCGAAGTACGTATTGATCCTTTCAGGTGACCACATCTACAAGATGAACTACGCTGCTATGCTCAAGGCTCATATCGAGAACGAAGCAGATGCTACTCTCGCTGTTTATGAAGTACCGTGGGAGGAAGCTTCCAGATTCGGTATCCTCAATACAAGAGAGGACGACTCCATTACAGAGTTCGTAGAAAAGCCTGCTAAGCCTGAGAGCAACCTTGCTTCAATGGGTGTTTATATCTTCAACTGGCAGGTTCTCCGTAAGGCTCTTATCGAAGACGAGAACGATCCTGATTCAAATAACGACTTCGGTAAGAATATCGTTCCTAAGCTTTTGAACCAGGGAAGCAAGCTCTTCGCTTACCGCTTCTCCGGTTACTGGAAGGACGTAGGAACAATCGCTTCACTTTGGGAGACCAACATGGATATCCTTGATAAGCCTGAGGAGATCAACCTGGTCGACAGAGCTTGGCGTATCTACAGCAGAAACCCGATCAAGCCATCACACTTCATCGGACCTGAGGCTAAGGTAACGGATTCCGCCATGACGGATGGTTGTCGTGTATACGGAACAGTTGCTCATTCGGTTCTTTCTGATTCCGTTCTTATCGAAAAAGGTGCAGTCGTTAAGGATTGTGTCCTTCTTCCTGGTGTTGTCGTTAAGGCAGGTGCTCATATCGAGCGCTGCATCGTAGATTTTGGTACAGTCATCGGCGAGAACGTTAAGGCAGGCGCCAACGTTGACGGTGAAGGTCCTTACACCAACCACAAGATCTGCTCCGAAGGCATCGTTGTTTTCGAGAGAGGCCTTGTAATTAAAGACGGCGCGGTCATTCCTGGAAATTCAATGGTAGATTCGGATCTCGAAGTACCTGAAGATCAGAATGTAATCGCCAGCACGTTCAGAGTATAAGGGGAGGGAGTAAAGATTTATGTTTACCAGTGCAATGGGTCTTATATTGGCCGATAACAAAAAGATTTCCTTGGGAGAACTCTCGGGCCCTCGTGCTCTCTCTGCTATGCCATTTGCAGGAAGATACAGGATCATCGACTTCGTTCTTTCAAACATGGTTAATTCCGGTATCAAGAATATCGGTGTTCTTACCTACAACAAGTATAAGTCATTGATGGACCACCTCGGAACAGGTGCTCCGTGGAGTTTGGACAGAAAGAATGACGGACTTCACATCCTTCCTCCGTACGTTAACTCGGAGGCAACCAATATCGCAGGCGACGAGGAGATGGCAGGTATCATCGACTTCCTTCGTACATCCAGAACAACTTACGTAATCGTAGCTAACAGTAACATCGTTTTGAATACTACATTCGACGATATGATCAAGGCTCACGAGCAGAACAATGCCGACATCACAGTTATGTATAACAGAGACGGCACGAAGTTCGGAAGCCCTGCTTATATCCTGGAACTTGATGATGAGGGATTCGTTAAGGACATGCTCTTTAATCCTCAGAAGTCAGCTTCCAACAAATCAAGCCTTGGTATCATCTGCATCAGAAGAGATCTTTTGATCGATCTTATCGCTAAGCAGATGGCTCACGCTACATCACACTTCGGTGTTCACTCATTCGTTAAGATGTTCGACGAGTTGAAGGTTTACGGCTATGAGTATAGCGGCATCGCATTCAGGATCAATTCCGTAAAGACATACTTCGATGCTTCCATGAACCTCATCGACGAGTCTATCCGTAACGATTTGTTCTGGAGCGGCGAGCCGGTATTTACAAAGATCAAGGACGAGGCTCCGACACTTTACTTCAATAACGCTCAGGTATCCAATGCTATCGTATCCGATGGTTGCCGTATCTACGGAAGCGTTGAGGAGTCAGTCCTCTTCAGAGGAGTTACGATCTCCAAGAATACCACGATCAAGAATTGCGTAATCATGCAGGACGTTCACATCTCCGAGAACTGCCATCTTGAGAACGTAATCCTTGATAAGAATGCCATCGTAAGACCTGGCATCAGACTTGTGGGTCACAGGGATTTCCCTGTAGTTATAGGAAAGGGAGCAGGTATCTGATATGGATAAGATCAAAGTATTGTTTGTATCATCGGAAGTTAGTCCGTTCGCGAAGGTCGGTGGCCTCGCAGACGTAGTAGGTGCATTGCCGATCGAACTCAACAAGGCAGGCGTTGACGCACGTGTCATCCTTCCTTTGTACAGAAAGATCAAGGCGAAATACAACGAGGAGCTGAGATTCCTTGGCTGGAAGATGGTCCACATGGGTTGGAGATCTCTTTATGCCGGTCTTTTCTCTCTCGAAAAAAACGGCACCACTTTCTACTTTGTAGATAACGAGTACTACTTCAATTTTGACAGTGTTTACGTAGAGTACGTTTTCGATATCGAGAGATATTGTTTCTTCCAAAGAGCAGTCCTCGATTTCATGGGCGATTTCATGAACTTCGAACCAAACGTTCTCCACTGCAACGACTGGCAGACAGGTATGATGCCGATGCTCCTTGATGCTCACTTCAAGAAGCACGGATATCACACAGATGTTCAGACAGTATTTACTATCCATAACCTCAAATATCAGGGTGTTCACGCAGTTGACGTCGTACGCGACATGCTCGATCTTCCGGACGAGTACATCCGTGACGAGTTCTGTATCAAGGACCGTGCCATCAACTTCATGAAAGCTGGTATCGTATATTCGAATTCCGTTACGACGGTTTCCCCAACATACGCATACGAGATCATGACAGACTACTACGGCGAAGGTCTTAACCAGACATTGCAGCGTTACGCTTACAAGGTATCCGGTATCATCAACGGTATCAACGATCTCGAGTACAATCCTAAGACTGACGAGAACATTCCTCAGAAGTACGATATCAAGACATTTAAGAAGGGTAAGGCTGTTTGTAAGGAGTCTCTCCAAAAGCAGCTCAATCTCGACGTTAACCCGAGAGTTCCTCTTTGCGTTATGATCTCACGTCTCGTTGACCAGAAGGGTCTCGATCTTCTCCTTTACGTTCTTGAGGAGATGCTCTATGACGGAATGCAGATCGTTATCCTCGGAACAGGTGACGCATACTATGAGCGCGCTCTCGTAAGCATCGCTGACCGTAACCCCGGCAAGATGTGTGCATGCATCGATTTCGACAGCGGACTTGCTCATACGATGTACGCTGCAGCTGATATCTTCCTCATGCCGAGTATCTTCGAGCCATGCGGACTTTCTCAGCTCGTATCCATGACATACGGTACAGTTCCTGTAGTTCGTGAGACAGGCGGTCTCAAGGACACAGTTACACCATATAACGAGTTCACAGGCGAAGGTAACGGATTCTCATTTGCAAACATCAACGCTCATGAGTTCCTCTTTATCACAAAGTACGCATGTGACCTTTACAGGAATCATCCTGACGTATGGGACAACATCATCAAGGCTGGCATGAGCGGCGACTATTCTTGGAAGAAGAGCGCTCTCGAGTACATTGGTCTTTATTCTCTCATCACGGGCATTCCTTTCGAAAAAGACGTTACGCCTAAGGAAGAAGAAAAGCCTGTAGAGAAGAAGGAAGCTCCAAAGAAGGCCGCAGCAGCTAAAAAACCTGCAGCTAAGAAGACGGCTGCAAAAAAGCCTGCCGCAAAGAAGGCTCCTGCTAAAAAAGCTCCGGCAAAAAAGGCCGAAGAGAAGAAGCCTGAAGAAGAGAAGAAATAAAACATAAAGGGACAAATAGAAATGTTTAGACACGCATCAAGATCCGAAAAGTACAGAATCCCTTTTGGTGCTTTGAAAACAGGATCGGATGTTAAATTAGTTTTTGACGCGAGTAAGGATAGCACAGAAGTTGTTCTGTGCTATTCTTACGGTTTATACGGATTCTCATATCATGAGGAGCCGATGCGCCTTATTCACGAATCCAGAAATCACGACCGATATGAAGTGGACATGGAAGTGCCATCTGAACCGTGCATTCTCTTTTATTGGTTCAGGGTAACGATGAATGATTCAGATCTTCATAAGATCGGACTTGAAGGACTGTCGTTCAATAAGCCTGATCAGGAACATACGTATGTGTACTATGTTTTCGATGAATGCGGTGATAAAGGAAACGGAAAGATCTATCCTGAGCCACCGAGGATCGGTGTTGAGGAGGACAAGTATCCTTTTGCATGGCAGATAACTGTCTATGACGAAAACTTTAAGACTCCGGATTTCCTGAAGGGCGCTCTCATGTATCAGATTTTCCCTGACAGATTCTCGAGAGATACGAAGTTTAACTTTGAGGAGATGACCAATAAGTCGCCTAGAAGCGAGAGGATCTACCACGAGGACTGGAATGAGGAAGTAGATATCTACGGTAAGCCGGAGACGGGTTATCTTGCCTGTGATTTCTATGGCGGATCACTAGACGGAATAGCCGAGAAACTCGATTACATCAAATCTCTCGGAATAGATGTCTTGTACTTGAATCCGATCTTTGAAGCTAGATCCAGCCACAGATATGATACGGCTGATTATCTTAACGTTGATCCGATCCTCGGAGGAAATGAAGCTTTTGAGCGACTTTCCAAGGCGTGTGAGGAGAAGGGAATAAAGATAGTCATAGACGGGGTCTTCAGCCACACCGGAGCTGACAGCAGATACTTCAATAAGTTCGACAGATATGGAGGCGTTGGTGCGTATAGATCATATAAGACGGGAGAGGAAAGTAAGTTCCGTTCCTGGTATAAGTTCATAGGAAACGACAAGGAAGAACCTAAGTATGAATCCTGGTGGGGATTTCCTGATCTTCCGAATGTGGATGAGGATGATCTGTCATATAGGAGATTCATCTTTGGTAAGGATGGAGTCGTTGATACATGGATAAAAAGAGGAGCATCCGGTTTGAGACTCGATGTCTCAGATGAGCTTCCTGACAGCTTTATCCGTCAGATGAGAACTTCCGTAAGGAAATATTCAAACGGCAACGGATGTGTTATAGGCGAAGTCTGGGAAGATGCGAGTAACAAGTGCTCATATGGTTCTTATAGAGACTTTATGCTCGGAAGGACTCATGACAGCGTAATGGGTTATACGTTTAGGATAGGACTTCTGAACTTCTTAACTCATACGTTTGACGCTAAGTGTTTTGATTCGTATATGGAGGGCTTCAGGGAGCGTTATCCTTCCGAGAGCTACTATTCCATGATGAATCTCATCTCGTCTCATGACGTGCCTAGAGCGATAAATATCCTCGTCAAAAAAGAAGACCCGGGTGACAGGGAACTTCAAAAGGATATATTCCTGTCGGAGGAAGAAAAGAAGCTCGGAATGAAGCTCATGAAGCTTGCTTATTCGTTCCAGATCGGCTATATCGGATCACCTTGTCTTTACTACGGTGACGAGATATTGATGGAAGGATTCAGGGATCCTTTCAACAGAAGGACTTATCCTTGGGAGAAGGTAGATGACGACGGTAAGAAGATGCTTTCGTTCGTCAGGGAGATCTCGAAGCTTCGTCTCGAAAACCCTGTCCTTCGTACAGGTCTTTATAAGACAATATACGCCGAAGAAAATGCGATCGTTTTCGAGAGGTATCTTGATAAAGAAAACAGGGACGCATTTGGAAAATATGTTGGCGAAGGAGCCAAAAGAATAGTATTATTAATTAATAACAATGATTCGGATTTTTTGAGATTTGACACAAAATCTTTTGAAGCCGAGACGTGCGAGACAAAGGAGATTTCCGAAGGATCGATACTAAGGATCAAGGAGGGCTCTGATACTGTGGTTTCAGTAGCTCCGAGGTCATCATTGTTCTTAATATATGAATAGGGAATTGGAGGAAATGTTTATGGCAAAGTGTCCTGTATGCGGTGCGGATTCCGAGGGAAAATTCTGTGAGTACTGTGGTGCTTCTATGACTGAGACTCAGTCAGCAGGTTCAGCGGGAAATGCTCCGGCCGAAGATTACGGCAGCGAGCCGGAAGTCGGCAAAGAGGAGTACGGCAATGAGCCGGAAGTAGCGAAGGAAGATTATGGTGCTTCTTCGGAGCCTAAGATCACCAAGACAATGGAGCAGACAGATAAGAAATGTCCTGCATGTGCCGGTACGTTGGTGTTCGATCCTGAGACAGGCGGAATGCTTTGTTCCTTCTGCGGATATACAAAGGAACTTCCTAAGCCGGAAGCTAATACGGCAATGGAAGAGCTTGATTTTGAGACAGCTAAGAACCGTGCAAGTTTTGACTGGGGTCAGAAGATGAAGACAGTTATCTGTCAGCAGTGCGGCGGTGAGACTGTTTATGATGCACTCGAGACAGCTGACTGCTGCCCGTTCTGCGGTTCCACGAGCGTAATGCCTGTAGATGACGAGTCTGATGTTATGGCTCCTGGCGGAGTTGTTCCGTTCGCTATCTCACAGGAAAAGGCTGCTCAGCTTTTCAAGAGCTGGATCGGCAAAAAGTGGTTTGCTCCAAATGACGCTAAGAAGAGCTGCTCTGCTAAGGATATCAACGGTGTGTATCTCCCATACTGGACTTATGATTCAGACACAACATCTCCGTATTCCGCTAGGATCGGTTTTGATGAGAGAGTCAAGAAGGGCGATCACTACGAGACTGTAACCAAGTGGAGACAGACAAGCGGTGTATATACAGAATTCATCGATGACTATACGGTATTTGCTAGTAAGAAGTCTGACAACAACCCTTATATCAAGAGTGTTTCACAGTTCGACTTCACAAAGCTTCGTCCGTATTCTCCTGACGTTGTTGCAGGTTTCTCAGCTGAGCGTTATTCAGTAGGTCTTGATGAGGGCTGGGACAATGCCAAGAAGGGTATCAACCAGAGACTTTCAAATAACATTAGAGCAGATATCAGGAAGAAGACTCGTTGCGACAGAGTTGACAGACTCCAGTTCTCAACTATGTACGATAACATCACGTTTAAGTATCTCCTTGCACCTATCTGGCTTGCTTCCTATAAGTACAAGGATCAGATCTATAACATCGTAATCAACGGTCAGACAGGTAAGGTAGGCGGTAAGGCACCTGTATCCGCACTCAAGGTTATCCTCTTTATCCTTGCGATAATTGCGATCATTATCATCTTCTACTTTATCTTCGGTAACAACTGAGATTAAATTGAGATCAAGAGTGGGCTGTCTTTATGGCGGCCCATTTTTCTTATGAAAGGGAACCATATGGAGATCATAGACGGTCAGTGGTACATGAACGGGATCGACAGCAGTGATCCCAATTGCATAACAAGCAGCAGCGAACTTCTCAAGGTGATCGAGAAGGTTGGTTTCCTGCCGCTTTTTGAAGCGGAAGTTCCCGGGATGTCCGTTGAGAGCATGACTGATCCGAAGTTTTGGTGGACCGGTGATGCCGAGACGGATCCGTGGGAGTGGAGAGGTATCCTTGCTAGGACCGGGAAAGTTGCGTATGGCAAGTTTTTCGGAAAGAAGGCAGGCTTCGTCTCAAAAAAGTGGTTTCCGTATTTCGCGAACTACAGAAGAAACGGATATGATTTTGATTCCCGCTATGAGGACGGAAAGGCTGAAAGAAGAGAAAAGCTCATAATGGATCTTTTCTGGCCTAAGGACATCGAGATGTGTGATCTTGATCTTCGAAAAATAGGGAAGTACGTTGATAATCCGGAGCTGTTTTCGTTTGAAGTAAAGGACAGGGCGGGGTTCGGTACAGGCGGTGAAAAGAATTTCGAAGGAACCTGTTCTAAACTACAGATGGAATCTTATCTTTTGGTCAAGGATTTTAAGCCGAGACTAAACAAAAAAGGTGAGGAGTACGGATGGGCTATCGCGATCTATACTTTGCCGGAATATCTCTGGGGATATAAGTTCGTAACGGAAAAGTATAGTGAGGATCCGAAGGAATCTCTAGATAAGATCATCTCGCAGATAAGAAAGCATTACGATGCAGAAGAAAGTACTATACGTAAATTGATACGTTAAAGGTGCATGAAAGGAAAGGGAAGTTATTATGGAACAAACAGGTGGAAATTTCGGAAGTGTTTATGTCGGTGTTATGGGCTTTATGCTGCTTTGCAGCCTGATCCCGATATTCTTGGCAACATCGATCGCAGGAACGATCATGAAGATAAAAGGACATAAAAACAGTAAACGCGGACTTAGGATAGCAGGAAACATCCTACTGATAGCAGCGGTGGCAGTAGTATTGGTGTTTGGGGCTTACTGTGGCTGGGGATATTACATGCTTCACAGATAAAAAAAATAAGGACATCCGATCGGATGTCCTTTTGATTGGTGCGGCCGACGAGACTTGAACTCGTACGGTCTCCCACACGCCCCTCAAACGTGCGCGTCTGCCTATTCCGTCACGGCCGCATTTGTGTTAAGCATTGACAATTATACTAATGACATTGGGGGGTGTCAAGCACTTTTTCGAGAAGAATAAAGATAATGCTCCAATCCTTATTATTTGTGGTATTATGATTATTACGCACAAACAAATTGTTTAAAGTTAACATCAGGAGGAACCAAGATGAAGACTATCATGCTTGGAAACGAAGCGGTTGCCCGTGGTGCCTATGAGGCGGGCGTTAAGCTTGTTTCATCGTATCCGGGAACACCTAGTACCGAGATCACGGAAGAAATTGCTAAGTTTAAGGAAGTGTCCTGCGAGTGGGCACCTAACGAGAAAGTAGGAGCAGAAGTAGCTATCGGTGCATCTATCCGTGGCGCACGTGCCATGACATGCATGAAGCACGTAGGTTTGAACGTTTCTGCTGACCCTCTTTTCACAGCAGCATATACAGGAGTTAACGGCGGACTCGTTTTCTGCGTTGCAGACGATCCGGGAATGCACTCCTCACAGAATGAACAGGATACCAGAAACCACGCAAGAAGCGCTAAGGTACCTGTACTCGAGCCATCTGACAGTGCCGAGTGTAAGGAATTCATCAAGTACGCTTTCGACTTTTCTGAGAAGTATGACACACCGGTTATCCTCCGTCTTCATACAAGAGTATCTCACTCAAGAAGCATCGTAGAGATTGAAGATCCAAAGCCTATCACATTGAAGGATTACGCTAAGGATCCTGCTAAGTACGTTATGATGCCTGCTAATGCCATCAAGCGTCACGTAGTAGTTGAGGAGAGGACAAAGACTATCGCAGCAGATTCCAATGACGTTAATGTTGGTAAGCACAAGGTTGAGATGAGAGATACAAAGCTTGGTATCATCACATCAGGCGCTTCTTATCAGTACGTCAGAGACGGTGTTCCGGACGCGAGCGTATTGAAGCTCGGTCTCGTATGGCCGCTTCCAATGGACCTCATCCGCGATTTCGCATCTAAGGTTGACCGTCTTGTAGTAGTAGAAGAGCTTGATCCGTTCATCGAGAACGAGATCAAGGCAGCAGGCATCAAGTGCGAGGGTAAGGAACTCTTCACTATGCTCGGCGAATATACGGCAATTATGGTACGTAAGGCTCTTTCAGACCTTCCGCTTCCTGAAGCAGGAATCGATACTTCTTCGCTTCCGACTCCTCCTGGCCGTCCGCCGGTACTTTGCGCAGGATGTCCTCATAAGGGATTGTTCCTCGCTCTTAACAGACTTAAGGTACAGGTTATGGGCGATATCGGATGCTATACTCTCGGCGCACTTCCTCCGATGCAGGCAGTTGATGCAGTTGTATGTATGGGTGCATCCGTAGGTATGGCTCACGGTTTTGATAAGGCTACTGACGGAGCAGATTCACGTAAGACAGTTGGTGTTATCGGTGATTCTACATTCCTCCATTCAGGTATCACAAACCTCATGAACGCTGTTTATAACCAGAGTTCCATTACTCTTATCATTCTTGATAACTCCATCACTGGTATGACAGGTCACCAGCAGAACCCTTCAACAGGTAAGAATATCCGTCTCGAGGATGCTCCTGCAGTTGATCTCGAGGGCCTTTGCAAGAGCCTTGGTGTTGCTTCCGTTCGCGTAGTCGATCCGGTTGATACATTCGGCGCTGAGAAGGTTATCAAGGAAGAACTCGAGAAGAACGTTGTATCCGTTGTGATCGCTCGCCGTCCTTGCGCTCTCATTCCTACAGGAAGAGCTAAGAAGGGCGTTGAGGTATCTTGTGATTACGACAAGTGCCGTTCCTGCGGAGCTTGCGGACGTATCATGTGTCCTGCTCTCATCATGGGTGAGGATAAGAAGCCTATGATCGATGCTGAGTCTTGTAACAACTGCGGACTTTGCGTAAATGTATGTAAATTCGACGCTTTGATCAAGGGGGAGGAGTAATCATGGAAAACTTTGAAGCTTCAATCGTATTGGCAGGCGTAGGCGGCCAGGGAACATTGATCGCAGGTAAGCTCCTCGGTATCCTGAGCCTTAAGCTCGGACTTGACGTTAAGGTATCTGAGGTTCACGGAATGAGCCAGCGCGGCGGTTCCGTTATCACATATGTAAAGATCGGTAAGGAAGTTCATTCTCCTATCGTTGAGCCTGGCACAGCAGACTTCGTTCTTTCCTTTGAGGAAGTTGAGGCAGTCCGTTGGGCATCTCTTCTTAAGAAGGACGGCGTCATGATCGTTAACTCACAGAAGATCAAGTCACTTCCTGTTCTTCTCGGAGCAGTTCAGTATCCTTCCGACATCAAGGCTTCTCTTGATAACGGTGCTATCGGCGATACAAAGATCATCGAGATCGACGCTTTGGGCGCAGCTCTTGACTGCGGTACATCCAAGGCTACAAACATCGTAATGCTCGGAGCTCTTTCCAAGTACTTCGGTATCGATGACAAGGTATGGCAGGAGTCCATCGAAGAGGCATTCGCAGCTAAGCCTAAGACAATACCTCTTAACCTTGAGGCATTTGCAAAGGGCAAGAGCCTCGCATAATCATTTTTCTCGAAAACAAAAGCATCCATCGATCTTAAGACCGGTGGATGCTTTTTTCATGCAATGCTTTTAGTTGAAAAGAAAACTGCTCTTTGGAGCCGGCAATTCAAGATCCTTTATCAGATCTTTGACCACTTTCTTATCTTTGTCCTCGTCCGAGAAACAGCAGATCTCTATAACCGCAGTTCCGCAGCGGTATACACCTCCGAAAATGTAGTAATCTTCCTGATCATAGTTCGGCTCTAAGTCTGCATCTATAAAAAGATAATCGTCAAAAGTATAGAATTCTCCGTCGATCTCATTGAATGCTTCATAATTGTACGCTCTCTCTTGGTAAAAGGCCTCAGCGGATTCCTCACTGTAGAGATTATAGTAAGTGGCATAATATATATCTCCCTGGTCTCCGATGTAGGAATACATGATATCGAGATCTTCTATATAGATATCCGTGCTGGTCTTCACGTCAAAATCAGCAGACTCGCAATCATAAGCTTTCTTTACGCCTTTGATAAAATCGTCAGAAGATACCTCCGGAACTTTCAAGTCAGATTCTTTATCTTCCTTCTCTGACTTTGAATCAGAACTCTTCTTGTCCGAACCTTTCTTTGAGCTGTCACAGCCCGTGATCGAAGAGCACAATACTGCCATACTTAGTGCGATGAATAAAAAAGCGGTTATCTTTCGTGATTTCATCCGGACCTCTTATCAGTGAAGTATAGCAGTGAGCTTAGGATCTTCTTTAAGAAGAGCCTTTGCAAGATCTCTGTACTTCTCTTCGTGGAGATAGGTATGACGGTGAGGCTTGATCTGAGGTGCCATATCGATCGCTTCCTCAAAGTCAGCTACATTAAGATCCAAAGTTGCACAGTAATCCCAGAAGCCTGTCTTTGTGAATACCGTATCTACACGCTTCCATCTGTGATCACAGATCTTGCACATGATATATGTAGCGATACCTACCTGAACACCGTGAAGCTGCGGCTTGGTCAGGAGCTGATCCAATGCATGTGAGATGAGATGCTCGCTTCCTGATGTAGGAGCGGATGATCCGGCGATCTCATTTGCTACGCCGCTCATTGCGAGGGAATCAAGCAGTTCCTTTAAGAACAGATCTTCTTCGATAGATTCGAATGGTGTTCTTACAAAAGAGTTAACAGCCTTCTTGGCGATCATGAATGCGAAGTCGTTAACTTCGAGATATCCCTGATCTTCCTCGTGCTGCCAGTCGTATGTTGATGAGATCTTAGCGACCATATCGCCGATACCTGAAAAGAGGAATCTCACAGGAGCGCTCTTGATGACATCAGTATCAACGAGGATTCCGTAAGCCATCTTAGCAGGAACGGACTTTCTGTGACCGCCAACCGTAAGGGAAGCGGAAGAACTTGAAAAACCGTCGGAAGATGAACTTGTAGGAACGCTTATGAACGGGATCCTTAATACATAACCGATGTACTTGGCAGCATCGATTACTTTTCCGCCGCCCATACCGATTATTGCCTGAGTCTTATTAGGAAGCTCGAAAGCAAGATTGGTTATGTCGTTAAAATCCACGGTGTCCATTTCCTGATGGTGAAGGATCTTTACGCCTGCTTCCTCACAGGACTTGAATACAGTATCTCCGAACATGGAGATAAGACCGTTTCCGAAAAGAATGGTTACCTGTGTAAGGTCTGCATCTTTAAGGTATGATCCGATCTGAGATGTAACACCTTTTTCGATCTTAAGGATAGAAGGGATGGATATCTGATCTTTGTTCATTTTAAGACCTCCTTGACTGTCTTCGGCAGATCGCTGAATTTATTGATCTTGGCGGTTTCGGTATTGATGGTTCCGAAGCCGTAAGTTGCATGGATAAATGGTAAACCTGCTTTTGTCGTTGCATCGTAGTCACTTTGGATGTCTCCGACGTAGCATGCTTTATCGAGATTGTTCCTCTCGCAGACGAGCTTTATGTTCTCGTCTTTCTGAAGGAAGTTATTTCCGTAGCACTCGATATCTTCAATAAGGCAGTCAGGAGTTCCCCATGCTATACCGTAATGCTCAAGGAATGCTTCAACATAGCCTGCCTGACAGTTACTTACGATATAGAGGTGATAGCCCTGCTTTTTAAGCTTCTCCCATGTCTCGACGAGCTTAGGGTAAAGAATGCCGCCGTGCTCCCTGAGGTACTCGTTCTCGTATGTTTCACATGCCTCACGAAGAGCATTTCTCTGCTTTCCTTTTTTCGTATATGTGAAAAGGGTGTCAGCGATAACGTCCATCGGCTTTCCCATTACGCTTTGTATATCTTCGCGGGTTACGACCTTGTCAAAACCTGCTTCTTTAACTTTGACTGTCCAGGACTTGGCAACGTTTTCGGAACTGTCCCATACCGTGCCGTCCATGTCAAAGATGATTCCTTTTTTCTCTGACATAAAATTCTCTCCTTTTTATGATACTTCCTAAGAATAACATATCTGACCTCTTTTTTCTTTACCTGTCGTGGCAAGTAGTGTATTCTGATTTGAGTTATAAAAACTGTGGTGTTGACATGCTTTTCGAATTGATCCTTAAAGGTTATCTCATAGGTCTTGTACTCGGCGTTCCTGCGGGAGCGATAGGTGCACTTACCATAAAAAGGACACTGTCACACGGTCTTAAGGGCGGCTTTGCTTCAGGTGCGGGTTCCTGCTTTGCAGATCTCATATTCGCATTCATAGGCATAATGGGAGTTCATGCCATTTCTGATTTTCTCGAAAAAAACGAACATACCATAGAGATATTCGGAGGCCTTCTGGTCATTGCCATCGGTATCTCCTTTTTTGTCCGAAAAGCAAAGCTTGAGAAAGCAGAAGCGAAGGGCGACAGCCTCGTTATATATTTCCTTACATCCATGGGCGCGGCACTTCTTAATCCGGGAACCATGGTCGCATTCATGATCGCATTCACATCGTTTGACATAACTGATGTCCGCGGACCACTTGAATCCGGCGCTCTTCTTGTAAGTATCGTCCTCGGTACGTTTACCTGGTGGCTCGGCCTTTGCCTGTTTGTTAACTTCCACAGGAACAAGATAACCGATAAGACTTATAAGCGTGTAAATATCGTACTGGGTTCTTTCGTTATCCTCTGCGGCTTGTTCATAATGGCTCAGGGTATTTTCACCGTGTTATAATATGAATCATTAAAAGGGCAGTTGAGGGAACATGAAGCGTAAGCACAGAGGAACCAGATATTTCTATATTGTCACTTATATTGCGATGATATTGGTCACTGTTATCGTAACAGTTGGTTTTTTGCGTGTGTATCTCAGGACTGACCCGAGAACTTCCCGTAAAGAGATATTCAACAGATATTATGTTCTCATTACCGATGACAAAGATTCCATGTTTTGGCAGTCCGTTTATAAAGGTGCTTCAGATTACGGATTAAGTCACGATGTCTATGTTGAGTGTCTGGGTGAAGGGATCTCCAATGATTACACCAAAGAAGAACTCATGAGAATGGCCATAGCTTCCAAGGTAGACGGAATAATCCTTAATGCCGATGAGAGCGAAGAGATGGAACAGCTCATAAGTGAAGCCATGGACACTTCGATCCCTGTTGTTACAGTTAACAATGATTGTTCCAACAGCCGAAGGATAAGTTATGTCGAGGTTGGTAACTACAACTTAAGTAAAGAGTACAGTAAACAGATCATGGAGATCGCAGGTAACATGATCACTGAAGAAGGACAGACAGTTACCGTTGCTGTTATCGTTAACTCCATACCTTCTTCCGGTCAGTCGATCATAAGCGCAGGTATTCAGGAAAGCATTGAGAACTCTGTTGATTTTAATAATCTCATTTCTCTTGATCTTGTTACGGTTGATGAGTCCAATTCATTTGCAGTTGAGGAATCCATCAGAGATCTTTTCATGCAGGAAAACCTTCCCGATATCATAGTCTGTCTCAATGAGCTTGATACCACATGTGTTTATCAGGCTGTTGTCGACTTCAACAAAGTAGGACAGGTTCATATCTTAGGTTACTATGATTCCACCACGATCCTTCAGGGAATTGACAGAGAGATCATTGATTCAACAATTAAGATCGACACTGTTGAGATGGGTGAATTAGCTGTCGAAGCATTGTTGTCATATGAGCGAGTCGGTTTTGTTAACCAGTACAACACAGTAGATATCATTCTTATAAACAACACGAATATCAAAGAGTACTACACGGAGGGCTCAAATGAAACACAAGTTCAGTGACCTTCCGTTGCAGCTTAAGATAGCTCTCATATATGTGTTGTCCAGTGTGTTGATCCTTGTTGTCAACATGAGTCTTTTGATCGGTATTACGACAGTATCGGCAAGACTTCAAAGAACTTATGAGGATAACCTTTCTCTTAACGAGATGACCAAGGCGTTATCGGATGTTCAGTATTCAATGACACAGTACTTAAATGTTAAGTCATCTGATTCGCTTGAGGACTACTACATAAGTGAGCAGACTTATAGGAATCTCATTAACGAACTCAATGTTGAAGTTACGGATTCAAATGCAGACGTAATGCAGCGTAATATCAAGTACATGAGTGAGGAGTATCTGGATCTCGTCTCGCAGACCGTTGAAGCAAAGCGTGGTCGTAACGTAGAAAAGTACAGACAGCGTTATGAACTTGCAACTGAGATGTATAACTTCATCAATTCATATATCGACAGTTTGAATACCAGACAGTTTGAGGATAATTCCAAGACTTATAGCGAGATTTCACGAAGTCTTAGGAGTATGCAAAATGTCAGTTTGATCGTTATCATCGCCGTTATCGTTATCAATACTTTCGCGATCATCAATTATACGGGTCGTCTTATAAGACCTTTGAGGGTGCTTTCAAGATCTGCGGATGAAGTTGCAAAGGGTAACTTTGATGTCGAACTTCCGAGGGTTGAAAGTAAAGATGAGATCGGCGTCGTTACGAAGGCTTTCAATAAGATGGTCGTAAGTATCCGCAATTACATCGATCAGATCAAACAGAACATGGAGCTCGAACGTCAGCATAAGGAAAAAGAACTTATGATGGAGACGCACCTTAAGGATGCTCAGCTTAAATATCTTCAGGCTCAGATCAATCCGCACTTCCTGTTTAATACCCTTAATGCTGGTGCCCAGCTTGCGATGATGGAAGGCGCTGACAAGACTTATGAGTTCGTTCAGAATATGTCCGAGTTCTTCAGATACAATATCAACAAGAATGATGAGATAATCAAGCTCCGTGATGAGATCGAACTTGTTAATCACTACATGTACATCATAAACGTACGATTTGCAGGGGAGATAACATTTATAAAAGACATCGACGAGAACCTTCTGGATGCGGACATTCCAAGTATGATAATCCAGCCTCTTGTCGAAAATGCGGTCAACCACGGCGTAAGAAACGTAGAATATGATAAAGTAATAACCGTATCGGTTAAGCGCGTCGAGAATAATGTGTGTGTCAGCGTAAAGGATAACGGCGTCGGCATGAGCGAAGAGATCATAGAAGAGATATTGAGCGGCAACAAGAAAAAGCGTTCCGATTCAATGGATTCAAATGGTGTTGGTCTTGATAACGTTATCGAGCGATTGAAGATATTCCTCGATTCCGATGATGTTATGAGTATAGTAAGTGAAGGCAAGAACAAGGGAAGCGAATTCCTTTTCTATCTGCCTATTAAGGAGACAGATTATGTATAAGATAATGCTCGCAGACGATGAAGGAATCGTAACCGATTCTCTTAAGTTCATTATCGAAAAAGAATTCGGCGATCTTTGTGAGGTCAGGACCGCGAAAACGGGAAGAAGCGCGATCGAACTTGCTGAGACTTTCTCGCCTGACATTATCGTCATGGATATCATGATGCCGGGAATTAACGGTATAGACGCGATGAAAGAGATCAGGAGAACGAATAACAAGGTCGTTCTCATCGTTATGTCTGCTTACGATAAATTCGACTATGCTCAGGAGTCCATCGCTTTGGATGTTTTGGAGTACATCACAAAACCGATGGAGAAGAACAAGATCATCGCTATCATCAGAAAAGCAATGGAAGTAATTGACGGTCAGAGAATGCAAAGAACTAATGACCTCATCATAAAAGAGAAACTCGAGATAGTCGTTCCGATCATCGAGAGTGGTTTTATCTATAATGTTCTTTTCCAGGAAAAGTTCAACGAGGATATCGACAGTTATAAATCGATCCTGGAGATAAGTGATGAACAGGGATTCATGATCGCATTTGTCTGCGGTGACAAGCAGGACGGAAGCCATCTTACAAATGCTGTAGGTTCATCCGTTAAGCTTCAGCAGCACTATAACGAGATAAGAGATGCTTTCAAAGAGAGATTTACATGTCTTGTCGGTTCCATAATGGCCAACAAGATCGCAGTTCTTGTTCCGACTGACAAGAAAGAACTTACTTTGGACGAGCGTATCTCCATAATCGATCAGGCTCGTGACATAGCAAGGATCCTTATGGTAAAGACCAATCAGCAGATAAGGATCGGTATCGGAAGCATAAAGCCGTTGATGGAACTTAAGACTTCCTACAGTGAAGCACTTAAGGCTCTTACTATGACGACAGAGAACGTTATCCACGTTGAAGACCTTCCGATGGGACTTGAGTATGAGAGTAACTATCCTAGAGATCTCGAAAAGCAGCTTTTCGATGAGATAAAGGAAGGAAACGATTCCAAGGTTGCCGTATCATCCAATGCATATTTTGACTGGATGCTCAAAAATCCGTCCACCGGTATCATGGATATGCGTCTTAAGATCCTGGAGTTTGTTCTGTGGGCAGAAAAGATCGCGTACAACTCAGGCGGAATGAAGTATGTTTTCGATTCGAGAGCAAATTATCTTCCACAGATAATGGCGACTGAAGATCATGAGGAATTGAGAAGATGGTTCCTTGATAAGATGACTGAAGCTACGAGAAACGTAGTGGAGAAGAAGGCAGAGAAATCCACTAAGACCATCGCGCTTGCCAAGGAATACATAAAGAAGAATTTTAATGCGGATATATCTCTTGAAGATGTTTCAAGAGAAGTAAATATAAGTCCTTACTATTTCAGTAAGCTCTTTAAGGATGAGACGGGTGAAGGTTTTGTCGAGTATCTTACCAACTTAAGGATCGACAAGGCCAAGGAACT
The DNA here is from genome assembly GCA_947303255.1 of uncultured Clostridia bacterium. GTDB lineage: Bacteria > Bacillota > Clostridia > Saccharofermentanales > Saccharofermentanaceae > Saccharofermentans. Next base: position 19,020 of record CAMYXL010000004.1, on the reverse strand, counting down.
TTTGAGCGGAACTTCCTATTCAATGAAGGAGATCTGCCAGATGGTCGGATACACAGACCCGAACTATTTCAGCAGGATATTCAAGAAGAATGTCGGAGTTACGCCGACCGAGTATAAGGAGAATATGGTATGAGGACCAGGATAAAGGCATTGTTGCTCGCTATATGCATGATCATCGCATGCTTGCTTCCTTCCTGTAAGGGAATGAATAATGAGCAGGTTCAAAATCCGAAAGACAGCAATAAGATAAAGATCGGCATGAGCTTTGACTCGTTCATTATCGAACGCTGGCAAAGAGACAGGGATGTCTTCGTATCTGCGGCCAAGGAATTGGGCGCTGAAGTAAACGTGCAGAATGCCAACGGTTCTCTTGATGAGCAGAAAAAGCAGATCAAGTATTTTATCGATGAAGGAATGGACGTAATAGTCATCATCGCCATCGACGGTTTTAACCTCTCGGAGGAAGTTGCTCTTGCCAAGGAAAAGGGCATCAAGGTTATCGCTTATGACCGCTTGATCTGTAACGCCGACGTAGATCTTTATATATCATTCAACAACGTACGCGTAGGTGAGCTCATGGCAGAAGCCCTCGTCGACAGCGGCAAGCTCACAAAAAAGAAAGTCCTGATGCTCGGAGGCTCTGAAGACGATAACAACGTCTATCTTGTAGAGGCCGGCTTTAAGCAGGTCATGGACGAGAATAACATCACCATAATTGATTCCATGCATGCGGCAGGCTGGAGAGCCGAGATCGCTGCTTCCTACGTTCGTAAAAACCAGACCACCGTCAAGTCCGTTGACGCCATCATGTGCGGTAACGACAACCTCGCGAGTGCCGTAGTTCCTGTTCTTGCCGAGATGCGTCTTGCAGGCGATATGCTCGTCACAGGTCAGGATGCCGACCTTGAAGCTTGTCAGAGGATCGTTGAGGGAACTCAGCTCATGACGGTTTATAAGCCTGTTGAGCGTCTTGCTCAGAAAGCAGCCGAGTGTGCAATAAAGCTTGCCAAGGATGAGACATTGGAGAAAGAACCTGATTACTCCCTCATGGACGACGGTACATATGAAGTTCCTTGCATCGCTCTCGAACCTATAATGGTTACGGCAGATAACATCGACGAGGTCATCATCGGCAGCGGTTTCCATTTAAAAGAAGATGTTTACCTTAATGTTCCGGGTCAGTCGGAGTAATATAGCATTATTTTTTCTTGTTTTCGAAAACACACAAAAATGTGCTAGACCATTTTTACAACCTTGTTAAAAAACGGATAAAAATGTGAAGTTCGGCGTAATTTTTTACTAATTCATTATGATAGGCTCTTAGTGTAAAACCAATACATAAAGGAGGCTTAATAATGAAGAAAAAATTACTTTGTTTGGTTTTGACAGCTGCTGTCGGTATGACAATGTTCGCAGCTTGTACTAGTTCAGAGAATATTCCTGAGACATCAGCAACAACAACTGCTGCTGCAGCTAACAACGGAGATTCCGGTGAGTCCAAAGAGACAGAGGCTGTTGCTGTTGGTAAGAAGGTTGGCGTTTCAATGCCTACAAAGGATCTCCAGAGATGGAACCAGGATGGTTCTAACATGGAAGAGCAGCTCAAGTCAGCTGGCTACGAAGTAGACCTTCAGTTCGCTTCTAACGATGTAGCTACTCAGGTTTCCCAGATCGAGGCTATGATCAACGGCGGATGTGACGTTCTCGTTATCGCACCTATCGAAGGTGATTCACTTGGTACAGTTCTTGCTACAGCTAAAGAGCAGAACATCCCTGTAATCGCTTATGACCGTCTCATCATGAACACAGATGCAGTTTCTTACTATGCTACATTCGACAACCTTATGGTTGGTACAAAGCAGGGTGAGTACATCAGAGATACACTTGATCTTGATAATGCAGCTGGTCCATTCAACCTCGAGATCACAACAGGTGACCCGGGTGACAACAACGCTAAGTTCTTCTATCAGGGCGCTATGGACGTTCTCCAGCCATACATCGATTCCGGTAAGCTTGTTGTTAAGTCCGGACAGATCGAATTTGATAAGGTTGCTACAGATTCCTGGTCAACAGAGAATGCTCAGAACAGAGCTGATACTATCATCGCAGCTAACTATTCTGACGGATCCAACATTGATGCTTGGCTCTGCTCCAACGACTCTACAGCTTATGGTGTAGCTAACTCCCTTATCGTTAACTATTCCGGTAACTGGCCTATCATCACTGGTCAGGACTGTGATATCTTGAACGTTAAGAACATCCTCGACGGTAAGCAGTCAATGTCTATCTTCAAGGATACACGTACTCTCGCTTCTAAGGTTGTTGAAATGGTTAATGCTATCCTTTCCGGATCTGAGCCACCGATCAACGACACATCATCCTACGACAACGGCGTATATGTAGTACCATCTTTCCTTTGTGAGCCTGTATTTGCTGATAAAGACAACTACAAGGAAATCCTTATCGATTCCGGATACTACACAGAGGCAGATCTTGCTTAATCTTTAACCTAACCACCAAACACACAAAAATACTAACTGTTTCAGGATGTGCAGGCGGGCATTTTAACCCGCCTGCTATCTTGAAAAAATACTAGGAGGGATAAAATTGGCTGATATTATACTGGAAATGAAAAATATAACCAAAACATTCCCCGGTGTAAAAGCACTCGATAATGTTAACCTCAAAGTGGAGAGGGGCGAAATTCACGCACTCGTTGGCGAGAACGGAGCAGGAAAGTCCACTCTTATGAATGTTTTGAGCGGCATTTATCCTCACGGAACTTATGAAGGTCAGATCATTTATAACGGAAAAGAATGTAAATTCAACGGAATCAAAGACAGTGAAGCTGAGGGAATCGTAATCATTCACCAGGAGCTCGCATTGGTTCCATACATGTCGATCGGTGAGAACATGTTCCTCGGAAACGAGAGAGGCAATATGATAAAGATCGATTGGAACGAGACACACAAACTCGCTTCCGAATATCTTAAAGTCGTTGGACTTAAAGAATCATCAAGAACATTGATCAAAGACATTGGTGTAGGAAAACAACAGATGGTCGAGATTGCAAAAGCTCTTGCAAAGAAGGCCAAATTGCTTATATTGGACGAGCCTACATCTTCTCTTAATGAAGAAGATTCCAAGGCGCTTTTGGACTTGCTCATTAAGTTTAAGGAAAACGGAATGACTTCCATTATCATTTCACATAAGCTTAATGAAGTATCATACGTAGCAGATAAGATCACTGTTATCAGAGATGGCGCCACGATCGAGACACTCGATAAGAAAACAGATGACATCTCTGAGAGCAGAATCATCAAAGGAATGGTTGGTCGTGAACTTTCTGACCGTTTCCCGAAAAGAGAGAGCCACATCGGCGACGTTATGTTCGAAGTCAAGAACTGGAACGTTTATCATCCGGTATTCATGGAACGTAAGGTTGTTGATAATGTTTCGATCAAAGTAAAGAAAGGTGAGGTTCTCGGAATCTCCGGACTCATGGGTGCCGGAAGAACAGAACTTGCCATGAGCGTTTTCGGAAGAAGCTATGGAGAGAATATCTCAGGTGAGGTATTCATCAACGGCAAGAAAGTTGAACTTCATAGTGTTGAACAGGCTATCAAACATAAGCTTGCTTACGTAACCGAAGATCGTAAGGGTAACGGACTTATCTTGTCAAATCCTATCAAGATAAATACAACTTTGGCGAACCTTGATGCGGTAAGTACTCATAAGATCATCGACAAAGATAAGGAGTACGGTGTAGCTGTTGAGTACAAAGAGAAACTCAGGACAAAGTGTCCTTCAGTTAACCAGAATGTAGGTAACTTAAGCGGTGGTAACCAGCAGAAAGTTCTCCTCGCTAAATGGATGTTCGCAGATCCTGATGTTTTGATCCTTGACGAACCGACAAGAGGTATCGATGTCGGTGCTAAATATGAGATCTATTGCATCATTAACCAACTCGTAAGCGAAGGAAAATCAGTAATCATGATCTCTTCCGAGCTTCCTGAGATCCTTGGTATGTGTGACAGAATCTATGTCATGAACGAAGGAAGAATTGTTGGCGAGATGATGGGTGAAGACGCAACACAGGAAAAGATAATGTCTTGTATCTTACAATCAAGCGCTAAAGGAGAGGCAGCGGTATGACAAAGGATAAAATTATAGAGTTTATTAAAAAGTATACGATGGTCATCGTGCTTTTGCTGGTATTCGGATTCTTCGCTTGGCGTACTCACGGAACCATCGCAGCACCGATGAACATCACGAGTCTTGTAGCACAGAATGCTTACGTATTCATCTTGGCAGTAGGTATGCTTCTTTGCATCCTTACCGGTGGTAACATCGATCTTTCAGTAGGTTCGGTTGTTTGCTTTACCGGTGCGGTAGGAGCTATACTCCTCGTTAATAAGGGAGTTTCGATGCCATTGGTTGTTATCATCATGTTGGTTACCGGTATTCTTATCGGTGCATTCCAGGGCTTCTGGATCGCATACGTTCGAATCCCACCATTCATCGTTACCCTTGCAGGTATGTTGGCTTTCAGAGGTTTGAGTAACGTATTGCTCGACGGTAAAGGAATCCCTCTTGCAGAGCAGGCAACATTCATGAAGATCTTCGGTGGCGGTAATACCTGTTACGTTCCTGATTTCTTCAATATGGGTATTTATATTCCATCGATGAATATTATCATTAAGCACTTTAACCTTACATGTTTCCTTATCGGTATAGTTGCAGTTTTGATCTTCCTTGCACTTGAGATAAGAAGCAGACTCGTTAAGAAAAAGAAGGGTTATGAGACAGATAAGCTCTGGGCTTTCATTCTTAAGAACGGAATCATCGCAGCAGCTATCATCTGGGTATTCTGGAAATTCTCTTGCGATAAGGGTCTTCCAAACGTTCTTATCATCCTCATGGTTGTTATCTTGTTCTACGGATACCTTACAGGTAACACAACGATCGGACGTTCCTTCTACGCAGTAGGTGGTAACGAAAAGGCTACAAAGCTTTCCGGTATCAACACAAACAAGGTTTACTTCATCGCTTACACAAACATGGGTCTCTTGTCTGCAGTTGCAGCTCTCGTAACAATGGCAAGACTTTCATCCGCTCAGCCTACAGCTGGTAACCAGTATGAGATGGACGCTATCGGTTCATGCTTCATCGGTGGTGCTTCAGCTTACGGCGGAATCGGAACAGTTCCTGGCGTTATCATCGGTGCTATCCTCATGGGTGTTATCAACATGGGTATGCAGCTTATGTCAGTTGACCAGAACATGTGTAAAGTTGTTAAGGGCGGCGTTCTTCTTGCAGCCGTTATCTTCGACGTAGTTTCCAAGAGAAGAGGTAAGTTTATAGCAAAGAACTGATCTTCGGGGGTTTATTGTTAATTTGTATTAAGGGCGCTTCATCTGAGGCGCCCTTTGCAATGCTCGAAAAAGGTCTGATACTTGAAAAAATGTGGTTTCGTGTTATACTTTGGTAGTTAAAACTATTGACCGAATACGGATAAAGAAATCTGTATTTAACGCTCGTCGGACGGGGCAGGTCGTGCCGCATGTGGTGTAAAGCACCACGTTTATTAAACTAGGTTGATCCTAATTTTATAAGATGGTTTCTTAAAACCAGTGCTGATGCGCTACCGAAGAGCAGGTCTTAGTAACATTACTAAGAATCAAAGGCAGTTCATCATAGATGAATTGCTTTTTTGTTTGGAGAAGAAGAATGGATCTGGAGAGACAGAAAAAAGCACCTTTATACAGGGCGTTACAGGAATTCAGACGACAGAGGGTCGTTCCTTTTGACGTTCCGGGTCATAAGCGTGGCAGAGGTAACAAGGAACTCGTAGATTTTTTGGGTCTTCAGTGTGTTGAGATCGATGTCAACTCCATGAAAGCTCTTGATAATCTCTGTCATCCTGTTTCCGTTATCAAAGAAGCAGAGGAACTCGCTGCTGATGCGTTTGGCGCAAAGCACGCGTTCATGATGGTCGGCGGTACTACAAGCGCTGTTCAGAGCATGGTACTTACTGCTTGTAAGCGCGGCGAGAAGATCATCATGCCGAGAAACGTTCATAAGAGTGCGATCAATGCTCTTATCCTTTGCGGAGCCATTCCTGTCTATATCGATCCGAAGGTTGATACAAAGCTTGGTATCCCTCTGGGAATGGAAACGGCAGACGTTAAAAAGGCGATCGAGGAAAACCCTGATGCTAAGGCTATCATGATCAACAATCCGTCTTACTACGGAATCTGTTCCGACCTTAAGGCGATCGTAGATCTTGCTCATAAGAACAACATGCTCGCATTGGTAGACGAAGCTCACGGAACTCATCTTTATTTCGGTGAGGGACTTCCTCTTAACGCGATGGCAGCAGGTGCAGATATGGCAGCCGTAAGCATGCATAAGTCAGGCGGTTCTCTTACACAAAGTTCCATGCTCCTTATAGGTGAAGGTATAAACGAAGGTTATGTAAGTAACATCGTAAATCTTACTCAGACAACGAGTGCTTCCTATCTTCTTTTGGGAAGTCTTGATATCAGCAGAAGAAACCTTGCACTTAAGGGCAAGCAGAGTTTTGCGAAGGTATGTGAGCTTGCTGATTATGCGAGGGAAGAGATAAACGAGATCGAAGGCTTTTATGCTTTCGGAGCTGAGCTTATAAACAAGAGCAGCGTATATGATTTTGACGTTACGAAGCTTGTTATAAATACCAGAGGAATCGGTCTTACGGGAATCGAAGTTTATGATCTTCTCCGTGAGGAATACGATATACAGATGGAGTTCGGTGACCTTTCAAATGTACTTGCGTATATCTCGATCGGTGACAGACTTCAGGAGATAGAAAGACTTGCTGGAGCTCTTAACGATATCGCGAGACTTTACTCAAAGCCAACGGGAGATTTCTTCTGTGCAGAGTACGTAACTCCGATAGTTAAAGCAACTCCTCAGGAAGCGTTCTATGCAGAGACTGAAAAACTTCCTATCGATCAGACGATCGGAAGGATCTGCGCAGAGTCAGTTATGTGTTATCCGCCGGGAATACCGATCCTGGCGCCTGGTGAGATGATCACCAAGGATATTCTTGATTACATTAATCTCGCTAAGGAAAAGGGCTGTTCAATGCAGGGCCCGGAGAGTGAGGATATATCAGAACTTTACGTTTTGAAATAAGGAGGGATTAAGATGGCCGGAAACGATATGGAATTTTGGTTTGAAGAGATGCACACAAACAATGTGAAGATGTCTATTCGAGTTAACCAGCATCTGTATAGCGGTACGAGCGAGTTTCAGAGGATCGATGTTTTTGATTCTCCTGAGTTCGGCAAGTTCTTAACTTCTAACGGTAATGTTATTTTTTCCGAACAGGAAGAGTTTACTTATGACGAGATGATCGTTCATGTTCCTATGGCGGTCCATCCTGACGTCAAGCGCGTACTCGTTATCGGTGGTGGTGACGGAGGCGTAGCAAGAGAGCTCTCATATTATAAAGAGATCGAAGTTATCGATATCTGCGAACCTGACAAGATGTTCGTGGATGTCTGCCGTAAGTTTTTCCCTGATAATGCGATTGGTCTTGAGGACGTACGCGTAAGGATCTACTACGAGGACGGTCTTCGTTTCCTTCGTAAGTGTAAGGATAAGTACGATCTCATCATCAATGATGCGACAGATCCTACGGGACATGAAGCAGGACTTTTCACAAAGGAGTTTTACGGCAACTGCTATAAGGCTTTGCACGATGACGGAATCATGGTCTATCAGCACGGAAGTCCTTTTTTCGATGAGGATGAAGAGAACTGCAGGGCGATGCACAGAAAGGCTGTTAAGTCGTTCCCGGTAATGAAGGTATATCAGGCAAATATCCCGACATGTCCGTCAGGATACTGGCTTTTCGGATTTGCTTCCAAAAAGTATCATCCGATCCGTGATTTTGATCCGAAAAAGTGGGAGGATCGTAAGATCAAGACCTGGTATTACACTACACACTTACACTCGGGCGCATTTATGCTTCCGAAATATGTTGAAGATATGTTGATCGAAGAAGAGAAAGAATAAGGAGGAACATATAAATGGCAAGATTATTGGTAATCGGTTGCGGCGGCGTAGCTCAGGTAGCTATCCAGAAGTGCTGCCAGAACAGCGAGACATTTACGGAGCTTTGCATCGCGAGCAGAACAGTATCAAAGTGTGATGCTCTTAAGGAGAAGCTCGAGAAGCAGGGAACACCTGTTAAGCTTTCGACTGCTACTGTAGATGCAGACAGCGTAGAGGATCTCGTTAAGCTCATTAATGACTATAAGCCGGATGCAGTATTGAACGTGGCTCTTCCTTATCAGGATCTCACGATCATGGACGCCTGCCTCGAGTGCAAGGTCGACTATATCGACACGGCTAACTACGAGCCTGAAGATACTGACGAGCCGGCTTGGAGAGAGGCTTATGAGAAGCGCTGCAAGGAGAAGGGCTTTACTGCTTACTTCGACTACAGCTATCAGTGGGCATACGAGGACAAGTTCAAGAATGCAGGCCTTACGGCTCTCCTCGGAACAGGTTTTGATCCGGGCGTAACATCCGTATTCGTTGCCTATGCGAAAAAGCACTATTTCGACGAGATCGACACAGTCGATATTCTCGACTGTAACGGCGGTGATCACGGCTATCCGTTTGCCACAAACTTCAATCCGGAGATCAACCTCCGTGAAGTATCCGCCAACGGATCCTACATGGAAAACGGCAAGTGGGTCGAGACGAAGCCTATGGAGATCAAGAGAGAATACGATTTCCCTGAAGTCGGCATGAAGGATATGTATCTTCTCCATCACGAGGAGATCGAGGCTCTCGGAAGAAACTTCCCTGAGATCAAGCGCATCCGTTTCTTCATGACATTCGGCCAGAGCTATCTTACTCATATGAAGTGTCTCGAAAACGTTGGCATGCTCTCAACGAGCCCGATCATGTTCGAAGGCCGTGAGATCGTTCCGATCCAGTTCCTCAAGGCTCTTTTGCCTGACCCTGCAAGTCTTGGTCCGAGAACTGTAGGAAAGACAAATATCGGTTGTATCTTTACAGGTAAGAAAGACGGTAAAGAGAAGACACTTTATATCTATAACGTATGTGATCACCAGGAATGCTACAAGGAGCTCGGCAGCCAGGCTATCAGCTACACCACTGGTGTTCCTGCTATGATCGGTACATCACTTGTCATCAACGGCATCTGGAAAAAGCCGGGCGTATATACGACCGACGAGTTCGATCCGGATCCATACATGGATATGCTCAACAAGTACGGACTTCCATGGGTTGTTGACGAAAACCCGACTCTCGTTCCATGAGATACGAAGAATTAAAGACACCTTCATATATCGTGTCTGAAAAGGCGCTTCGAAAAAACCTCGAGATCTTAAAGGATGTCGAGGTAAGATCGGGCGCCAAGATACTTCTTGCCCAAAAAGCATTTTCGATGTTCCGCGTTTATCCATTGATAGCCGAGTACTTAACCGGCACCACATCTTCCGGAATCTACGAGGCAAGGCTTGCTCATGAGGAGATGAGGGGCAGTGAGAATCATGTTTTCGAGCCGGCATATAAGGATGACGAGATGGAGGACATCTTTAGTATCTGCGACCATGTCTATTTTAATTCCATGTCGCAGTTTAATCGTCATCTTCCTGTTATTCGAAAACATGAGGATGTTAAGATCGCACTTCGCATCAATCCGGAATTCTCGACTCAGGAAGGACATGAGATCTATGATCCTTGTTCGCCATCGTCACGTCTCGGAATAAGGCTTAAGGATATGCCTGAATCCCTTCCGAAGGAAGTTACGGGTCTTCATTTCCATACGCTCTGCGAGCAGGGCTTTGAGCCGCTGAAGGCGACTTTTGACGTAGTCGAGAAGAATTTCGGTAAATACTTCAAGGACATCAGATTCATCAATCTCGGCGGCGGTCATCACATAACCAAGCCTGATTATGATGTGGACGGCCTTGTGGAACTTATCAAGTATATTATGAAAACATACGATCTCGATGTATATCTCGAGCCCGGCGAAGCTATCGCTCTTGATGCGGGATACCTAATTACCGAAGTCATGGATATCGTCGATACAGGAGACGTTCCTACGCTCATCCTGGACGCGTCTGCAGCATGCCATATGCCTGATGTATTGGAGATGCCGTATTTGCCGCCTCTGATCGATTCTGACGCGAACGGCACGAAAGTCCGACTTGCATCAAGAACATGTCTTGCAGGCGACGTAATAGGCGAATACGGGCTTAAAACGATGCCGAAGATAGGAGACCGCCTCACATTCGGTGACATGGCCATCTACAGCATGGTCAAAAACAACACGTTTAACGGAATGTCTCTTCCTGATATCGTCCTCGAAAAAGAAGACGGAGATTACGAGTTGGTCAGAAGATTCGGTTACTCAGATTTTAAGGAGCGTTTGTCCTGATGGTTAGATTTCCGGGAGAATTCGAAAAACATAGTGCCACACTCATGATATGGCCAGTAAGACCCGGAAGCTGGGGCAAGGATCCCTCAGCTGCCCAGAAGGCCTTTATCAGTATCTTTGAGACGATACTCAAAAGCGAAGATCTCTATGTCCTTTTCAACAATGACGAGCCACAGAAGACCATCGATGATCTTTCATCAAGATTCGAAGATCAGCCTTTTAGTTTCATACCGCTTAGGATAGATTCCAACGATTCATGGGCAAGGGATGTAGGACCTACTTTTGTCTTGAACAATGATGAGATCATGGGTATCGACTGGAGATTTAATGCTTGGGGCGGAGATTATAACGGTCTTTATCAGGACTACGATCTTGATAATAAAGTTGCTTCTTTGTTTTGCAGTAAGATCGGAAAGAACTCCGTAGACCGACAGAATTTTATCCTTGAAGGAGGAAGCATAGCGACCGACGGCGAAGGTACGTTGATGGTTACTGAGACCTGTCTTTTAAGCCCGGGAAGGAACAGTGATCTTACTCGTGAAAATATAGAGGACTATCTATGTAATGCTCTGGGTGCCAAGAAGGTATTGTGGCTCCCGTGTGGCATATATAATGATGAGACTGACGAGCACGTTGATAATGTAGCAGCCTTTGCAGGTCCGGCAAAAGTTGTTTTGGCGTGGACAGATAATATAGATGATCCTCAATATAATATGTCAAAGGCATGCTATGATTATCTAAGCTCTGTAACTGACTGTAAGGGACGTAAAATCGAGATCATCAAACTTCCGATCCCTGATAATCCTGTTCTCATCGAGAAGAAGGATATGGATAATCTCGTTTTCGAGGAAGGCGAAGATAACAGGGAAGAAGGAGAACGACTTGCCGCAAGCTATGTGAATTATTACTATACAAATGATTCGATCCTGATCCCGCAGTTTGGAGGCAATAATACAGAATCTGACAGAAGGGCCGTAGAGATCATGGAATCTGTAAGTTTCGGAAGAAAGGTTGTTCCTATATACGCCAGAGATATCCTCGTTGGAGGAGGAAACATACACTGTATCACTCAGCAGATACCGAAGGTAATAAAGGAGGGATAATATGTCCAAGATTAAGGTTGCAGCTGTTCAGATGAGCTGTTCAACAGTTGTAAGTGAGAATATCGAAAAGGCTGAAAAACTTGTAAGAAAGGCTGCAGAAGACGGCGCAAAGATCATATTGCTTCCGGAACTTTTCGAGAGGCAGTATTTCTGTCAGGAGAGAAGATACGATTACTATGCTTTTGCAAAGAGCACTGAGGAGAATGACGCAGTCTGCCATTTTAGAAAGATAGCCAAGGAATTGGATGTAGTTATCCCTGTAAGCTTTTACGAAAAGGACGGAAATGTTCTTTATAATTCACTGGCTCTTATCGATAGCGACGGTGAGATCTTGGGTGTATATAGAAAGACTCACATTCCGGATGACCACTTCTATCAGGAAAAATTCTACTTTACTCCGGGCAATCTCGGTTTCAAGGTGTTTGATACAAAGTACGGTAAAGTCGGTATCGGAATATGCTGGGATCAGTGGTTTCCCGAGACGGCCAGATGTTTGGCTCTTATGGGAGCTGATATCATCTTATATCCTACAGCGATCGGAAAAGAGCCTATCCTTGAGGTAGACAGTATGGGTCACTGGTCGAGAACGATGCAGGGCCATTCTGCAGCAAATATTATTCCGGTTGTGGCTGCTAACAGAGTTGGAAATGAAGTTGTTACTCCTTGTAAGGAAAACAACGATCAATCAAGTGAACTGAGTTTTTACGGAAGCAGTTTTATGACGGATCAGTTTGGCGAGATAATAGTTCAGGCAAACAGGGAAGAAGAGACAGTCATAATGTCTGAGTATGATTTTGAAGCTAATAGAGAGGACAGATTGTCTTGGGGAGTCTTCAGAGACAGAAGACCGGAAACCTATAAATTGATCACTGATAACAAGTAAATAATCGGACAATAATGAATGCCGCTCGATTGAAAAAACGAGCGGTATTTTTTTCTTTTAAAAAGAATAAATATACGTTGAAATGAATAAATATGAGAAAAAACTTATCAAGATACGGCCAAGAAAATAACAAAAATTGCTAAATAAATCACGAACATTAGATATATGATCTATGCACAAAAACGCAAATTGTGTTTAAAATCATGTCAACAATTAGACATTAATTATATAAACTTTCATTTAATAAAACAAAATATTAAGAGAATGTAACAATGTTACATTCATATTACAAATTAACATAATACAAAAATATTTAACAAAAATGCTAGAAATCAGGGGTTTATTTGACAGGTTTTTTACATGTGATATTATCAAAAGAAATTGACTGACAAAAACATTAAAAAATAATTGATAATTGAAGTTTTCATTGTAAAATGACACATGTTGCTCTTGATTTTACAAAAATTGCCCTGTTTTTTTATCTTTTGTACAAAGGATCATGTGTTTTTTTGTATTATTTATTTGTTTTCATTCGATTGTTTGGATTTTTGTTCTAATGTATATTTTTTTCGATTTTATTATATTAAGGGAGAATATACTTGTTATGAGATCAAATTTGAAACGACTTGCAACAATTATGTCAGCAATAATGACGCTGACAATTTTTTCACCTTTTGCATCAATGAGGAGTGTATTGGCAGCTGAGTACAAAGACTCAGATGGATTGCCGATCGTTTCCGGAACTTACCGTGAATCTTCATACTACTGGGATAACCTCTTAGGTGAAGCCGGAAACTTTTCTTTATTCGCTTTTGACAGTATTTATAATGATACACATGTCAACGGTAACCTGGCATGCAAAAACTGGTATATTGGTCAGAACTATACTGAACCTCATACCAGCTTTGGTAATTATGAATCTCATCCTCTTGTTAATGTCGTTTCAAATTCAATTAATACAACTGCTGATAGTGTAGATTTTGGATATCAGACAGTTAAGCATCCTGATAATGATGATGGAAGGATCTGGGGTATCGGTATGATCGATACTATTCTTATCCCTGAGGCATATGATGTTAAATTGATAGATGTTCAGCCTAAATTTGATATATATGGTAATCCAATCCAGGGTGGCGAACCTGAGAATATTACGAATAATTCTGCTATCAAAGATAAGACGTACATTTACTCATATGATTCAAATCTTATTGACGGAGCATTGCAGGTAAGATCTACATCTTATACTGGTCAGAATGTTACGTTTGGTCATACAACTGACAGCTATGTTGATTTTGATGCTCTTAAGAGTCAGTATCAAACTCTTTCAACTCAGCTTTCAAAATTGGATAATAATGTATATCCATATTACGATGCGTATGATAAAAACAACAATGCGATTTGGTTGAATAATTATGGAACCAACGTATTGAATGTTTCGGCTAAAGATTTTGTGCCGATAATGAATATCAACAATATTAATTACAGTGCTTCAAACGGTTATCAGGGAAATCAGTCTCTTGTTATCAATATTGATCTTTCCGGTGTTGATAGATTTGAGTTCCCGACAAATATTAAATATAGAACCTTGGAAGGTGGCTTTATCAAAGATGAGGAGCAGATGGCTTTCAAGGGTACTAATATTATTTATAACTTTTATAATGCTGCTCCTGGAACAACAGTTATTACACATTCAACTGTTGGTCATATTATAGCTCCTGATTGTGACGTTGTTGCTAACGGTGGAAGTGGAACTATCATCGCTAATAATATTTATGCAGCTAATGAGACACATATGTCTTTTATCCCTAAGGGACTTACAATTGATCTTCCTGAGATCGTAACAGTTGAAATCTCTAAGCAGGATATCGACAATTCAAAAGAGTTGGCTGGTGCTGAACTTACTTTGACCGGCATAGATAATAGTAACAAAAATATTATTATTAAAGAAAGCATGGTTTCTTTAGGTGAAGGCGCTTCTTTCTTGGAAAATGAATCCGGTAATGGTATCAGATTTAAGTCCGGTTCAACTAAGACAACGATCAAGGGTCTTCCTGATGGAACATATACCCTTAAAGAGGATGCAGCTCCTGCAGGTTATGATGTAACCACAGAGATCACATTCGAGATCAGAGACGGTAAAGTAATTGCTTCATCTTATGTAACAGCAGCTAATGGAGATAATCCTGCAGTAGTTACCATGAAGGACGCAATGTTTAAGACTAACGTTGCAATTAGCAAGGTAGATACCGAAGCTGGCGAGGAACTTCTTGGTGCTAAGCTTACTCTTAAAGGAATAGATTTCAGTGGAAAAGAAGTTTATTTCTCTGAAGGCCAGATCGAAAAGGGTGAGTCAGCAATAATCCTTCAGAAAGATGGAACAACACTTCAGTTCTTATCAGGAAAAACAGCTACTCTTATTAAGGATCTTCCTGATGGAACATACACACTTACAGAGAATGCAGCACCTGCAGGTTACGATGTAACCACAGATATCACATTCGAGATCAAAGATGGTAAGGTAGTAGATTCTTCTTATGTAACAGCAGCAAACGGAGATACTCCTGCGATTGTTACTATGAAGGATGCTATGTTTAGGACAGACGTAGCTATCAGCAAGGTAGATACAGAAGGTGGAGAGGAACTTCCTGGCGCAGAACTTATCCTCACAGGTAAGGATGCAAAGGGTGATGACGTTGTAATCGACAAGTCTTCTGTAGTTCTTGGTACAAATGCATCTATCGATGAGAAGTATACAGGTTCTGGAATCAAGTACACATCCGGTGAGACAGCAACTCTTATTAAGGGCCTTCCGGACGGAACATACACACTTACAGAGAATGCAGCTCCTGCCGGTTATGCTGTAACAACAGATATCACATTCGAGATCAAGGATGGTAAGGTAGTAGATTCTTCTTACGTAACAGAAGCTGATGGAGATAATCCTGCAGTAGTTACAATGAAGGATGCATTGAACAAGACTGATGTAGTTATCAGTAAGGTAGATACAGATGGCGGCGAGGAGCTTCCTGGCGCTGAACTTATCCTTACAGGAACTGATTTTGCTGGTAATGAAGTAGTTATCGACAAGTCTTCCGTAGTTCTTGGTACAAACGCATCTATTGATGAGGAGTACACAGGATCAGGAATCAAGTACACATCAGGTGAGACAGCAACACTTATCAAGGGTCTCCCAGATGGTAAATACACACTTACAGAGAATGCAGCACCTGCAGGTTACGATGTAACAACAGATATTACATTCGAGATCAAGGATGGTAAGGTAGTAGATTCTTCTTACGTAACAGCAGCAAACGGAGATAATCCGGCAGTTGTTACCATGAAGGATGCTATGTTCAAGGCAGACGTAGTAATCAGTAAAGTTGATACAGACAGCGGAGATGAACTCCTTGGAGCAACACTTACACTTACAGGTACAGATGCAAAGGGAAATGCTGTTTACTTTGATGAGGAACAGATCGTTAAGGGTGAGTCAGCAATTATCCTTGAGAAGAACAGTACAACATTGAAGTATTTGTCAGGCAGCACTTCGACACTGATCAAGAACCTTCCTGATGGAACATACACACTTACAGAGAATGCAGCACCTGCAGGTTATGATGTAACAACAGATATTACATTTGAGATCAAGGGTGGTAAGGTAGTAGATTCTTCTTATGTAACAGCCGCAAACGGAAACAATCCTGCAGTTGTTACGATGAAGGACGCAATGTTTAAGACAGATGTAGCTATCAGCAAGGTAGACACAGAAGGTGGTAACGAGCTTCCTGGCGCAGAGCTTATCCTCACAGGTAAGGATGCAAAGAACGATGAAGTAGTAATCGACAAGTCTTCTGTAGTTCTTGGTACAAATGCATCTATCGATGAGGAGTACACAGGTTCAGGAATCAAGTACACATCGGGTGAGACATCAACTCTCATCAAGGGTCTCCCTGATGGAACATACACACTTACAGAGAATGCAGCACCAGCTGGTTACGATGTAACGACAGATATTGTTTTCGAGATCAAGGATGGTAAGGTTGTAGACTCTTCTTATGTAACAGCGGCTAATGGAGACAATCCTGCGATTGTTACGATGAAGGATGCAATGTATAAGACAGACGTTTCTATCAGCAAGGTAGATGCAGAAAGTGGAGATGAACTTCCTGGAGCAGAGCTTATTCTTACTGGAATTGACTTTGCTGGTAATGAAGTAGTTATCGACAAGTCTTCCGTAGTTCTTGGTACAAACGCATCTATTGATGAGGAGTACACAGGATCAGGAATCAAGTACACATCGGGTGAGACAGCAACACTTATCAAGGGTCTTCCAGATGGTAAATATACTCTCTCTGAGAATGCAGCACCTGCTGGTTATGCAGTTACAACAGATATTACATTCGAAATCAAGGATGGTAAGGTAGTAGATTCTTCTTATGTAACAGAGGCAAATGGTGATAATCCTGCAATTGTTACTATGAAGGATTCACTTAGAACTAATGATGTTGTGTTCAGTAAAGTAGATGCATCTGGAAACGAACTTCCTGGTGCAACATTGATCCTCGTAGGTCAGGATAATAAGGGCAATACTGTTAACTTTGTTGATTCACAGGTTGTTCTTGGTTATGGTGCAGATCTGAAAAATACCGGTGATGAGGTTAGATTTGTTTCCGGAACTGAAACTACTGTCATTAAGAATCTTCGTGCTGGAAAATATACCCTTACTGAGTTAACAGCTCCAAATGGATATTTAAAGGCTGAGTCTATAACATTTGAGTTGACATCTGATATGAGGATCATTGTTGACGGTAAAGAAGTTGATAAGATTCAAATGATTGATGCATATGCGACAGATGTAGCCATTAGCAAAGTTGATACAAATAGTGGAGATGAACTTCTTGGAGCGACTCTTACACTTACAGGTACTGATGCAAAGGGAAATGCTGTTTACTTTGATGAGGAACAGATCGTTAAGGGTGTGTCAGCAATTATCCTTGAAAAGAACGGTACAACATTGAAGTATTTGTCAGGCAGCACTCCAACACTTATTAAGGGACTTCCTGATGGTAATTACATTCTTTCTGAGAATGCAGCACCTGCAGGTTACGATGTAACAACAGATATTACATTCGAGATCAAGGATGGTAAGGTAGTAGATTCTTCTTATGTAACAGCAGCAAACGGAGATAATCCTGCGATTGTTACTATGAAGGACGCTATGTATAAGACAGACGTAGCTATCAGCAAGGTAGACACAGAAGGTGGAGAGGAACTTCCTGGCGCAGAACTTATCCTCACAGGTAAGGATGCAAAGGGTGATGACGTTGTAATCGACAAGTCTTCTGTAGTTCTTGGTACAAACGCATCTATCGATGAGGAGTTCACAGGTTCAGGAATCAAGTACACATCGGGTGAGACAGCAACTCTTATCAAGGGTCTCCCTGATGGTAAATATACACTTACTGAGAATGCAGCACCTGCAGGCTATGATGTAACTACAGAGATCACATTCGAGATCAAGAATGGTAAGGTAGTAGATTCTTCTTATGTAACAGCAGCTAATGGAGACAATCCTGCAGTTGTTACAATGAAGGATGCCATGTTCAAGACAGACGTTTCTATCAGCAAGGTAGATACAGAAGGTGGCGAGGAGCTTCCTGGTGCAGAACTTATCCTTACAGGAACTGATTTTGCTGGTAATGAAGTAGTTATCGACAAGTCTTCCGTAGTTCTTGGTACAAACGCATCTATTGATGAGGAGTACACAGGATCCGGAATCAAGTACACATCCGGTGAGACAGCAACTCTTGTTAAGGGTCTCCCTGATGGAACATACACACTTACAGAGAATGCAGCACCAGCTGGTTACGATGTAACGACAGATATTGTTTTCGAGATCAAGGATGGTAAGGTAATAGATTCTTCTTATGTAACAGCAGCAAACGGAGATAATCCTGCAGTTGTTACGATGAAGGATGCAATGTATAAGACAGACGTAGCAATTAGCAAGGTAGATACAGAAGGCGGTGAAGAGCTTCCTGGTGCAGAACTTATCCTTACAGGAACAGACTTCGCAGGTAATGAAGTAGTTATCGACAAGTCTTCTGTAGTACTTGGCACAAACGCTTCTATTGACGAAGAGTACACAGGATCAGGAATCAAATACACATCAGGCGAGGCTGCAACACTTATCAAGGGTCTTCCGGATGGTAAATATACTCTCTCTGAGAATGCAGCACCTGCTGGTTATGCAGTTACAACAGATATTACATTCGAAATCAAGGATGGTAAGGTAGTAGATTCTTCTTATGTAACAGCAGCTAATGGAGATAATCCTGCAGTTGTTACGATGAAGGATGCAATATATAAGACAGATGTAGCAATTAGCAAGGTAGATACAGAAGGTGGTGAGGAGCTTCCTGGCGCAGAACTTATCCTTACAGGTAAGGATGCTAAGGGTAATGACGTTGTAATCGACAAGTCCTCTGTTGAACTTGGTAAAAATGCATCTATCGATGAGGAGTACACAGGATCCGGAATCAAGTACACATCCGGTGAGACAGCAACTC